>JBDOMT010000513.1:0-29774 GCA_039831705.1 Pirellulales bacterium | reverse complement strand
CACTTCGTGGCGATTGCGGTAAGTAAGCCACAACCAGAAAGTCGGGCTTTAGCCGACTGTCGGCGAACCCTCCGCCTTCAGGCGGTGGTCTTCAGTTTTCTGCTGCCCTTAACGACGTCGCCGCTAGCTATTCCATCTTGCTGATGACCTTGTCGATAAGATGGTATTCGCAGGCTTCTGCAGAGGACATGAAATGGTCGCGGTCAGTATCTTTCTCTATTTGCTCCAGCGACTGCCCCGTATGTTGTAGCAGGATATTGTTGAGTCGACCTTTGGTTTTTTTGTACTCGGCGGCATGGATAATAATATCCTCTGCGGTACCTTCCATTCCGGCCGATGGCTGATGGATCATGATCCGGGAGTTTGGCAATGCATGGCGTTTGCCGGCAGCACCAGCGGCCAGCAAAAGGGCTCCCATGGAAGCAGCTTGTCCAAGGCAGTAAGTGGCAACATCGCAAGTGATGAATTGCATGGTATCGTAAATCGCCATGCCTGCAGTCACACTGCCGCCGGGAGAATTGATGTAGAGGTGGATATCCGCTTTCGGATCGTCGGACTGCAGGAACAGGAGTTGGGCTACCAAGCTATTGGCTACCTCGTCGTGAATTCCAGAACCTAACATCACAATACGGTCTTTTAAAAGCCGACTGTAGATGTCCATGGCCCGCTCTTCGCGGCCCGACTTTTCAACGACATAAGGTATGAGAGGCATGGCGGTTAATACGTAGGGGTTGGCTGAAATGGCAATGGTAATAAGACAATCACACGCGACGCAAACTGGCTTTGCCGGTTATTCGTCTTCGTCGCCGTCTTCGTCGCCGCCGGGTGGTTTGGAGAGGATGTCATCGACGACACCGAACTCCTTCGCCTCACTGGCGGTCATGTAGTGGTCGCGGTCGCAAGCCCGGCCAATTTCTTCCGCAGGCTTGCCTGTATGTTCCGCCATGATTTCATTGAGTACGGTTCGGGTGCGTACGATTTCTTCGGCTTGAATTTCAATATCCGAAATCTGTCCTCCGACACCGCCGTGAGGCTGGTGGATCATGACCTTAGAGTGCAGCAGTGCGTAGCGCTTATCTTTGGTTCCGCCGGCTAACAGAACCGCGCCGCCACTGGCTGCCAACCCCACGCAGTAAGTGGATACTGGCGGTGAAATCATCTGCATCGTGTCATAGATCGCCAAGGTGGAAGTCACGCTGCCGCCAGGAGAATTAATGTAGAAATGGATTTCTTTCCGGCGATTTTCACTTTGCAGGTAAAGCAACTTCATGACCAATTCGTTGGCATTACCATCGTAGATTTCACCTTGCAGGAAAATAATCCGGTTTTCCAGCAGAAGGTCACCCAGCGTCATTTGACGCTGGCGTTGGTAATCCCGCATGGCTGCAGCCATTTGTGGATCCGCCATCATTGGATTGGTGGCCATTGGATTTTTTGAAGATCCGGCGATGGGAGGGCAAAAGCCCTGGAGTTGCCCATTTTCAGTGAATCTGTCGTGCATGCCCAATTTCAATTCCTTCCATGAAAGTGTGTTTGGCTTGGCCTGAAAGCTTGCCGCATCAGTCTGCGGATGCTACGGTTGAGGCCTCGTCTTTCTCCGACACGTCATCAGATTTTTCGTTAGCACCAGAGTCGCCGCTAGCGTCATGTATGTCAGCACTTCCTTCGCCACCTCCTGCAGCAAGTGGAATTGCTTCCACCTCGGTTTGGCCGTCGACTTCATAAGCCTCGTCCTCGAATTTTGCTTTGGCTTGAACGAGTTCTAGGACCTTGCGTTCCACAATTTGATTCTGCAGAACGTCCATCAGGCCTCGTTTTTCGATCTGTGCACGCACGCGTCGAGGCGATTCGCCACTTTGTGCCGCCATCAGGAAAACTTCCTGTTCAAAGTCTCCCTCTGCAGCTTCAATGTCTTCATCTTCGGCGATCCGCTCTAGAATGAAGTGCTCTTTCAGTGCACGTTCCGTCGATTGGGCACTGTTTTGACGCAATTCATTTTCATGGGCACGGATATCTGACTCACCAAAGCCACTCCTACGCAGCTCCATGATTGCCCGCTCTAGCTCACGGCTACTCTGCCGTTTCAGCAGTTCGGGTGGCAGGTCGAAATCGGCTGTTTTAGTAAGTTCCGCAGAAATTTGCTGACGAACCTGTTGCTGCTGCTGATATTGCAATTGACGCTTTAGATTTGCTTGAATCGCCTCTCGTAGGTCTCCTTCGGTTTCAAAATCGCCCATTTCTTGAAGAAAATCAGCAGTCAATTCAGGCAAGTTGAGTTTTTTTACTTCCAGAACATTAAACTCAATATCTACGGTTTCACCGCTTAATGCTTTATTGGTCGCATCTTGTACGAGTTCGACTTTTCCACTGAAACGGGTTCCTGGCTCGGCTCCCGTCGCCAGTTCGCCAAAATTATCCAGGCGGCCATCACTGAAGCTCAGCATTGGTCGAATACGCAATAAATGGTCTTCTTCATGGGATACTTGCTTGCCTTGATGGGAGCCGGTGATACTGACGGATAGATAATCCCCGATTTCAGCCGGCCCATTATGTGGGGTGAGTTGGCCATAACGGGAGAGCATTTTTTCCAGCTCGCAATCGACGTCTTTATCCGTAAAGTCCCGTATCGGGCGGTTAAGCTTGAGCCCTTGCCACTTAGGCATCTCAAATTCGGGTCGTACTTCGAGATCAAATTCGAAGGTCATAGGGCCTTCGTCAGGAACCTCAACTGCATCCAAGTTGATATCTGGTTCACTGATGGCCGCAAATTTTTCTTCTTCGCTGACTTGGCCCAGGCAGTCCATCAACAAAGAGCCTTTGATTTGTTCCGCAATCTCCTTTTTATAGCGACTTTCTACTAACTTGCGGGGCGCACGTCCTTTGCGGAATCCGGGGACGTCCGAAGTCGTCATCAGTTCGCTGTAAGCATCGTCTAAGTAGCGATCGATGTCTTCTCGGGAAACGGACACCGTGACATGCTTTTGGCATGCGCTGGGGCTACTGACTTGAACGCTAAGATTCAGTTTCTCCGCGTCAGCGTCTCCATCGCCTTCGTCCGAATCCTTAGGCCCGTCCACATCTTTGGGGATGTCGTCAACTAATTCTTCCTGGTCTTCAGCAGCCATAGAACGACTCATCCCTCATGTTATAACTGGTAAATGTCTTCCACCGGTATTAAGCCATATCGGCTTGACCAGACTCTTTCCCGTCAAACGCATCTTGCTTAATCCCAGCGGCAATATGCTTACCATCACGGCAAACGCCCTCCGCTGGTATTAAGCCAGTGCGGCTTGACCAGACACAGAGCGGGTGATGGGATTCGAACCCACGACAACAACGTTGGCAACGTTGTGCTCTGCCAACTGAGCTACACCCGCATAGCTTAACCCTGGAAACAAGGTATTCCCAAATTATAGGTTGGGGTCGGCACCACGCAAGGGGAAATTGGAGGTTAGCAGCCCGTTGAAAAAGTCATTTGGGCTACGATCGGTCCAGATCCGCCTACCCTGCGTTGCGGAAACTTGGCATATAAGCAATATGTCCGTATTTCCACTTCTTGGTTTGACGTATCTTGCCACGCTCTCGCCTACAAAGCACTTTCTCAACAGACTGCTAGCCCGGATTTTTCATCCGTTTCGTCGCGAGGTGGCTTAAGTCCTTTTGTGGCAAGGCATGTGAGGTTTGCGACCGCAGGCGTGTTTCATACACGTTGAGGCGACCACTGCTGCGCCGCGGTACCCGGGACCGAAACATAACGCAGCCACGGAAGGACTTGGGACGCCGTAGCAGAAACGGGTGAAATATGCGGGCTAGAGCGTCAGCATTTCCTGCATGGCTTGGGCTACCCGCTGCGGATCAGACAGCATGTGCCAAATGCTCAGTGCTAGGAGCAAGCTGGCCAGCAGCATAATTCCCAGTGAGCGTGGGTTGCGAGCCACTCGCAGTCGATGGATCCGCTTGTGAAGATGGGCTGCCAGCTTTCGCCAGCCAGCCAAATTTTGTTTGGATCCTGCCGCGACAAGCGATGCATTCCTCATAATATGAGATGTTTCCACGTGTAGCTGTACACCCAGAGTTGGCAGCGAGAGGCTCTCGCCAGCCCACCGAGATTGGGGGTCGATCGAACGGGCTACTTCGGCTAGCAGGGGCCTAAGTTCATCGTAGCTGATATTGTAGATAATCAGCCTTGGTCGCGCCAGGAGAATTGCCAGCCAAACCCAGAGCCAGTAGAAAACGAGTAAAAATGACCAAACATACCCGCCAAAATCAGCCGAAGCCGCCTCTGGGCGAAACAGCTCAATAGGGCCTATCAGTACCAGACCGGATAAAGCGGCCCCTAATGCAGCCAGATCGCCACCCCCAGTGGTCAGGAATGGGCACCGGCGGATATTAAGCAATCCGATCAGTAGCAGGTAGGAGGCCACTGGAATCAGAGCGATCGCCATACGTAGTGGATCGGGAATCATTAAAGGATTGAGTGTTGAGTTTTGAGTTTTGAGTGTTGAGTTTTGAGTGTTGAGTGTTGAGTGTTGAGTGTTGAGTGTTGAGTGTTGAGTTTTTTCCTGAATGAGGGTAACTTTATTGGGTTGGCTCTGGGTTCTTGGGTTCGGACTCTCTTAGCCATGCTAGCATGACACGGCCGACTTTTTCCAGCGAGCTGGCTGAACATCGGCCAGGCGTATCCTGGGTAGTGTGCCAAAATCGCATGGTGTGATCAGGATATCTAAAATCGATGACGTCACAGGTTGGGATGCCAGCAATCTGGTGCAATGGCAAGTGATCGTCAAGCACCTCATACTTTACTTGGGGTATGAATTCCTTGACACCCAGGCGCTTAGCAGTGGCCCAAAGTTCCTCGACCAGGGGACGTGTGTCGGGCCAGCTCATGCTATTCTGTTCTTGATAAATGGTAAGCTCTGCATCTCCAACCATGTCTAACAAGATACCGTACTGATAGCGATAATTACGAGGTTGGTCGCGATATTGCTTGGCAAACCATCGACTACCCAAAAAATAAGGGTCACGCGGATCCTCGTAGACCAGTTCTTCACCATCGAAAAAGACAAAATCAACTCCGTAGGCAGATTGGAGTTTGGGGATATGTCGACCCAGTTCCATCAGCAGGGCGGTGCCACTGGCCCCATCGTTTGCACCGAGGAACCTGCCCTGTTGACGCAACCGTGGGTTCGGGTCGCGTGAGGGCAACGGCCTCGTATCGTAATGGGCGCAGAACAAGAGTCGCTGTTTAGTATTTGGATGCCAGTGGACAATCAGGTTGGCCATGGGAACAGGCCGGCCAGTCAGCGGGTGGTGTTTGGCTTGAAATCGTTGATATTCCACTTGACCACCCAATTCGGTGAAATGTTTCTCCATCAGAGCTTGCTGCTGGCGCATTCCAAGCGAGCCACTCATTCGAGAGCCCAATTGACAAAGCTGTTTCAAGTGAGTGTAAGCCCTCTGCCCATCGAAAGAGGTCTGGCCATCAAAGGCGGTCTGTTCGCCACCATGTGCCTTCTCTGCTGGCACCCCAACCAAAATGGCAATGATAAAGATCAGTCTGAGTAGGTAGTCAAACATGTGGCTATTATAGATTGCCTGTCAGTGTGTGGCTATTCCTGTTGACACATCACAATGGGTGTCTTAAGAATCCCAATGAAATGCTACCACTTGCCTTGCGAATGGGTGCCGCAACATTGGGTCGGGTAAGGAACGAGAACTTCACACAAAAGGCGATGGTGGAATGCTCTGCAAGATATGTGACAGCTTGACGCATGCGTTCACAAAGGCTGAAATTCTTGACCAATACGAAATCCAGTACTTTCGATGTCCTGAATGTGGATTTATTCAAACGGAAGAGCCTTACTGGCTTGAGGAAGCCTATTCGGAAGCCATCATCTCGACCGACATTGGTCTGGTGTGTCGCAATATGAACCTCGCCAAATCGACGCGAGCGATTATTAACGCTTTCTTTCATGGCAATGTTCAATACCTCGACTATGGGGGCGGATATGGATTGTTCGTGAGAATCATGCGTGACATGGGTTATGACTTTTATCGATTCGACCCCTACTGTGATAACCTGTTCGCCAAGGGATGGGATACCAATTCTGTCGTTAGCCCCGCCTACGATCTGGTGACCGCATTTGAAGTATTTGAGCATCTGGTGGAGCCCAGGGAAGAGTTAAAAAAGATAAGCCGGTTTTCTCGTAATATTCTCTTTAGTACGGAGTTGGTGCCCACCAATATTCCCAAGCCGGGAGAGTGGTGGTACTACGCATTGGAGGGTGGACAGCATGTGGCACTTCACACAATGCAGTCGCTGAAAATTTTGGCTGCCAAGTCAGGCTTGAATTTTGTTTCTGATGGCAAGGCCTTTCATCTCATGACGGAACTAGAAATACCCCAACGTCTTTTTCGCCTTGCCAGGAAGGGACTCGTTGCCAAAGTGTTGAACAGGATTCACAAACGCAAGTCACTTTTGGGAAGCGATTATCAGAAACTTACCGGACGTGCAATTTAGGAAATAGTCAATGCGGATTTTATACGATGGAATGATTTATGCATGCCAAAAAGCAGGCGGTATCAATCGTTATTTTTCCCAGCTAATTGATCGTTTACCGAATGATACGACCCCCGTTTTGACTGCCACACAATACAATACCGACCAATTTCCATCACATCCCAACTTGGAAGTATATCAGTGGAATTATAAAAAATGGCCTCGTCCAATACGTTGGCTCCCCAGGGCCTTGAAGGGCGTCTATTTCCAAAGCCTTACCGAACGGAAAAATTATGATATTCAACATCCCACTTACTATGAATCTTTATTAGGTAAACGGGGACATCGCAAGCACGCACCCCTCGTTTTGACCGTACATGACATGATTCATGAACGATTCAGTGAAATGGTCGACCCGGCACGAAAACATGCAGCAATTAAACGCCGCGCCATTCTACAGGCGGATGCGATTATCTGCGTATCAGAGAAAACAAAGTCCGATTTGTTGGAGTACTATGATTTGCCTGATACACCGATTTCGGTTGTTTACCATGGGTGTGAATTGCAGGTGCCGCAGGATTCTCAGGCGTCGCCTCCTGTCGACAGACCGTACTATCTATACGTGGGAGCGCGTCATGGGTACAAGAATTTCGACCGATTACTACAAGCCATGTCCGTGGTATGTCAAAATGGCTCGCCAATAGATTTGCATATCACAGGAGCTCCCCTGTCGAACATGGAAATACGAAAAGTTAACCAGTTGGGTCTGACGGAGCACATCATCCCCCGAGGGTACCTGGACGACAAGGCGTTAGCCGACGAATATCGATTCAGTCTTGCGGTGGTCTATCCATCGCTTTACGAAGGATTTGGAATACCACCCTTGGAGGCTATGTGTTGTGGCACGGCTGTGATTGCTGCGAACACATCGAGTATTCCTGAAGTTGTGGGGGATGCGGGTATTCTTTTCGATCCCTATTCTGTGGGAGAGTTGAGTGAGATTCTGTTGGAATTTCCCAAGAATGAATCACAACGCAGTAAACTGATCGAATTGGGCTACCAGCGGCAACAGCAGTTCAGTTGGGACAAGATGGCTAAAGAAACGATCCAAGTCTATCAGCAAGTACTTGCTGCAGCATGACAGGACGAAAGGTTTAATACATTGCCACTGGATACGCCTGTAGCATTTATGATATTCAATCGTCCTGAAGTGACCAGGCATGTGCTGGCGGAGATCGCCAAATCGCAACCACGGGAGCTATGGGTTATTGCAGATGGTGCGCGGCCAAATTGTCCGGGTGAAAAAAGGCAAGTGGCTGCGACACGAGAATTGATCGATGATTTTGAAAAGCAACTTGACTGGACATGTCAAATACAGCGCAATTATTCTGAAAAAAATCTAGGTTGCAAGCAAAGGGTAGCATCAGGATTGGACTGGGTTTTCGATGCATGCACGCAAGCCATAGTGTTAGAAGACGATTGCTTGCCGACAAGCGACTTCTTCTCGTTCTGTCAGGATTTGCTCGATCGTTATCAAGAAGACCGAAGAGTTATGTCCATTGGAGGCGTTAATTTTCAAAATGGTTTGCAACGGTCATCCTCTAGTTATTACTTTACTAAATACTTTCATTGCTGGGGATGGGCCTCCTGGCGAAGAGCCTGGAAACATTATGACTTGTCGATGAAGTCGTGGTCGGAGTTCAAATCTTCAGGTGGCCTTCATGCATTTTGCGATACATCACGCGAAGAGGCCTACTGGCAGAAAACGTTGACGACAGCGCATGATAATCTAATTGACACTTGGGATTACGCGCTCTTCTATTCCTTTCTGAGTCAAGGCGGAATGCAAATTCTTCCAAGTACGAATCTTGTCAGCAATATAGGTTTTGGTGTTGGAGCTACGCACACTACCAACGCACAGGACCGGTTGTCGAAATTGCCCCTGGGGCGTATCGAAAAAATGCAACACCCACCTTTTGTGATTCGCAGCAAAGAAGCAGATCAATATACGTTCGATCACTGCTTTTCTCCACCACGTACTCGTGGGTGGAAAAAATGGCCTTCCCGTTTAAGTAAGTATATGCGGCGATTTTCCGGCAAATGTTAGTGCTTGCAAAAAAATATGGCCAGCTTGGCAATCGACTTATCCTGTTCGCACATATGATTGCCTGTGCGTGCGAGCATAATTTGAAACTCGTCAATATTGCATTTGATGATTACGCACACCTGGCTGTGAGCCCCAAGTCATAAACTTTCATGTGGATGTCGCCGCCCAATAGATGGTATCGATTCTTGCGCCCCTGTTTCGACTTGCTCACCCGAACCACGATCTTCTCGATTGCAGTGCGGAGAAACTCGCGAAGCCTGACTGTATCTGCCTTGAGAAAGGTTTCGCGGAGTTGGGAAAAGAGTTGGACCGCCCGGTCAACCTTCTCGTCCTGTTCGGCCAGCTGACGGTTCTTCGGCAAACTGGCGTCCTTGATTGCAGCCGCAAGCTGTTGTTGCTCCGACTTCATTTCTCGCAGGACCTGCTCATAGTCAGTCCGCAGTTCATTCGACTGTTTGATTTCGATTGACGTGATATAAGTGAATTTGTATTAGCAACTTCCGTGAACTGGAGCAAGACGACATATCATGGAAGGAGCTGTCGCATGGAAGCGAAATTCGAAGCACGCAAGCAAGAATTGTTGGATGAATGCACGGTGGCACCGCAGATCTTTGATCGGGTGATGCCACGGTTGGAGCGGTTTATGAATCCATTTGTTGAAAGCCTGGTCCGCAAGGAACAATGCGAGCATGCAAGCACATTTATGCAAGGCTTGCTCTCGGATCTCGAGCACAAAAATGTCGAGTCGATTGCCTATCGTTTTGGACAAGAACGCATACCTTTGCAATGGTTTATTGGTAGGTCGGATTGGGATCACAAACCTATGCGTGACGAGTTGGTGCGCCGAGTGGGCAAGCAGTTGGGCGATGAGAATGGTGTGATCGTTTTCGATCCCTCGGGCTATCCGAAATCGGGAAAAGAGTCGGTTGGTGTCGGGCGCCAATGGTGCGGTCGACTGGGCAAGGTCGATAACTGCCAAGTGGCTGTCTACATGGGATATGTTTCGGTCAAGGAGCATGCTTTGGTCGATACACGTCTGTTTCTTCCCAAGGCTTGGACGAAGGACAAAAAGCGTCGAAGGAAAGCGGGTGTGCCCAAGGAAATCCGCTATCGTACGCGGCATCAATTGTGTTTGGAGATGCTCGCGCTGCATGGCGAAAAACTGCCACATGCGTGGATCACGGGCGATGACGAAATGGACCGTCCGTCCTGGTTTCGCAGGCGTTTGAACACACTGAACGAACAATACCTGTTGGCCGTTCCGTCCAATACCCAGATCCGTGATTTGGAAGTCGACCCGCCTGCCTACTCGGGTCGCGGTCGTTATCCGAAACGACCGTGGACTCGTGTCGATGGGTGGGTTGGAATGCTTAACAAAAGTGGCTGGACCAAAGTCGATGTGCGCGATGGATCGAAAGGTCCGCTCATCGTAGAGGTAGTCAAACGACGCGTGGTAGCGCGCACTGAAAAACGGCAAGAAGGCCACGAAGAAGTCTTGGTCATCATCCGCTTCAAAGACCGCGACGACCACCGCGTTCTCCAAACTGATTACTACTTGTCTAACGCGCAGCCAGATACACTTGTAGCGGAATTCGCTCGCGTTGCCAAAGCCGAACATCGCATTGAAGAATGCATCCAGCGTGCCAAGAGCGAGGCGGGGATGGCCGACTACGAGGTTCGCAACTGGAAGGGTTGGCACCATCATCAAATACTATCACTCATCGCCACCTGGTTTTTGAACACCGAGGCTCGTCGGGGAAAAAAATGGACGCCAGCGATCACCGTTCAGCAGATCCGCGAAGGCATCAGCTCAATCCTTCTGCACATCTGTCGATGCGGTACTGCCTCCCGCATCCAGCACGAACAAGAGAAGCGTCTTGCACGCAACGAACTCGCTCGCCTTTACCATTGGAAGCAGCGTAACCGCTTGGCTCCATTGAACTTAAACATTAGAAGAATCTAAAACAGTCGAACTAATGTGGATCAACTCATCAATGGCAACCTTGGACATAGAATCCGGCTCTCGCTTCCGGTGCAGTTGAACCTCGAAACCAAATCGACGGCAAACCGTCAAAAAAGCAGGGGCAGGCGGTCGAGATTCCACCGTTCGGGCGCTACCCTAGCCCCGCACCAGTTATTTTACCGCTTTTTTCAACGAAGCGAAGGTCCCGATTTATTACCAATGGTACTGGGAGGTGGGCAACAAAGAATACCACCTCTTCCATTGTGTAGTAGCCGTCAGCCTTCAAATAGGATGTGCTCATTCACACTTAGGACATTTCAGCCCGATTTCGCTGATGTAACCCTTTGGCCAGGGCGGCCCTTTCCACTGCCGTCTCCACCGAAGCCAGCCGCACGAGCCGCACCGAAACATAATCCACAATTCGTGACGGGTGTCCCAATCCGGTAGTTCGACGATCTTCACAGCAATCATCGCTTCGGCCTCGGCACGAATACTCTCGACCGTAGGCCTTTATCGATGCGGGTTTCCTCCATACCGATTGTGCTGCGATCGCATCTCGGCAAGAAACGTCTCGGCAACACCGCCATACCGGCCGCCCCGTAGCTTCGGGCTATTCCGCCCAGAATCCGAATCATTTCAGGCCTTACCGATTCGTTGTATGCGGCAAATCCTTCGGCCAATTGCAGCACTGGCTCTAGATCCCCATCGGGCAATGTCACCGGTGTAAAGTCGGACCGCATAGCCCGCCGCACCAATTCTTTGGCATTGTAAGTTCCATTGCTATTTCTGCCTTCAAGGTGGGTTTTATCCCGCAGCCATGACGCCGGCTTGCCAATCAGCCAGACTGCCTACTGCTGATGGAATATTTTCGTCGTTTCCGATACGGCTTCCCAAATATTGCTCCGACCTTTTCTCACGCCAGAGTCGGTTCATCATTGGGCCAGCAGCTTCTACCATGTGATAGCCAGCGTACGGTTCTAATCGCGTCCAACTGATGGGTTGACCGGAATAGCCGCCGCCAAGAATGGCAGCGATTGTCGGACAGTATCCGCAATAGCCATCGGCCAATCCGACGACTGCCGTCAGGGGTGCGGGGCTACGACGTTTGATGTCGAGACCAAATTGGCAATACAATTCGCAGGGTTGCGTGACCAAGGCGACATCACCTATTCGCAACACATGAATGGGCATCGTGTCGATGGGCTGCTTACCATATTGCTCTTGAAGTTCAATAGTCCCGAATGCGAAAATAAGTTTCTGCCCCATGATTTTTTCGCCCGATTTGACCCGTTCCATAACTTTCTGTGCGTCCGCCAACTGTTTTGGTTCGGGTAAACGAACTTTGACCTGCAAATCTTCGTACGTATGCCCCAGAAGGATATTTGAGTGAAATACGGCCTTGCGATACAATCGTAATGTTTCTTTAGCGAGCATTTCGCCGATGCGTTCCAGTCGTGACTCAGGGTCCTCAAGCAGCGGATTGAGTTGATTGGCAATGTTGATGTCGCCTTGTGCTCCGTTGAGATAAAGCACTGGAATGCGACCCAGCTCACGGCGAATGATTTTGCGGGCAGCATCGGGGTAGTCAGCCGAGAACAATCCTGCCCCGTATAAATTCGTTGGGTGCGACGTATTGTGATACGCAACTGCAATCGGCTTAAGGGCCTCGTCGACAGCAAAGATCGCCAAATGGGCAGGATCGTCGGGGCCTTCCATCCCGGCAAAGACGGGACGTTGAGTGTTGCCGTGCATGGTGTGCGTACCATCGGCCCAGCAAACGCGTCGATTAAAACCGATCTGTGCGGTCCCCCTGCCCCAACCAATTTTCGCAGGCTTTGCCGCTGCGACAGCATCACTGGCAACATTGGCCAGTTTTTGACTGAGTAGGTCAATATAGGATTTATCCACGGGAATGTGGTAATTGGTGCGAATCAGTGCAGGGCCCGAATGGGTATGGGTGCAGGTGACGATGACTTGTCGCGGAGGGATCCCCGCCACGGTAGCAATGGTGTCGCGAATTGGGCTGACGGTTGCCAGATCCAGTGCAACGAGATCACAACTTATTAGCAGTAGCCGTGTTTGGCCGTCGGTTAGGAAAAGTGCATTCGCTTCGAGCCCATCTCGAATACGTTCTCCTTTGCGAGTCACACCTGCACCTTGCTGCCAGCTTCCCACCGCTGGCGTAATGATGCACGTTGCCGCCCCGACTTTCAACGGCTGTAGTTGTTCGCTGGTTGCGTCTGCTGCATCCACAATTGATGAGCGTGCCCAAACGAGCGACAACACAATCAGCAGAATCCCAAAGAAGAAAGTCCTTTTTGTTTGCAGCATAATATGAATTCCCAATCTGTATTCAAGCCATCCGAAACGGTTTGCTCAGTGTGAGCACCTGCTCGGCTTTTTCGTACCAACCCTGTGGGCGATACTGCGATGTGTGCAGGTAACATTGTACACGTATCTGGTCGCTGCCTTCAGTAAATGTAAACAACCGGCTCATCGGTGTGGAATGTCGGTGCCCATGACATCGTGTGAGGGCGGAGACATTTGCAAAATTGACGCCCCATTTTTGTTCGATGTGCGAGCGGCCGCCCGCACGGTCACCGGGATTGGTGTGCGTGTGCCCGCCCAGCCAGAGGTCGATGGCTCCGTTATGTACCGCCAGATAATTTTCAAACGCTTGCGCATCGGGCTTGCTATCGATCCAATAGAGATAGGAAGCTCCTTTGGGACCGCCCAACGGATAATAGCCGTGATAGTTTGGTTCCCAAACGCCCTCTTTGTTTTTGACGAAGCCTTCCCATTCGCCGGAGGCGACGGTCGTTTCCTTAAGCATGTGATGGTGGGCTGAAATGATGATTGAGTCGGTATTTTTTTCAATAAGCTCCTTCCACCAAGTGAAAGTTTCGCCGGTCACGGCGCCGGCCGGATAACCGCCTCGCTGGCCGCGTCCGACGGGCGGGCCCACGTCATTTCGATCGCTCATCATGGCGAACAGCAGATTGCCGACGCGAAATGTGTATCGTTCCCAGGTCCCTTTCACTGGATAAGGCCGGTTCTTTGCATCAACACCAGAGAATTCCGAGTTCTCGCCAGTCGGGTCAAGCCATTTGCGGAACCACCATTGGGTTTTCTCGTTGGCGAATGTGGCGTCGTGATTGCCAGCCAGAGTATAGAATTGCTCACGAACGTGCCGGCGAGCAGCAGCGAATTGTCGCGACACCAATTCCCCTTCGTCGTCTATCGGAGAACCTTGGTTCCCCGAGGCGTCTCCCAAATGCAGGGCGATATCCCACTCGAATGGTGGACTGTCTATGCCAAATTCGCTTTGGCGAATTGCATCGGCTAAACTCTCCCGCTGGTGATGTCGTAAGTCAGTACCGACATGTGCATCAGAAGTAGCCCAAACTCGAAATTTGTGAGCCGCTGGAATTGTCTGAGAAGACGCGGCGAGAGATCTAGACACAGCAACAGCTGTTAAGGCACGTGCGGAATGGCTTGTGAACTCACGGCGTGTCAGGCTGGGATAAAGGGGATTGGGCAACTGAAGATCTCCGAAAGAGAAGGATTTTTGTTATCTGACCAGATGTGTTACATTCTAACCATCCGTGCAAAAAACTAGGTAGGGAATCCTACTTTTTGACTCCATTTTGGCAAGCGAAGACTCGTGAGGGAGTCCTGATTGTGAAGATTACGAACCTGCTTACTTTAGCATTGTTGATGCTGCCTGCGACGATCGTTTGGGCACAAGCCCCAAAGGCCCATACCGGCGTCCGACGACCCAATATCGTGCTGATCATGGCCGACGATATGGGATATTCGGATGTCGGCTGTTACGGCGGTGAGATAGATACGCCGAACATCAACCGTTTGGCGGCCGAAGGATTGCGATTCTCACAGTTTTACAACTGTTCGGTGTGCGGAACGACGCGGGCGTCGCTCATGACAGGGCTGTATCACCATCAAGTGGGCGTGCGAACCTGGAACGGTATTCGCAACGACCAATGTCTGAACCTGGGCGAAGCCCTACAGGAGGCAGGGTATCGCACAATGATGGTTGGCAAGTGGACCGACATTCAATCTCCTTACTTTAAGGGATTCGACCGTTCGTTTGGCTCTCTGGCGAACAAGGGACCCACCAACTATTTCAAAATGAACCGTACAGACGATCATTTTCTTGACCAAGTCGTTTATACGCTTCCCAAAGAAGGCTATTTCAAGACAGACGCTTACACCGACTACGCCGTGCGTTTCTTGCAACAGTCGGCGGATATCGACCAGCCTTTTTTTCTCTATGTGGCCTACATCGCGCCGCATTGGCCCCTGCATGCCAAGGAGAAGGATATCACCAAGTATCGGCAGAAATATCGAGAACTAGGCTGGGGCCGGTGCCGCACGCAACGATACGACCGCCAACAGCAGATGAAATTGATCGGCGAATCGCCTCCCGTGCCACGTGATCCTTCGGTTTCGCCCTGGGAACTGGCTCAACATCAAGATTGGCAGGCTGAGCGGATGGCTGTTTACGCGGCACAAGTTGATTGCATGGATCAAAACATCGGCCGCATCCTAAAAACCATGCATGAGACTGGCTGTGCAGAAAACACGATCATCATGTTTCTTTCGGATAATGGAGCGACCGAGCGGTTCCCTAAGGCCAAAGCCGATGGCAGCTTCTTTTTAGACACTACACAGGCTACGTGGCGTACGGATGGAACCCATACACGGCCCGTAATTCCGGGCGTTATGCCAGGACCGGCGGATACATTCGGCGGTTACGGTCCGGAGTGGGCCCACGTGAGCAATACGCCCGTGCGTGGTTACAAGCAAAGCAGCTACGAGGGAGGCATCATCACGCCGTTGATCGTTAAGTGGCCCGGAAAAATTGATTCGGTTGGCCAGATAACACAGCAAATTGGTCATGTCATCGACGTCATGCCGACTTGCTTGGAGCTCGCCGGTGGAAGTTATCCGATGAGATATCGTGGCCGAGAAATTTTACCCGTGGAAGGCAAGAGCTTGGTGCCAATCTTTAAGGGGAAACAACGCCGGGGGCACACAGCGCTCTTCTGGGAGTTGAATGGCCACCGTGCTGTACGAAGTGGCAAGTGGAAGCTCGTGGGTCAAAAGAAACAGGCTTGGGAACTATACAACCTGCAAATCGATCGCGGCGAAACAAACAATCTTGCTGATCGGCGACCAGTTATCGTGAATAAACTGAGTGTCATGTACCGAGAGTGGTCTCAACGCTGTAACGAAGGAAACTAAACGACCACCACGTTAGGTTGAAAATTAAGTTGAACTCTAGTTTGTGAAGAGGACGAGAATTACGAGAGCTTATCGCGCATCAATTTCCATCGTATTGGTACAATTGAGTCACGTCGGGATTCTTGCCCACTGAAAGAAATGCAACTTGCATTTCGTGGGTCTGGGTGCCCCACCGAACGCATCTACGCAGCCTTCACCGTGAACTTTATAACTTGGGGTGCACAGCTGTTTGAATCGACATGCGATGTGGTATTTCCCCACTATCCACCGACAGAGTCGACTCGAAGTGTCTGGCCTTGGCTGAAGTTGACCTTGTACCAGGCAGTTAGGTACATGACAGATGTCGCGGTGATGCTGCACTGTATCGAGGTTCCTGTAAAGATCATCCGGCTAAGAGGTGAAGAGCTTTTGGATATGGCGGAGGAAGAATTTCTCGAGGCAGCCCGGACTCGACGTTGGGTACTTTTGCAGGGTTGGTGTTTTCGGGATTATTTGGCAATCAAGCGGCATGCGGATGTCATCCGTGACTATTTTCAACCAATTGTTGAACATCGTGAGAATGTCGCGAAAGTGATTGCCGCTGCCCGTGTGGACTGCGATGTGCTTGTGGGAGTTCATATACGGCATGGCGATTATGCCAAATTTCTTGACGGTAAATGCTACTACACCCTATCCCAGTATGTCCATGGTATGCATGCCATGGTAAAGCTCTTAGATCCGCAAAGGGTTCGATTTTTGGTCTGCTCAAATGTCCCACAGGATAAGACCCAATTCGGTGATCTGAAATACACCATGGGGACAGGCCATTTGATTGAGGATATGTATGCTTTCGCTCAGTGTGATTACTTGATGGGCCCACCCAGCACCTACACCATGTGGGCTTCTTTTTTTGGTGCGGTTCCACTTTATGTCATCAAGGACCCGGAATACGTAATAGAGTTGAAGGACTTTTCGATCTGTGAGGCCTTCTAACTGCCTGCTGCTACTCAGTCGGTGAAGAAGTTGTGTTGGCAAAGTTTTGCACTTAGCAGTACTGCTAGTCTGGATAAGTCATAAATTTTCGCACCGAGACTTGCTTTTTAGTTATCGATTGACCGAAGAGTGTTGTGGTCGAACGGTCTTGTCACTACTTGGTGTTTGGTTGGTTTTCAATGACAGCATTGCCAGCAGTCGCGCTGGTTTTTCGGGCCAACCTAGTGCTTTGTCAAACTTATCTTTTTGGGTTGACGCAAAAATAAAACTTTTCCCCTGCAATACTTATGGATCGGCTACCCTAAAAGTAAGGTTTGCCCAGACACTAGATAGGTGCGCACACATAATTGCCTTGTGGGATGATTTAAAGGTTCCTAAAATCTGCAGCATGGCGCAATCAAAAGATGAAAAAACGTGATCATATGAAGCAGTTTTACTTGTTGGACCACTCGCTCGTTAATGTGGGCGGCCACCACTATGAGTATACATTGCAAATATTGCGAGCTGCGGAAGCGTTAGGGTATTCGATTGTTCTCGGGTGTCATGAGAAATTTGCCAGTCAGCCCTCGATGCCGAAATCCTGGAATGTGGCTCGTCTGTTCAAGCGTTCTTCCTACAATCGCTATGCAAAATATGCGGAAGGGCTTTATGATCGCATCGAGGGTCAAGGGTCGGGCTATGGGTCGAGGATGCTGAGCACTTTGAAGGAGGCATTCCTTAATCCTCTATTGACCCCTCTTTTGGACATGAAGTATCGCCGAGGATACGAACGTATTAGTAAACAGTATGGGCATAGTTGCCAGCAGCTTTTTGCTCATTACCCACCGGCCGAAGGCGACGTTGTCTTTTTGCCAACCATGTCGGCATTCGACCTGCAATGTCTGGCGGACTATTTGAAGTTGACACCTGCCAGGAAAAACGTTGATTGGCATTTGCAGTTTCACTTCAATTTCCAGGATGGTCGTGAGCCAGATTTTCCGCGTCAGGAAAATCGTAGGGTGCATACAGCACAGATGTTCACACGGGCTTTGCAGGCAATTCCCGATTTTCGGTTGCATTTTTATTCCACCACGGAATGCATGGCAGCTCAATTTCAGCGACTGGGAGTCGCTGATTTCCAGTTTTTACCTTACCCCACCAATCCGGCTTTTCGCAGAGAACAAGCATGCCTGTCGTACTCCAAGGAGACATCGACTTCTGATGAGGTGTCGCAATCCAACGAGGCGACCATCCATTTGGTATGCCCTGGGCATTTGCGTAAGGAAAAAGGGCGACAGCAACTGGCGGATTTCTTTGCAGGCTCGTATGAAAAATATTTCCAAACCGGTCGCATGCAATTACATCTTCAACTACGTACGCAACGGTTTCTGCAATGCTTGCCATCTTCGATCGTCCGTAAAATACGGGCCGATAAAAAACAATCGTCCACCTATGCTCCTGTCGTCCATGTCCAGCATCCGCTGAACAAGGACCAGTATGTACAACTGATCCGTGAGACGGACATTGGTTTGTTGTTGTATGATAGTACCAGTTACTATGCACGCTGTAGCGGCATTTTAGTCGAGATGCTCACGGCTGGTATTCCTGTCATTGTGCCTGCTGGATGTTGGCTTTCGGAACAAATTGCGGAAGTTAATTACCAACATCTTGATCGATGCCGAGAGAATTTTCTGTCTTGGAACAATCCTGATGAGATGCCGAAAACAACCCTTACCATCCCAGATCACGATCAAGTTCAAGTGACGGAGATCTCGCTGCCGCGTACAGCAAAGTCGCTCATGGTTTCATTCAACTGGGCCCAGAAAAGTTCAGTTGGTACTTATGTGCAAGTTGAGGTGGAGCAATTTGATTCTCAGAGGAATAAGGTGGACCAATCCAGCAATATCGAGGGGCAGCGAATTGACTTGCGGCCTGTGCGAACCCAATTTACCATTCAACCGGAAACCGTCGCTGTAAAAGTGACTTGGAGTAACGCCTACCACTCAGGGCCGATAGGGCTAGAAAATCTGGAGTATGCAATGCCTCGTATGGAAAATAGTTCTTCTCCTGCGGGAGTCGTGGGATTAACTCTAGCAGATTCATCGCAAGTTCAGCATAGATTGGAGGAAATGGTCGAACACTACGATCATTACCGCCTAGGTGCACAGGAATTTTCCAAGCAGTGGTATCAGCGCCATGCACCAGCACGTACCGTGGAAATACTCGAGCAGCAAATTGGCTCGAATGCGATTTTCCACCAGACAGGTCAGGAGCAGGCTGCTTAAGTTTTCAACACTTTGGGGGCCTTCCTCAAGCCACCTGCTCTGCCGTTTAAAACAGCGTGTAGATGAAAGGCGCTGCTCCCGTACCACCCAGCACCAACAACAGTCCCATCAACAATAGGACCAGGATAATTGGTGTCAGCCACCATTTTTTGTTGTGCAATAGGAAATCGACGAACTCGCCAACGATACCCCGTTGCGACTACGGGCATCGCCCAAGATGCTTCGATTGCCCAATGCCCTTGGACCAAACTCCATCCTTCCTTGCATCCATCCAATCACCTTCCCCGAAGCGATCAATTCCGCCACATGGTCACAGAGCACCCCTTCGTCGGAAAACTGGACATATTGTGCACCCTGTGAGTCGAGGAATTTTCGGATTTCGTCATTGGAAAACTGAGGCCCTAAAAATGAACCACGCTGGCAATCGGGTTCCACGATCGGTCGTTCATTTTCGAGAAGTTGATACCAGATGAGTTGGGCCACCCCCAAGGCGCCCCCTGCATCGCCAGCGGCGGGTTGAATCCAGAGTTTTTCGAATGGGCCTTCGCGCAAAATACGTCCATTGCCGACGCAGTTCAAGGCAACACCTCCGGCCAGGCAAAGATTTCTCATGCCGGTCTTCTCATGTACATGCCGTACGATCTTCAGAACCATCTCCTCCGTGACTTGCTGAACCGATGCAGCCAAATCCATTTCACGCTGGGTCAATGGGGATTCTGGCTTCCGAGCTGGCCCATCAAAGAGACGCGCAAATTTGCCGGATGTCATCCGCAGTCCCTGACAATATTCAAAATAGGAAAGGTCCATCCGGAATGAACCGTCTTCCTTCAAGTCGATCAGATTCTCAAAGATTAAGTCTTTGTATTTCGGCTCGCCGTAGGGTGCCAAGCCCATCAATTTGTATTCGCCCGAATTGACTTTGAATCCACAGAAGTAGGTGAAAGCGGAATAGAGCAATCCCAGGGAGTGTGGAAATCGCAACTCGTGAGTCAGTGATATTTTGTTGCCACGTCCATAACCGAATGTCGCCGTTGCCCACTCTCCCACGCCGTCCAGCGTAAGTATGGCAGCTTGGTCGAACGGAGATGAAAAAAACGAGTTAGCGGCGTGTGATTGGTGATGTTCGCAAAAGATATATCTTTTTTTGTATCCCGAATTCAACCCCCTATTCATCTCACGGAGCAGATGTAATTTTTGATGGAGCCAAAGCGGCATGGATTTCATAAACGAGCGAAAACCGACTGGAGCAAACGCCAGATACGTTTCCAGCAACTTTTCAAATTTCAAGAAAGGTTTGCCGTAGAAACCCACGAAATCGAGTTGCTCAGGTGTCAGTCCACTTTCCTCCAGGCAATACTCTATGGCACGGACCGGGAACTCATGGTCTTGTTTTTTTCGAGTAAAGCGTTCTTCCTGGGCAGCTGCGATAATTTCGCCGTCCACGATCAAAGCAGCAGCGGAATCATGATAGAATGCCGATAGCCCTAAAATTGCAGTCATACGTGCTCCAATTTTACTGTTAGCGGGCAGGGTGAGTTCGTGACAGTCGCTGGAATCTAGCCCCCAACAACTGATAGGCCATCCCCCAATAACTGATAGGCCAGCAATGTCAGGATCCGGGGGTACCAAGTCTCATTTTTACACTGGTACCAGCCATGGCATCGACCACCACGAGGTACCACGTTTTAGCTGGTAGTCATACTCGAATGGTCTGACGGTTTTGAGGATTTTCTAAGCAATTAGCTGTGGGGGTTCTGACCTCAGAACACGCCACATAACCGTGGGCTAACGCCCTGCGGTTGATGTGATCGCTACCATTAGGGCATTATATCAACAGCCCGTTGAGCCCTTGGCTAAACGCCGCCGCCGCGTATCCGGCGATACATGCTAGCCCGCATATTCCATGGAACGCCCATTATTCGTTGTAAGTACTTTCATCATAGCGAATTGCAATGTGATCTGGGAAAACAGTGTGTCTTATCAGCCGCCACGCGTTAGCGTCCGATTTATCAAGTAATGATGCGAATCAGAAGTAACCGGGAGCTAACGCTCGGCGGCTGATGAAATATGCGGGCTAGCTTTGTCTGAACTTGAGGTGCGTTGTTGGCACCCGGGGTCCTTACCCGAATATTTCACCCATTTCTGCTACGGTGTCCCAAGTCCTTCCGTGGCTGCGTTATGTTTCGGTCCACGATCCTCAATGTGTAAAAAACACGCCTGCGGTCGCAAACCTTACATGCCTTGCCACGAAAGGACTTAACCATTTCCTCGGATGGCTACAGGCCTCGCGACGAAACGGATGAAATATACGGGCTTGGGGCGAAGGAATTGGACTAGGGAGGCTGGTTCTAATTCGTTACACTGGCCGACCAAATTGGACTGGGTATTTCATGAACTTCGTGACGTGAGAAATATTGGGGTCAGTTGTTCCCACCTACCATGACTCAATCGCAATGGATCCTCATATGGATGTGAACGTAATCTGCATGAAGTGGGGCACAAAATATGATCCCCATTATGTGAACCGGCTTTATGCCATGGTGAAACGCAACTTGACTCTACCCTTTCGGTTTGTTTGCTTCACCGACGATGGGACGGGTATTCGTGAGGAAGTGGATGTACTGCCATTGCCATCGATGGATTTACCCGAGGGGATTCCCGAGCGGGGTTGGAATAAACTGGCTACCTTTGGTGAGCAACTGGGTGACCTTGAAGGTAAAGCGATTTTCCTCGATCTGGATGTTGTTATTGTTGACAATATGGACTGTTTCTTTGATGACCAGCGGGAGTTCTCAATCATCAAGGACTACCATCGACGCAATGCAGCTCGATCGATCGGCAATTCGTCGGTCTATCGCTTCGAGATTGGACGTCATCCAGAAGTTCTGGATTATTTCCGACACAATTTCGATCAGGTTCGAGCAACCCATCGGAACGAGCAGGCCTATTTGTCCGATCAGATGAAACAAAAGGGCGTACTGCAGTTTTGGCCCGAATCCTGGTGTCCCAGCTTTAAACACCACTGTATTCCACGTGGCCCGATGTCACTTCTTCGGGAACCCGCATGCCCTGACGGTGCGAAAATTGTTGTTTTTCATGGGGATCCCAATCCCCCCGAGGCAATCGAAGGGCGGCGCAGCAAGTTCATGCGATTTATGCG
Organism: Pirellulales bacterium; assembly: GCA_039831705.1. GTDB lineage: Bacteria > Planctomycetota > Planctomycetia > Pirellulales > Lacipirellulaceae > JAJRWS01. The sequence goes on along the minus strand of JBDOMT010000513.1, from coordinate 7,544 downwards.
ACCTACCCCCTGGATTAAGGACTATTGGCGGGAATAGTCTCTCTTGAGCCCCAATATTTCACAAGCCGGTCACCGACACGCAGCGTGGGTCCGGGCATGAGGCCAAAAAGTACGATGTCTGCTGTATCAAACAATCAAGTCCAACGTATTTCCAATCGGACCACTCTCTCAGCCGTACTGATCGTTAAAAACGAAGAGAACATGATTGAGGACTGCCTGCAAAGTCTCCACGGCTGGGTCGATGAGATTGTTGTTCTCGATTCGGGCAGTACCGACCGGACGATGGAATTGGCTCACAAGTGGGGAGCCAAGGTACATGTTCGGGAGGACTGGCAGGGGCATGGAATTCAACGTCAAAGAGCCCAGCAGCTGGCGACAGGCGATTATATTTTAGCGATCGATGCAGACGAACGAGTGTCGCCCGAGTTGCGGGAAAGTATTGAAGCGGTTCTCGCCAACCCGAATGACCAAAAGGTCTATGAAGTCGTCCGTAACAACTGGTTTCTGGGAACTTGTCTCGACCGCCATGGTTGGCACCATGAAACGCTCGTTCGTCTCTACGCTCGAAAAAAGTATGCCTATCATAGTAGCCGGGTCCATGAGTCGGTCGATACTCAGGGAGCCGCTAGAGTGCGATTGCATGGCCCCTTGCTTCACGACACTTGTCACAATTACGAATACTTTCTGGAAAAACATGTTGCCTACGCCCACACCTGGGCACGCGAGCGGGCGGAGCAGGGACGGAAACCGCCGCTCCTGTCTGCGATCATTCATGCGGGTTGGAATTTCTTTCGGCTCTATTTTTTGCAAGGCGGTTTTCTCGATGGCCGCTATGGGTTCCTTTTCGCAGTCCATGCGAGCCACTACGTATTCAATAAATACGCGGCACTTTGGTACTACGGCTGCTCGCAGAGCGTTGCCAACAGTGATCCCAAAAAGGAGCCTTTGCTAGCAAAGAGGAGGCACGCGGCTTAGCCCTGAATAATAAATATCGAACAAGGAATAAGGAATGTCGACTGTAGAGGTGTGAAAAGGAGTTTGCGGTAATATCTTAACTTCGCAATTCGGAGTTCCTTGTTCGATATTCGATATTCACGGAGCTCTTACTCGACCCAATGCTGCTGCACCCATTCGCATGGCAGGTGGTAGCTTTTCATGTGTCGAATAAAGGATTTGGAAGTACGTTTTTCTGTGAACCCATCGAGAAAATGCGTCCAAGCGGACTTCGCACAAGGCCTTCCATCCCAACTTCCTTCCACCGCATCAGCCGGGTTGGGGAATCCAGGGAAAGCAATGATTCGTGCGCCACTGGGAAGCCTGGCCGGCTTTCGATAGCGATTCAAGTAGTTGCGTCCCAGACAGTGATGCCGGTAGTGCTTCACCCAGTTCGCAGGCCAAAACTGAATACCTCCTCGAATGCCTTGCGTGACATAATGCTGCTCGAAGCGGTACTTTTCTGCGAGCGTTTGAGGATTCTTTCTGAATTCCTCCAACAAGTAGGCGTGTTTACCTATCGGAAATCGAAACAGGGTGGTCTGTCCCAGGCGATATGCCGGTTTCAGCCAATTCCGAGCCAGAATGACATCGTCGGGATCTTTGTATTCAAAAAAGTCGTCGATATTGTCGACGATCACCGTATCGAGATCGATAAAAAGGGCCGTGCCGGAAAGGCCAAATAGATCTTTGTTCCAAAGGGCTACTTTGGCCCATTTGCCGGGTACATTGGTGGGATGCTGGCACCCAAGTTCGGGCAGGTCAAAACACTCGATCTCTTTGTTCAATTCAGTACGGTCGTCCGTCAGGCAGACAAATTGAAAAGGGCCCGTGATATTGCGGGCGGTCATAGCAAACAGTCGGTTGACATACTCTGGCCCATAGAACGTCCCCCATTTAATGCACAAGACGATTCTATCCATATTGGCGCGGTATTTATATGAGCATGAATATTGGAGACAGGGTCCGGTGTGGAATTCTTAAGGCACCTGTGGTGTTGTGTCAACAGGAATAGGGTGGGCCCGGATATTTCCCCCGTTTCTACTACGGCGTCCCAAGTCCTTCCGTGGCTGCGTTATGTTTCGGTCCCGGGCACCGCGGCGCAGCAGTGGTCGCCTCAACGTGTAAAAAACACGCCTGCGGTCGCGAACCTCACATGCCTTGCCACGAAAGGACTTCACCATTTCCTCGGATGGCTACGGGGCCTCGCGACGAAACGGATGAAATATCCGGGCTAGACTCGCATGGTTTGCTGCATGGATTCCGCTAGGGTCAAGTCATGGTCCACCATCATGTGAGCGAGTTGCTCGATGCTCACTTTGGGTTCCCAGCCCAGCTCCTGGCGGGCCTTGTTGGCATCGCCTAGCAGCAGGTCGACTTCGGTGGGACGGTAATAACGTGGATCGACCTGAACGAGCAGTTGGCCATTGGGGCCGTAGCCTCGTTCGGCATCCCCCTGCCCTTTCCACTCCAATGGCAATCCGATGCGGGCGAAACAGAGTTCGCAAAATTTACGGACCGAAGTGGTTTCGCCAGTGGCGATGACAAAATCGTCGGCTACCTCATGCTGGAGCATCCGCCACATGGCTTCCACGTAGTCGCCGGCGAATCCCCAATCCCGTTGGGCATCCAGATTACCCAGGTAAATGGTCTGTTGCAGCCCAGTTTTGATCCGCGCCGCAGCCCGGCTGATTTTGCGGGTGACAAAGGTTTCTCCCCGGCGTGGCGATTCATGATTGAAAAGAATGCCATTGACCGCAAACATGCTATACGACTCACGGTAATTGCGAGTGATATGAAATGCGTAAGCTTTCGCCGCAGCGTAGGGGCTACGAGGATAGAAAGGTGTGGTTTCGGTTTGAGGTGTTTCCAGTACCTTGCCATACAGTTCCGAGGAGGAAGCCTGGTAAAAGCGGGCTTCGATGCCCTCTTCGCGGATTGCTTCCAAAATGCGTATCGCGCCAAGGCCGGTGACTTCTGCGGTGTATTCGGGGATTTCAAACGACACTTTCACATGGGATTGAGCTCCCAGGTTGTAGATTTCGTCTGGTTGTACGATTCTCAGGATGTGGTTGATGCTGGAGGCATCGTTCAGGTCACCATAGCAGAGCCGAAGTCGTACTTCCGATTCATGCGGGTCTTGATAAATGTGATCGATGCGTCCGGTATTGAACGAAGAACTACGCCGAATCACACCCCACACCTCGTATCCCTTCTCCAGCAGCAATTCCGCCAAATAAGAGCCATCTTGGCCTGTGATACCGGTGATAAGTGCCCGTTTGTTGTTGCGTGCCGGGTTTACAGTCATGAGTGGTCGTGCTTTCAAATGGAAGGTGTGGTGAATTGGTATCGCTGTTTTGGAGTATCGCTCGACTTGCCCTGTAGTCAAAAGACCCTGTAGTCAAAAGACCCTGTAGTCAAAAGACCCTGTAGTCAAAAGACCCAGGGGCCCCAAAAATGGCGGCCCACTACATATTCGTCAAAATCGGGTTGTCAGGTCAAGCCGACATGTTCTTGAAACCACCGATAAGTGCTTTCGATGCCCTCATTTAATTCGATCGTATGCCTCCAGCCCAGTGTGTGGATACGGCTCACGTCCAGTAACTTACGTGGTGTGCCATCCGGCTTTTCGGTATCGAACACAATTTGGGCCTCAGGGTAGACAATTTGCCGAACCCGGTCGGCAAGCTCGTCGATGGTCACCTCTTGGCCGGTACCGACATTGATGGTTTCGGGCTGGTCGTAATTTTCCAACAAAAATAGGCACGCATCGGCCAGATCGCGAACGTGCATGAATTCCCGCTTGGGCGAACCGGTGCCCCAAATGGTCACCTCTGCCTGTCTATCCAGACGAGCCTCATGGAATTTGCGAATCAACGCGGGCAGCACATGCGAACCGGCCAGATCAAAATTATCCCGAGGCCCATAGAGGTTGGTCGGCATGGCCGAGATGAAATGGCAGCCGTACTGTCGCCGGTAGTACTCGCACGATTTGAGTCCAGTGATTTTGGCCAGAGCGTAAGCTTCGTTGCTGGCTTCCAGCGGCCCAGTAAGTAGATACTCCTCCCGCATCGGCTGCGGACAGTCACGCGGGTAGATACAGGAGCTGCCCAGGTAAAGCAATTTATCCACGCCCTGCTGCCAGGCCGCCCGAAGCACGGTGGCATGGATCATCAGGTTGTCGTACATAAAGTCGGCCGGTCGAGTTGCGTTGGCTTGGATGCCACCCACGGTGCCAGCTGCATGCATGACCACCTGAGGCCGCTGCTCGGCAAACCAGGCATCGACTGAAGACTGGTCGCGCAGGTCGACTTCCGCCCGGGTGGCAGTCAGCAGATGGTCAAATCCGGCCGCGTGCAAGCGCTCGACCAGTGTGGATCCGACCAATCCACGGTGTCCGGAGACAAAAATACGCAAATTACGATCGAGTGGTGTGGACATGATGAATGATTTTGATTCACAACCCAGGGTTAAGTAAACGCTTGCATGGCTCGCATTTACTTAACCCTGGGCTAAAATAGGAACACCCCTTCGGGGTTGATGAAATATACAAGTGTTGATAGACGCTATCTGGCCGCATCTTATATGTCGGAGACATGCAAGAATACCTCAGGAAAGTGTTCCCTTCAACAGAACGTTTTAAGCTGCGCCTAGGAGATGCTGCCAAATTAGGCCCTAACAGAAAGTAGACCCCCATGGCTGAAACAATCCTCGTAACTGGTGCGGCCGGATTCATTGGCTCCCATCTGTGCGAACGGCTGGTGGGCGAGGGAAAAAGAGTGATTGGCATCGATAACTTCTCCGATTTCTATGCGCGTGAAGTCAAGCAGGGGAACCTGAACAAACGGCTCCTGGGCGAGGCGCAATTTCAATTTGAGGAAATAGATATTCGTGACCAGGAAGGGGTAGATTCGATCGTCCAGCAATGTCAACCGGAGATGATTGTGCATTTGGCGGCCATGGCCGGAGTCCGGCCCAGCATCGAGAATCCAAGTCTCTACACCGAGGTGAACCTCGATGGGACCGTTCGCTTGCTCAATGCGGCGGTCGCCCACGGCGTGAAGAAATTCATTTTTGCTTCCAGTTCCAGTGTCTATGGCAATAATAAAAAAATCCCCTTCGCCGAAACTGATTCGGTGGATTACCCCATCAGTCCCTATGCGGCCACCAAGAGGGCAGGGGAGTTGCTTTGTCATTCCTTTTGGCATCTCTACCAATTGCCGATCGCCTGTTTGCGTTTCTTTACGGTGTTTGGACCCAGGCAACGGCCCGATCTGGCCATAGCCAAATTCTTTCGGCTGTTGGATCAAGGAAAACCCATTCCCCTGTTTGGTGATGGCACGACCAGTCGCGATTACACTTACATCGACGATATCATTGATGGCGTCCGGGCGGCGATGGAGCGAATCGAAGGCTACCAAATTTACAATCTTGGAGGCAATCAACCCGTGACCCTTGCCGAGATGTTAACCGCCATCGAAGAGACCACCGGCATCCGGGCCAAAATCGATCGGCAGTCCCTGCAGCCAGGCGATGTTGATCGCACCTACGCTGATTTGACAAGAAGCAGCAGCGAATTGGACTATCAGCCCAAGGTGAGTCTTCGGCAAGGGTTGGCAAACCAGTGGCGGTGGTATCAGCGGTAATTGCCGTGAGGGCCTTGAAAAGGGTTGGGGCCCAAATACCCATTCACTTGCGCAACGTGCTCGTATTGCAGGAACGGTGCATACACACCCCCCACAAGCACGCAGCGCCAGCAAGTGGGCCACGCCCCAAATACCCACTCGCTTGCGCAAAGTGCTCGTATTGGAGCTCAAATATCCGGGTTAACGTGTGCCGGGGACTCGGTCGGCTGCCGCCTTTTCCGTGGGATGTTGTCCCAGACCCGGAGGTAATGCTTTACCAATAGCGTGGATTTCAAACCCCTGTGCGATCAGCGTCTCATGATCGAGCAGATTGCGGCCATCGAACAGGAAGGCCGGATGTTGCATGGATTCGTGAATCGCCGTGTAATTGAGCTCTTTAAACTCATTCCATTCGGTCATCACGGCAATCGCGTGAGCCTGATCGGCGGCCGCTTCCGCCGAGTCGCAGATCGTCACGTTTTCGTCGATCAGCTGTTTGTGGTAACCACTCAGGTGTCCCGTGTCGCTGGTGCAAGCCAGTTCTAACTCTTGGAGGATCATTTTTGCGGGAACCTTGGGATCGTAAATCGCCAAGTTGGCATGCTCCTCCAGCAGATCACGGCAAACAGAGATAGCGCTCGACTCACGGGTATCGTTGGTGTCTTTCTTGAACGCAAATCCCCAAATGGCAATCCGCTTGGCCGACACGGTGTTGAACATTGTTCGTACCATGCGGCTAGCGAAACGGTATCTTTGCCAGTCGTTCATTTTGACCACTTGCTCCCAGTACTGGGCAACCTCAGGCAGTCCAAAATGTTCGCACAGATAGACCAGGTTCAAAATATCTTTTTTGAAACAGGAACCGCCGAAGCCGACGGACGCTTTGAGGAATCCAGGACCAATGCGGTGGTCGGCACCGATTGCGCGGGCGACTTCGTCGACATCTGCCCCAGTTGCTTCACACAAGGCGGAAATAGAGTTAATCGATGAAACACGCTGAGCCAAAAAGGCATTGGCAGCCAGTTTGCTCAGCTCGCTGCTCCACAAGTTAGTGGTAATGATTTTTTCACGCGGTACCCAGTTGGCGTAAATGGCTGCCAATGCGTCGATGGCCGTCTGTGATTGGCCGCCGATCAGGACCCGATCGGGGTCGAGCAGGTCTTCGACCGCGGTCCCTTCGGCCAGGAACTCAGGATTGGACAGCACATCAAAGGTAGCCTGGTGCTCCGTCGACTTGAGAATGCGCTGGAGTGCCTCGGCTGTACGGACCGGCAGCGTCGACTTTTCCACGACGATTTTGTGGCCTTGAGAGACTTCGGCGATTTTCCGCGCGCACAGTTCGACGTATTGCAGGTTGGCGGCCCGACCCTTGCCGATGCCAAAGGTTTTGGTGGGCGTATTGACCGACACAAAAATAATATCCGCCGCCCGGATCGCATCCTCGATGTGAGTTGAGAAGGTCAGATTTCGGCCACGAGCTTCCCGAACGACTTCGTCCAGACCCGGTTCGTAGATCGGCAGGCTGTCGGAGTTCCAGGCGTCGATACGCTGCGGGTTGATGTCGACAACCGTCACCTGAATATCCGGGCACTGCTTGGCGATCATCGCCATCGTAGGACCCCCGACGTAACCGGCGCCGATACAACAGATGTTCTTAATGGGTTTCACTGGAGGACCAAATTGGGGTTTGGAGCATTGGGTTTAAGAGCTGTAGAACAAGCCTACATCATAGTCTGGTTTTTCAGGAATCCTAGTGGACAAGCCATGAAGGCTGGAACAAACCATGCGCAGTTACGGTATTATTGTCTCCTACGGGGATCTAAAAACCCTCGTCTTCAGGCGATCACTTCAGTAGAACTAGGCTACGGAAGCGTACTTCGATACCGGGCAAAGCGGGCATAATAGCTGCGCAGCGGCGACATCGTT
>JBDOMT010000333.1:0-7235 GCA_039831705.1 Pirellulales bacterium | reverse complement strand
TCGACGGCTCTTAGGTGATGGCTTAGAGGTTACGGGAGATTCTGCTTCACTCATGAGGATTCCTTTCAAGGGTATTATTCTACACCCGCTCGGCATCCGTCAATCTTGGGCCGCCGCATGGAGAATATGCGACCACAGATGTACTGACTAATGACGGACAATTCAACTTGAACTCTGGCACCCTTTCCATAACTGGCCTGGGAGGAATAGTCATCGGACCCGGCGGCCAGCTAACTACGTTATCGCTCTCATCTGGCCAAACACTAAACGTCACCCACACGACAACAGTCGTAACAGGCGGTGCGCTTACCGTAACCAACGGCGACTTTTCCAGCAGCATACTGAAGATTGATGGCGGGACAGTCGACGCCCCGAACCTTAGAAATGTGCCTGACTTACAGGTTGATGCAGGCGTATTGACCTTGAGCGGAAACTCATCCTCGGTGCGGGTTTCTGGTAACAATCCTGGAACCATCAACGTCACAGGCGATCTGTCACTTGGTGATGGCAGCAAATTTGACGGGTACGACCATCAAGGAGCCTTGTCGGTCGGGCCGCATCAGGTGACGCTCCAATCGGCGAGATTTGCCAATCTAGGCACTATTGCCACACTTAACGGAGGCATACTCAATGCAGCAAATGGTGTGACCCTGGGTATCGGAGACAATCTAGTCGGCAGTGGCACTGTGAGCGCCCCAATTGTCGCAGGGTTTGGCTCCACAATTTCCGCCAGTGGCAGTCTCATGCTAGGTGACATGACGGCAGTCAACGGCTTTGGCACCGCAGGCTTGATCTCCGTAGGCTCGCACACTGTAACACTGCAAGATTCCAACGATGCAGTCCTCGACTCCCTGGCTCTGGTAAGCCTGGGTGACAACGCAGGGTCACCTGGAACGCTCAATGCTGCCAACGGGCTGACGCTCGACTTCGGCGGCAATATCACTGGCTTCGGCACGGTTGACACGCCGAACACCTCAGTCAAACCACTCATCAACAATGGTCACATAACCGGCAACAGCGTAGCCGAGCGGGTTACGCTCACTGGTTACGTAAAAGGCGTCGGCACCTGCGACTTCTGCGTCATCACAGGCACCGACGCTCCGGGATTTAGCACAGCAGTCGTCAATCGCGGCACCGTCAGCTACAACGGTACGCTAGAGATCGAGATCGGGGGCACGACTCCTGGCAGTGGCTATGACCAACTTAAGCACATCCTAGGTTCAGGCGTCGCCGACCTGGGGGGCACGCTTGATGTGCTGCTGATTGACGGTTTTGTTCCATCCGCCGAAAACACCTTTAATATTCTCACTGCAGCCGGTGGCATCCAAGGCACATTTGCTACGGAGAGTCTGCCTTCACTAACGGGTGATCTCTTCTGGGACGTTATCTACGAGACTAATCAAGTATTGCTTGAGGTGGTGACTCCATATGCAGCCGATTTCGATGGCAATGGCATGGTGGATGGCACAGATCTTGGAGTTCTACTGGGGAATTGGGGCCAGGACGTGACTATGAAAGAAGGGGAACTCAACGATACCGTTCCTGTGAATGGCTTGGACTTAGGTCTCCTGCTCGGTGATTGGACTGGAACGCTACCACTGAATGTCACGTCGGTACCAGCGCCAAGTTCGGTGCTGCTGCTTGCCGTTGGTGCTGCTGGTTTGGTGCCATGGCGGCGTCGTGAATGTAGATAAGCGCCTTGCAGAGCAAGAGGCCAACCGCACAACTACAAGCCGCTTTTGATGGGCAAAAGAATAATGGTTCCATTGCCATCAACCATGGTACGGTCTAAATGCTTAACCTGAGCGAGCGAGTATTCTTTAACGAGGGAATATCTGAGCAACTATAATATCCCGCTAACCCGGGGATTGATTGCAGACACTTGTCACCCGTTTAATAACATTGTCACCTCGTGGTATCTAGTTGTCACCGATCATGCAGCTGATTATCGGTCTTTCTTTGACCGCGAATAACCGGTATGGCAGGATAAATGAGAAGTCGCTATCATCCACAGCCTGGAGGACCGAGCTATGGCTACAGACCCTAACGAAATTCAACTCACCGAAGAACAACGAAAACTCTTGGCGAAGCGTGCCGAAGAGACGGGCCGTCCTGCGTCTGAACTGCTGGACGAGTTGCTAGTTGAAGCAAAAAAACGGCCACGCCGCGTACCCAGAGAAGGGCGAAGCTTTCTCGATGCAATGAAAGAATGCGGCATGGTTGGTGCAATGGAAGGTCCCGGTGACCTAAGCACGAATCCTGCTCACATGGAAGGTTTTGGAATACCACGTGGCGGAAACGATTCTGATTGACACCGGTCCGATTGTCGCTCTCTTAGACAAACGAGACCAACACCATGAAACTTGCAAGACGCACGCCGAGCGTTTACCGGAAGTGCTTACTACCTGTTGGCCCGTGGTCACAGAAGCTTGCTATCTACTTCGGCATCGTCCAGACCTCGTTGAACGATTCATTGAAGCAATTAACGAAGGCTACTACGAGCTGCTCGACATCCCTAGCGAAGAAATCACTCAAGTTGGTGGCGTCATGGAAAAGTATGGCGACCAAGAAATAGATTTGGCAGATGCTTGCTTGGTCCACCTGGCTTGCCGCGAGAACATTACGACTGTGTTCACTGTCGACGACCGTCATTTTCAGCTGTTCCGCGATGATGCAAAGCAGCCGCTTCGCCTTGTGCCAGGCCTTAGTTAGCCACCAAATTTTGTCGGCGGTAGGTATGCCTCCCCAGTTTGAGAGGAATGTTTTGCCTTGCTCTTATTGTACCAAGGCACTTCGTTCTGTTCGGCAATCACCACATAAGTACCGAATTCCTCATCGTTCGAAGCCTGTACCTCAACATTTCGCTGCGCGTGTTCTTGAGGCAAGTCTTGGGGGGGGGAGAATCGTGATACGTTGGATGACATGTTGTTTGCCGAGGTCCACTTTCCACCACGCCTGGCCATCGCCTCCTATTTTCGTATGCCAAATCGTCTTCCAATCGTTGTCACAACCGTTCTTGGCGGCCACAGCTTCGCCATGGGATGACGAGGCCCAACAGGGCTTTATCTGAGGAAGGTTAGTTTTCGGCTCGCCCCGATCTCACGGCCTGTTCGGCCAGAAGTTTGCTGAGCTTCTCCACCGTTTCTCGGTACTCGGGGTTGTCCGCTACGTTCACATTCTCGTCGGGGTCGTTCTTGTGATCGAAGAGCATGCGTTCTCCCTCGCCATATTCCGCGTAGACGTAGTCCCGGGTCGTTACGGCGGCGCCTTGAGTATCGCGGGTAAACGCCGCATTCTTTCCCGGCCTCGTCGGGTCATGCATGAGCGGAATCATGCTGGTGCCTTGAAGGTGATTCGGCCGTTCGATGCCGGCCAGCTCACACAACGTCGGGTAGAGATCGATCAACTCAACGATGCCGTCCGTTTCAACGTTCTTTTTGAATCCCGGCGCATGGATAATCAGCGGCAATCGCGTGGCGTTATGGAGAAGATTATTCTTAGACCAGAAGTTGTGCTCCCCCAGATGCCAGCCGTGATCGCCCCAGAGGACCACGATGGTATTATCGCGAAGTCCCAGTTCATCACAAGTCGCCAGGAGCCGGCCCACGAGGGTGCCAGGGCAACAACAGTCAGGCCCAATCACATGATAGTATCAACCGTTTGGCATGGTATTACCTAGGGCAAGGTGACGGCTCGCCGCCGCGAGGCAACGAGTTCTCGATTATTACCAGCGACTATCGGTTACCCCTGGTGGTGATGGATATCGCTCTCGATACACGGGGGCGCGGAAATTACGAAATCATCCAGCGCCGCATGGGCCTTGCTCGGGATGGTTACTATACGCCGCCAGGCTATCGACTGCGCACAGATTTCGGCGGGATTCTGAGATACTCCTACTGCACACCCGATTTCATCATAGGCACGTTGATGTGCGAGGCTCGTCCGCTCGAAGACTGGACGATGATCAGCTCCCAAAACCGCTGGCATGGCGTCATCTTCGCAGGCCACCCGGATGCAAGATTGTACGTACAATGTCGCGCAGAAAAAGCAGCGAGAACACTCAATCAGCAGTGGTCCGTGCAGAGAAAGGGCACGCTCATCTCACAAAGACTGTCGGGCGAAAAGTACAGCCGTGATGCCGAAGAACTGAGGGTCTGGTTTGCTAAGTCAGGTCTGAATAATCGCCGAGAGCGAGGTCGATGGGTCTTCGTTGAGGCTCCGGCAGCCTATGCTGCTGTTTGTCCGGTTGCGGGTGGCTACCACTGGGTGGAGGCGAGTGGTCGAGTGGATGGTGACTGGCTCTGCTGTGAAAACAGCCTCACGCCAGTCATCGTAGAGGTTGCCTCAAAAACAGAGTTCGCTGATTACCAGTCCTTCCAAGATGCGATCCTCGCCTCTGAGTTGCAATTCGAAAATCAGAAACTGACCTACACCGGACTGGATGGGGATCAATTCACCTTCTACGCCGACTACAGTCAAGTTCCAGAGATCAACGGCCAAGCAATTGACTACGCCCCGGAGCACGTCTTCAAGAGCCCATTTATCCAATCCGTTTGGAACAGCGGTATTGTCACTATCACCAAAGGTAATCGAAAGAAGGTGCTTGATTTTGGAAGTGAGAGCTCACTTCCAACCGAAAGAGCATCAACAGAAAACAGCAGGAAATCACAAGTTGAAAACCTGTCTGAGCAGGAAGCTTTCAAGCAGGCTAGCGAGGGAAAATGGCAGAATGTTTTTTCTGATGCATGTACTGGTGACTGGAAAGAGAAATGGTTTCTCGATGGAGAAATCGGCGAAGTCCATACCGGGCCGGACGGCATGAAACTGACTGCGGGGCGCGAGTTCAAAAACGATGCCCATCACATGGTCTTGTGGACCAAGGAGAGTTTTGAGGGAGATCTAAAAATTGAATATGACTACACCCGTCTCGACAATGAAACCCGATGCGTCAACATTCTCTACATCCAGGCAACTGGGAGCGGCGAAGAGCCGTACGCAAAAGACATCGCCAAATGGAAGAAGATGCGCAGTGTTCCGGCCATGCGGATGTACTATCACCATATGAATGCGTACCACATCAGTTATGCGGCCTTCCCGAATCAAGGTAAAGATCAAACCTCGTATATCCGTGCCCGCCGGTATATTCCAAACAAGGCCGGCCTCGAAGGCACCGACCTTGAATCGGACTACTATCCGGAAGGTCTCTTTGCGACAGGCGTAAAACACCAGATTACCGTGATCAAAAAAGATTACGATCTGTTCATGCGAATCGAGAATCCCGATCAGGTCTTCTGTTGCCATATGATCAACTCCAAGCTGCCAGTCATCACGGAGGGCCGTATCGGTCTTCGCCATATGTATACGCGATCTGCTCGCTATCAGAACCTCCGCATCAGCACCGCGGTTAGGAAGAAAAGGAGATAAAGTTCATGATTCGCAAAGCAATCGTGATGAAGGTGCATACTGACAGCACGAGAATTATCGCCAGCGACACCGTTCGATCTGGCCAGAACTCGAGGCCACACTGAAATCCCACGGTGTTCGTAACACACTATGAATAAATGGTTTAGGTCTCTTCTGGCAGGCGATTGGACTTGCGAGTCTGAAAACTGTGTGTTACGAAGTGCAGGCACTTATCTATATGTGCCGACATAATGTAACACCATGGTCCAGACTCAAAAACAACGTCTGCTGGAGTTCGTCCGTCAACGAGGCGTGGTTCGCCCACGAGATCTCGACCAGATCGGTGTGCCTCGTGAACAACTTCGTCGGCTTTGCAAGGCAGGCCTTGTTGAGCGTAGGGGACGGGGAATCTATGTCAGCGCCAACGCCAAGCCAACGGAAAACGATACCATAGCGGAAGCTTCGCGGCGCGTGCCTGAGGGAGTCGTCTGCCTGCTGTCAGCCCTCCGCTTCCACGATCTCACGACCCAGGCTCCGTATGAAGTATGGATCGCTATTGACCGCAAGGACCGGCTGCCAAACGTAGATTATCCGCCCATTCGCTTCGTAAGATTTTCAGGAGAGGCCCTCAGCTTTGGGGTTGAGAAAAAGCAAGTTGGCAATGTCAGCATACACGTATACGCGCCAGCAAAAACGGTGGCCGACTGTTTCAAGTACCGCAATAAGATCGGTCTCGACGTGGCGATTGAAGCGCTGCGAGACTGCTGGTCGCAGAAAAAGGCCACTAGTGACGAACTCTGGCAAGCAGCCAAGGTGTGCCGCATGACGAATGTCATGCAGCCCTACATGGAGGCAATGGTTTGACAGACCGACAAATCACCAACCTGGCCGCCTCCGTGCGGCAGAAGCTGCTCAACCTGTCGCATGAACGGGGTGAAGCTTTCGAATATGTGCTGAGCCGCTATGGGACGGAGCGGTTACTCTACCGGATTTCGCAATCCCAGTATGCAGACCAATTCATTCTCAAAGGAGCAATGCTGTTTCAACTGTGGTCGGACCAACTGCATCGACCGACACGAGACCTTGACCTCTTGGGCCATGGAGAGCCTTCCCTGGAGAGGATCGCCAAGATCTTCGCAGAACTCTGTGAGTTAGGGGTCGATGACGATGGTTTGGTATTCGATCCTGATTCGATTGGGGTCGAACAGATTAAGGAAGACGATGAGTACCAAGGGATCCGGGCCAAGCTAACGGCCTACCTGGAAAATGCTCGCGTCAGTCTGCAGGTAGACATTGGCTTTGGTGACGCCATCAACCCACCCCCCCAAGAGATCGACTACCCCACATTGCTCGACCAGGCTGCTCCACGTATAAAGTCCTATCCTAAGGAGACGGTTATCGCAGAAAAGTTCCAGGCGATGGTAATGCTGGGCATGGTCAACAGTCGCATGAAGGACTTTTTCGATTTGTGGACTTTGGCCACGCAGTTTGAATTTGAAGGCAAACCGATTGCGGAAGCGATTCAAGCAACCTTTGAACGGCGGCAGACTGACTTACCAACAAGCGTCCCGCTGGCCCTGACAGCAGAATTTGCCGAGAATGATGGCAAAACCAAACAGTGGTCCGCCTTTCTCCTGAGGGGAAATCTACAGCAGGAGAATCTTACTCTCTTGAAAGTGGCTGAGCTTCTGACCAACTTCTTGATGCCGCCTACCAGAGCGATCACCCGGAAAGAGGAGTTCAAGGAGTCATGGAAACCACTTGGTCCTTGGACTGCCGGATAGTGGCTAGGGAACCTGTTAGTGGCGGGCGAGACAATAGACCCAAACAGC
>JBDOMT010000300.1:0-7241 GCA_039831705.1 Pirellulales bacterium | reverse complement strand
CGAAGATTCTCCACAACGAATTATCGACGATTACCACCACGTGGTCGCTCCCACGAAAAATTATCCAACTGACCGAAAACATAATGAAACTGGCCGCCTAAATTGACTCACAAGTCGGAAAGTGCAGACACCTAACATACTCCTGATTTTATTTTACCCAATAGTTTCATTGTCAACTTCACCATTTTGGCCATGGCTCGTCGCGTACGGTTACCTGACATACATACGAGAATCGTCAGTCCAACTATAGAGAAGGAATAAACAAGCCCTCTGCTGAAAGGACCAGCCGAATCTTTCCACGGCCAAGGATAACCCCAAAAGGCAAAGTTGAGGGAAAAGTAAGTCCAAGTCGAAACCAACAAGGACCAGCGAACAAAGGCGTGCCCATCATGCTTTCGGCGAGAATCTTGCCCAGCCCACATGGCCAGCGCCACGCCCACTGCGACTGGAATTACTCCATAACTGATCGCTCCAATCGCGACGTTGGCGTCTGCGTTGTTGGGCACCAAGGCTCGAATCGTCTTGCCAGCAATTGGCAACATCGTCAGCGGCAACACCTGCCAAAATGGCCACCAGCGCCCGCCAGCGATCGCGACAATCGGAATCAGTACCATGATGAGACCCAAGTCGTAGAGTGCGTCGACATATTCGATTGCCACAAACTCGACCGCTATCAGCATCGGCAAATGCACCGCGAGCAGCGCCAATTCAATCCCAAACGGGAACCGTTGTTCGTCTTCAATCGATGCCGGTTGCATCAGTCGCCGGTTTCGCCACGCCCCCCAGCCGAGGACTGCGCCCATGATCGTGCCGAATATGACCTCCATCATGTTCCACGAGTTCATCGCCAGCCTACTCCAAATCGTGCCAGCCAACCCGCCGTCGTTCCAAGCGTTATATGCCTGGAAGCATTGCCCCCCAGGAAATCCTAACGCCCCTCCCAATAGCCCCCACAAAGCCAGATTCCTAGCCAAGTGGTCTTGGCGGTACCAACCGGCGTAAACAATCATCGTAGTCAGCGCTAGTAAGTATCCGCCCCAACACTCGAAACGCGGCTTGAAGCCGCCTTCTGGTTCAAAATACCAGTCGTCGGAAAAATAAATGGTAGGCAATACCTTGTTCGCAGGATCGAACGGTGAGTTCAATAGATACAGTCCCAAAAAATGCATGCCAAGTGCTGCCAACATCAGCAGCAACATTTCCAGCGGTCGGTAGCGAACTGCGCTTAGTCCCATGCCAAGCAGCAGTCCGCCAAAGCTAATATAGATCCCACCTTTGACCGCCAGTCCCAGCATCCCCCAACGAAAGGCCTCCCAATTACCGACCAAAGGACCGTCGTGCGTAAGCCCAACCGTCTGGCCGTAAGTCATTGAGCCGCCGATTCCCATCCCAAGGGTGCCCCAAGCGATTGCTCTTGCCAGCGACAACGATGAACCATGAGGACACAACAGTAGCGCTAGCGTCAGGCTCACAAGTGAGCCCGCGATCATTGCGCCGGTTTCGTGCCCATACTGCCCGCGAATTCCCCAAGCCATTCCGCCGGCCATCGCCGTAAACAAGACCGGTTGCCACCAAGGCGTATCGCGGGAGATATGTTGCTGAACAAGATCGGACATTGGAGGAACCTCACCGCCTATTTTTAGTTGACATATCCATTGGATGGCTCTTCGTACCATGCAAGCTAGGATTGTCGCTCATTGTAATACCATCTGTACACCTAGACTTGCGCGATTATTATTGGTTTTACATCATTTCCTAAAATATTCTATTCTGATTCTTTACTCAATATTCATGTCCGGGTTATGGCATTTTTCGGTCATAATGATGCAGATGGACTGATACTTGCCGACATATTTGAGTCGCTCCCCAAATTTAGCTGCGTGTAGGGAGTGTTAGTTTGGGATACGGTAGCCCATGCAATATCTACCATTGACCTTCCCCCCATGAACAGTATCAGCCAGTTATGAGAGAATCTTTTACCGAAAATATCCCTTCACTATTGCTCACGAGCAGCGCATATTGAACAGGCAGCCCAAGATTGACACAATGATCGAATCCGGTATCCATCAAACCTCTTGAGCCACTTGCAGACTTTAGTCCAAGGAGTCATGTGTTGAGCAGCCCTACACCAAACGTACCGACCTTCGGCCGGCGGGAGCTGTTGGGATCGATGGGGATCGCGGCCGGCACTGCCTTGCTGCACGAGACGATTCCCGCCGCCGCCAATCCAGCCGCGAACGTCGCCGACCGCGGCTCGAGCATTCGCATTACCGACCTGAAGCCGACGATTTGCGGCGACCGCGTATACATTAAGATCGAAACGAATCACAACGTTACCGGCTGGGGCGAGATTAAGGGAGTGATCCCGTCCGTGGCGAAGACGTTGGTGATGGCCATGTTCGAGTTACTGGACGGGCAGAACCCGACCCGTATCGAGCACTTGTGGCAGGTGCTGTACCGATCGCACCGGAATCATCGCGGCGGGCCGTTCATGCTGCATTGCATTTCGGGCATCGATATGGCGCTATGGGACATCACCGGTAAACTGTGGGGTGTGCCAGTGTATCGTCTTCTAGGCGGGCCAACGCGCGACAAGATCCGCGTCTACCCGACCGACAAGGCGGTCAAGCTTGGCACGGGTCCGAAACGCCACTCGAGCAACCCGCAGACAATCGATCAACTGGTCGCATCCGTGCGTTCAGCCCGTGAGCGCGTCGGCCCCGACGGGGCAGTGATGTTCGACGCCCACAGCGCCTTGCCACCGGCCACGCTCATGCAGTTCGCTAGCGCGGTTGAACCGTACGACCTGCTCTTTCTCGAAGAACCCGTCGTGCCGGGCAACATTGACACGTTTAAGAAGATTCGGCAGGCGGTCAAGATCCCATTGGCGACCGGCGAGCGCGACCGCACGATCTGGGGGATCCTGCCGTACCTGAAGGAACAGATAGTCGACGTGGTGCAGCCAGATTCCGGCTATACTGGCGGGATCAGCCAGTCGAAGAA
Organism: Pirellulales bacterium; assembly: GCA_039831705.1. Taxonomy (GTDB): domain Bacteria; phylum Planctomycetota; class Planctomycetia; order Pirellulales; family Lacipirellulaceae; genus JAJRWS01. The sequence continues at coordinate 4,238 of JBDOMT010000300.1, read as the reverse complement.
GATCGCCACGCTGGCCGAGGCGTGGTACGTGCCGATCGCTCCGCACAACACCCAATCGTATCTCGGCATGACGGCTAGCTTCCACGTGGCCGCCTCGGTGCCGCTGTTCCTCATTCATGAGAGCTACGACGACGAAGTGCTTGGTCGGATCGTGCGCTACAATTGGTCGAAGGATGCCGACGGCTACGCATCGCTGCCCGAGGGTACGGGGTTATGCGTGGATATCGACGAACAGGCGCTGGCGGAGGTCGCGGCTGACCCGCCGCAACGTTTCAAGTGGCAGCACCATCGACTACCCGACGGGTCGGTGGCGGACTATTGATGGTGGCAACTGCCTTGTGCACGTACAGGGGTGGGATAAATGATCTTATAGGTTCTATGAAACTGTTTCATGCCTATACCCGATTCCCGCGATTTGTTGCGGATCGTTTCGACGAATGGCTTGTCACACAATGTGAGCAATTGGAATTGAGAGTATTGAATGCATTACGGTCGCGAACATGATTGATATCCCGTTAGAAGACTTTTTCACATGACAAAGTTTTTGAACACGACACTGTCAATCGAATCATATTCTGAATGCGACCCACTCTTTTGAGCACTGAGGATCCAACTTCAAGAGTACACAACTATGCCCTCAGCCGTTCCCAAGACTTTCTTTGAGTACATCCGCTCCTTCGGCCCTGGCATTATCGTAGTGCTTACTTGGCTGGGTGCAGGAGATATCGTCGAGGTCGGCGTGGCGGGGGGGAATTTTGGCTATGCTCTCATGTGGGTTGTTGTGATGGCCGTGGTGATGCGATTTTTGCTAGTTTCGCTGATTGCTAAATACCAACTATGCAACCAGCATGGCGAAGGCGTGCTCGACGGGTTGGCGCGGCTGCATTCGGCTTATCCGCTCCTGCTCTTGATTGCCACGGTTGTGATGGGCCACATCTATTGCAGCTACATGACCGTGGGCATCGGCGAAGCGTGTGTGAACCTCACTGGCGTCGGCCAAACCTGGCACTGGGCCGTATTCTGGAATGCGATTGCCTTGGGCATCGTCTTCAAACCAACAATCGGACGGATCGAGTCGCTCTTCAAAGTATTCTTGGCTGTGCTCTCGATCTCACTGGTCGGTACCGCGCTTTGGGTCGGCCCCAACCCGACTGGCATTCTCGAAGGAACTTTTGCGTTCAAATTGCCGGAACAGTCAGGTCGGTTCGAACCGCTGTTGATCGCCATCGGCATGATCGGCGCGGTAGGCGGATCGATGATGAATTTGGTCTATCCCTATTTTCTCGACAGCAAAGGCTGGCGCGGTCCGCAGTACCGCCGTGTGCAGATGTATGATTTTCTGCTGGCGATGATCGTGATGATCGTCCTCGACCTGGCGATTTGGACGCTCGGAGCCGAGCTACTATATCCGCGGGGACTCACCATCGAAACGATGGACGATCTGCCGCGACTGTTGAGCCAAGTGCTGGGAAGTGGCGGCCGGGTGTTATTTTATCTTGGCATCTTCGCGGCCATCTACTCGTCGCTGGTCGGCCACGCGCTGGGGCTGGGATATCTTGGCAGCCACGCCTACTTGCGCTGGAAGATTGGCCCAGGGAGCAAAATTGGCGATTACCGCACACACTCTTGTTATCGTTGGATCGCCGTTTGGTGCCTGGTAACGCCGCTGGTTTGGACCGCGCCGCGCATGCCGGGGTTCGTCTACATGACGCTGCTTGCGAACAGCGGCCAAGTCGTGCTCGTGCCGCTGATCGCCGGCGGCCTCTGGTGGATCACCGCCCGCCCGCAATACATCGGCCAGCAGCATTGCAATCGTTGGTGGGAAAACCTGATCATGCTCTTCCTGTTTGGCCTAGCCCTGTGGGGAGCTTGCGGCGCCGTCTATTCGGTCTACGGTGCTGTGTTTGTTGCTGAATAGGGCCAAAGGCCACAAACAAAATCCCGTAGGCTAACTTCCTTAAAGGAGAATTGACGCCTCGAGGCAACGCAGTCAACCAGTTTGATTCGTTACGCTGTGAGCTGGGTGATGAGCCCGAGCCATCCTGTCAGAATCACAAAATAGAGTTGCCAAGGATAGAACGTGAAGGACATTGGCTGGCCTCGTCAAAGAAGCATGTTTTAGGTCGCGGATTTCGCTGCGGCGCGTCAATTACTGCAGTAGCTACGGCCAGATCCGGCGTGACTGGCGCTATTGTAACTCCTTAGTTCAAACATAATCAGAGCTCATCTGAATATTTTATCCCTTACGCCACTACACCCTCAGTTCGCTTGCAGGGTAACCGTCAGCCACATCTCGGTGAGGCCTTGGGGATGACCGGGCACGACGAATCGGGTTGGTGTCGAAACAGCCGACTTTACCTCCCCAACGATACGAATCGGAACTGACGTGGCAGGCGTATCGGCGGCAGCCACCAGGGAGAGGACGACCTTACTCGCCGAATCGTCACCAACTTTGGAAGTCAGAGTGGCAGCCGTAACACCTTCAGGCAGGCCATTAACGCTGACCAAGATCGGCTGATCAAAGCCGTGGGAGCGATCTACGGCGAGTGTCACGTCTGTCGATTCACCAGCCTTCACGATGGCCTGATGAGCATCGGCGATCAGCCGATACGATGGTTTCACCCGCTCGATAGAAACTCGATATACAAAGTCTGTACCACCGCTATTGTGTAGATCGGAGATGATAAGTCGCAGAGGACCGTCAGCGTCAACTTTATAGGAGATTTGCGCATCCCGTCCTCCTGAACTATCGTCGACACGGGCAAGGCTTTTGTCAGCCGCATCAACCAATTCGAGAACCGGGTCGAGTGGATAGCCAAGTTCTCGGCTTTCGATTTTGATTACTAATTGCTCCCCTTTGACTGCATCAAACTGGAAAGCATCGCGATCCCCAGACTCATCAATGCGGCCGGTGATCGACTTAGGCAATTCAATCTTGGTCGGTTCGACTGTTGAATTTGGCTCCGATTCCACAAGAATCTGGCTATCCACAATCGGCAGGCGAATCGATCTTCCGATCTTGTCATTTGCGAGAAAAATATCAACCGCATCATCTGGTGGGGCCAGAGAGATCTCCTGCAAATCGGTTGTTAGATTCCAGCCAATGAGTTGCCAGTGATTGATCTGACCGCGGTTGGCAGCCATGGGGATCGCATAGTTGACGACTGGGCCGGTCGATAGAGTCAAGCGGTAGACGTAGGTTTCTTTTCCTGAAATTTGGACGATGTTGTTGGGTTTTTCGGGGAAACTAAAAATGCGCACCATCCAACGACCGTCGGTTGGCAAATCGATCGCCAAGCGTGGGTCGAGCTGTTGTTGATCGTCATTGTGTCCGGCGACAAAACCATCGGGGCGAAGTATCTGCATTACGCCATCGAAAGGAGACAGGAATGTCGCTTGCGCGTCGAGATCGGCAACGAGCGTTTTCCCGGCACGAGCTGGAAGGGAAAAGACGTCGACGTCACCACTTTTCTGGAGCTTCCCATTAACGATGATTGTTTGGGGCACATCGGGGTCGAACTCCAATTCTTGCGCGGTGGATGCTTTGTCATTTGGTTCTCTCTCAACCGCTTCTGGTACCGTGCCGATCATCCATGGCCGGGCCGCGGCGGCGCCTGTCTTGTCATAGAGTCGCAGCCAAATCAATCCTGGCGCAGCCGTATCGCCAACCTCGATTTTTAGCTTTCCTTTCTCCTCAAGCGGCGTGGCAGAGGTAGCCGTATCGCTTGTCCAGACACCGACAGGCCACTCGGAAAACTCGCCACCGGCAGTAATTTCAACCGTTTGTCCGCGCTGGCCACCGGCCGGGTAGAGGTAGGTGACCTCGGGTGCAGCCGAACCAACCAGCGGAGATAACAGGACGTTGGCGAGCAAAATGGCTGGCAATAGGACGATACGCATTGGTCTCTCAAACTCCAGATTCGACCTGGAAAGACTGTTCGATCCTCGGATTACCGATTGATAACGGTACTACATCAATTCTGCGATCGTCTCCGAATCACTCACCAAATGAGCAGGCCGACCATTAGGCGCGTAATAGATCTTGCCGGGATCGATCCCCAGCTTGCTATAGACGGTGGAGACAAAATTTTCGGGTGAAAGTATCCGCTCACAGGCTGCGTAACCTTTGCGATCGGTTGCTCCGACCACCTGACCGCCGGGCGTGCCGCAACCGGCAAACAGGATCGACATGGCGTTGGCCCAGTGATCGCGGCCCGGTGTCTTCCGGTCTGGCAGGG
>JBDOMT010000358.1:0-29868 GCA_039831705.1 Pirellulales bacterium | reverse complement strand
ACTACGCAACACAAAGATCAACACCACACCGATCATCGCAAAGGCAGCCAAGAAACTCCTTACCAGATCCTGGAGCAACTGACGCTGAGCTTTGTAAATAAGAGGGATAAAACCGGTGTAGGTTCCACGGACATCATACTTCTGAATGAGCGGGTCGATGCGCTGCCGCAAGGTCTCAGCAAAGTGACCATAGTCCAACTTTCCAATCGCTCGAGCGCGGACGGTAATTCGCCAAAGCTGCTCGTTGTCAGTTTCTGCGAGATAGTTTGCGTCGATTAGATAATCTTTCCTAAGTCGCCGATTGATGAGTGATCGCTCAATCACCTGCCTGACGCCACCTCCTGTCGGAATCTTTGGAGAGAGGCTGGCAGCCGACATCGTCGCCACCGGTTCGTCCAGAGATTGAATTTCCTTTTGCACGGCAGCGACAAACTGTATTCTTTGCAAAAGATTTCGCGGGCACTCTTTGTCGAAGTGGATGACCACTTCGAGCGGAACCATGGGCCCCACATGCTGCTCCAGCCATCGATATTCGGTGATGGCGTCGCTGCCAGGCAGAAAACGATCTTGAAGCTTAACGGTGGATTCGACCTGCGGAAGTCCCCAGCCACAAAAGGCCATCAGAGCCAAGGAGCCAAACAGGACCAAAGCATGGTGTCGACTGATCGCGCCCATGATGGCCTGGCTAAAGCTTGAGCCTCCGTTGTGGAGTCCCGCAGCCGGAGGCAACTTGGGAGGAAACAAATGCAGTGCCGCTGGCAGAAAAAGGAACAATACTCCGACGCTGGCCATAACCCCTACAGCAGAATAAATCCCAAACGATCGAATAGGTTCGATCTTGCTCATGGAAAGCGAAACCAGACCTATCGCTGTTGTGAAGGCTGCCAACACACAGGGAAACCAACCATGCGAAATGGCCATTGCCAAAGCCTTCGTAGACGATTCATTGCTTGATGCATCGCGGTAGTAGTTGACCAGATGGACTGCGGACGAGATGCTCAGCACATAAATGAGCGGTGGCAACATTGTCATTAGCAAGTTCATCTTGCTGCCACTGACGTAGAGTATCGCCAGCGCCATCCCGGTGCTGTACATCGCCACGACCAGGACCATGATCGCTAAGCGGATGCTTCGTAGCCGTAGCGTGGCAACCATGAATGAAAGCAGCGCGGAGAAACCGGCGAGCTGAAACAAGAGGCGACGACTTTCGGCGTCGATGGTGGCAGCATCCACGGTTGGCCCGGCCAATCGCAATTCGCTAGTTGCCAGACCGCAATTCGTTGCGGCACTCCGCTCTATCTCACGCACCGCTTCACTACGATCGGCCCTCCCCGCAGCGGAAGTCGTGAGTACCAGGCAGGTCGTTTGGTCATCGGGGCCTATCAAAATCCCACGTAACCGACGCAAAGCCTCGACACGCCCTAACTTTAACGGAGCTGCTATCAATTCGCGTAAGACACTTGGGCCGGTTAACACGCGATCATAATAAGGCGATTCCTCCAACTCCTTGGCAAGTTGTGGAACCCGTGAATCGTCGAGCGTACACCCAGGCCAACTGACGACTGCTATCTCATCGACCCCAAAGTGCTGCAGGAACCGATCGTACTTATCGGTTTCTGCAAAAGAACTTGGCAACCACTGTCTAGGGTCATTGGAAGTGCTTCTCAAGGCGCCGATCGACCCGGACAGCACGAATGGTGACGTCACAGCCATCGTAACAAGCACGATTCGAGCGTAACGCGATCTTCGCCCCATGAGATGATGCGACAGCCTACGATGAGACGGTGAATTCATGTTCATCGCAAGCTGGAGTTATCACGAAAAACATGCGGGCAAAAATTGATCCATCAGTTGAGCAAACTTCTCTGGCTGCTCCCAATTTGGCGAGTGGCCACAGGCGTCAAGAAATTCCAACTGAGCACCATCGATTCGTCGCTGAAATTCTTTTCCTATCGATGGCGGCGTAATCTCATCATTTTCTCCCCAAACAATTAACGTGGGAAGTTTCAAATTACCGAGTTCGTCCTCAACACTTCTATCTCGAGTCGCGCGAGAAACTCGCAACAAAAAGCGAATGTAATCACGATCGGTCACCGCTTGATGCCACTGGTCGACGAGTTTGTCGGTGACAAAACTCTGGTCGTACACTATGCCGGAAATGGTAGAACGAACAAACTCTTTGGAGGGCCGCAACCTGAGACCTCGGATGGGACTCCGCTCAAACAGACCGGCACTGCCAGCCAAAATGAGTCCGTTGGCTAACTTAGGATATTGGACACAGAGATCAATCGCGATGAGCCCACCCAACGAATTGCCGCAGAGCACAAACGAATCGATCTGGAGGGTTTTCACCAATCGCATCACCAAATCGCTCAAGTCGCGAATTGTCTGAACCCCCTTCCGGCGTCGTCCCGGCTTGGGATCGATGGGAAGCTGTGGAGCGATTACCCGGTACCGATCTGCCAACTGCTCCATCACCAGCTGCCAATGTTCGGGGGTACCAAACAGTCCATGCAGGAACAGGATGGCACGAGAACCTTCACCCATATCGACAACCTGAGTAAGATCCACATCGGAATGTAAATCGTGGTTGGATTGAGCAGTCGAGTCGGGCATCACTAACAAAGCTTTCGTATGGGCTTGAACAGAGTGATAAAGCAGCCCCAAACTCCATCTTGAGAACCACCGGCTATTGTATCTAGGAATTTCAGCTCCGTCGAGCATGCATACTCTGCGAATCTCTATCAATGCCAAACCCTAGAAAACGGGGAAAAGCAAAGAAGATCGAAACCTTAGTCCCTCTATTTGGCTCCGAGCTCCGAATTCTGAACCCTGAACTCTAAATTCTAGACTCTGGCCCCACCGACTCACCGACTCTTACAAGCTTTAGCCAGGTCACAATGGTCACAATTTTCACATCCCCCCGCCTCGGTACCCCCTGCAGCCGCCTTGGTACCACAGTCGGGACCGCAACCTGCCAGCAGAGTCTCGGTAAACTTGCGAAATTCTACCTTCGACTCATAGGTTTCGGCCAGCTGATGGGTCGTCTGCTCAAGCTGCAGTGATACCTCGCCCAGAAAGTAAAAATAGAGTCCCTGGCCATCAAACAAATGCTCTACATCGATGAGCAGATCAGGGAGTTGCAGCCGTTCCAATAATTTCACACAGGCCTTATAAGCTGCCTGACGTTTGGTCTCCAAGCGAGCTTCCAAAAGATGATCCTGGGGAGTCATGCCACGGAGGACCTGTCCGTCGACACGATCAAAGTCAAATCCTGGGGCGAGTGGACCCAGCGCCCGTGTTGACGTAGCTAAGGAACCAGATCCCAAAGAACCAGATTTTAGTACACCTGGCCCATCGATTGCCGGAGGAACCAGAACTTCACCTACTTCCAGGCCGCGCCGAGTGCGGACGATCACCCGATGATGTCGCTGATAACCTATCGTATCGACTGCAGCAAAACGGCCAATTTGGCCCATGGCTCCTACGCGGATGAGGTGATGATTGGTCATGGGGCCATTCTGACAGGCCCCTTCAGACATGACTAGCCCGCATATTTCATCCGTTTCGTCGCGAGGCCCTTGTTACCAATATAGCTGAGCTGAGTCCTTTTGTGGCAAGGCATGTGAGGTTTGCGACCGCAGGCGTGTTTCATACACGTTGAGGATCGTGGACCGAAACATAACGCAGCCACAGAAGGACTTGGGACGCCGTAGCAGAAACGGGTGAAATATGCGGGCTCGCCCGCATATTCATCCGTTTCGGTCTCGATAGAGATTTCGATTCAATCTCATCGACGATGAACGGCAGAGCCTGATGGGTACTCACCAGCGAAGCTAGTGGTTTACTGGGCCGTTGATATAATACCCAATGGTAACGATCACATCAGCCGCAGGGCGTTAGCCCCCGGTTTTGTGGCGTGTTCTGAGGTCAGAACCGGGAGCTAACGCCCTGCGGCTGATTAAATCAACAAGCCGGTAAACTAGCGGCTAGGGCTAGATCGGCCCTCCGGGCCTAATAACGGAGCTCGTCACGACTTGTGTGGTACGATGAGGGCAAAGCCAGAGGTTTTCTCAGCCACAAAATGGGCTATCATAGGGTGAATATGGAAGAAGCCGGCTGAATTACACACCAGAAAGTCTCCCATGCCATCACCCACCACATCTTCAATTGCCACCTCCAATAAAGTCTGCATTGCAAACCCTTCGCCCAGCCGTTGGCACACGATGGCTGAGGGTGTACTGGCAGGAAAGCCGCTAACATCTGCAGAAGCGTTGGAGATTCTCCAGGCAGATGACAATGAGATCCTCCATTTGCTGGCAGCAGCGTTTCTGGTGCGGACTCATTATTTTGGCCGCCAGGTCCAGTTGTATTTTCTGATGAATGCAAAGAGTGGTCTGTGTCCTGAAGATTGTGGTTACTGTTCCCAATCCAAGGTCTCGGATGCGGATATTCCTACCTACAACCTGCTCACACGTGAAAAATTGCTGGCAGGCGCTCGCGCAGCAGCCGAGCGGCAAGCCAAAACCTATTGTCTGGTCATTTCAGCCCGAGGCCCTAGTGAGACAGAAATCCGCACCCTGGAGCAAATTGTTCCCGAAATCAAGCAACTGTATCAACTCGATATCTGCACCAGTCTGGGCCTGCTCACCTCCGAACATGCCGAACGGCTAAAAGCTTGCGGCGTAAACCGCATCAACCACAACCTCAATACGAGCGACCAGTACTACGCCAAAATCTGCTCCACCCATAACTACCAGGATAGGCTCGACACACTGAAAGCTTCTCGCGATGCAGGCCTTCAACTATGTTCTGGCGGTATTATCGGTATGGGGGAAAGTCCTCAGGATGTGGTCGACATGGCGCTGGCGTTACGCGATCTGGGCGTAGAGTCGATTCCCGTAAACTTCTACAATCCGATCGAAGGGACCCCGCTAGCGGTAAGGACGGGGGCTGTTGTGGATGGGGTTGATACGAAAGGGTCGATTGCAAACGGGACAGGTGCGAAAGACATCGATACCAACGGCTTAACTCCCAACTACTGTCTGAAAGTTCTCGCGATGGTGCGTTTGACGAATCCCAATCAAGAAGTGCGCATTGCTGCCGGTCGAGAACTCCATCTACGCTCCCTGCAAGCACTGGGGCTCTACGCAGCCAACTCCCTATTTGTGGGTGACTACCTGACGACCAAGGGCCAGTTGCCGGAAGAAGATTACCAGATGATTTGCGATCTGGGATTCGAAATCGTAGGGGACGAAGGCTAGCCTGATAGATTCTCGCCTGGACGTCAGCACAAGCTCAATTCACCCTTGTCTACTCATATTGCCTACACGATTTATCCGGAAAACTTCCAAGAATCGGTTCATTCTTCTGATTGCCTGTAACCGATAAACCTTGACATGGAAGTTTACTACCTATGTCGATGTCGTCGTATAGCAATGATAGCACTGCTGACGACGGACTGATTCACCCCCTCATTTCGCAAGGATGCGACTATGTTGTGCGGACGGATAATTGCGGTATCTATGCTTTTGATCAGTTTGTGCTGGACTGATACCAGTCATGCCCAGACCTCTCGTCATAAATCTGCTGGTCAGCGATCAGGCACTTCGCTCGCTCAACGCCTGGCATCGATTCGGCTTCCTTTTCACAAAGAAGAGTCTGGCAGCACGAATACTAAACCAGCCGATTCGAAAGCGGCCACTTCTCGATCGGGCAAGCGATCTTCCTCGGCTTCTTCGGATTCCTACAGGCACAGACACAAAAACACACAAACCAAGCAGCAGCCTGATTCAATAGATTCGCATAAGAAGTCACCCCAGTCGATGCTGGACAAGATGCATGTCGGCAACTTGTTTCCTAGCAGTTTTTTTTCCAAAAAAAAGAGCCCCGCAAAAGAACCGTCTCATAAGCAAAGTTCCAGTCGTCCTCGACGTCCTCAACATCAGCCACGTACTGCTAATTCAAAACAGTCACAACGCAATCTCAAGCAGCCACGAAATAGCCATGAAAAATTCCGCGTAAAACCGGACCCCATGGCCGAACGAACACGAACTGCCACCCGCCGTTCTCCTGATATGGGATCACGACAAGGTGAACTGGAATCAGCCCTGTCGGGTTTGCTGGAACCTCAACAAGATCTCCCTGCCCGGAAGCATGTCACCGATGAAGAAAGTGTCGATACTCTCGATGTCATCCCACCTCGCGCGGCCGGCGCAGAAACTTTACCTGGATTTCTGAGTTACATCAACCAATCCTATTCTGCCGCCGACTCCGTGTCCAATCAACCCAAACTGCCACATTCTACATCCCAAAAGTCACACACCAAGCAGACAACTCGGGTTGATACGATTGTTACGAAATCGCAGGTACAGAGGAAAAGTAGCAGTCAAAGCAGTAGCTCCCACCCTGCCCCACTGGATTTACGTCGTGCATTGCAGCAGGAATCCGATCAAGACACTCTCGCCTGGCGTGTTGCAAACGAAATGACGACACCGAACACAGCCGAATCACAACAAGTCTCTCAGCAATTAAAACCAACTCCTAAGTCACCCCTCACCTCTGTAGCAGAATCGAAATCGAAAATTTCAGGTGATTTAAAACCGCACATTCCGGCCAAAGGTATTGAATCTCAAGCCAATGATAAAAGTGACCTTCCACAACCAAAAGCAGAGCCAATCTCACCAGAGATGTTGGCTGCTAGTCAACCAACGTCTAATCAAGTTAAACCAGATCTCAGCGTAAACCAGCTACGGTCGACCAAACCATCGCCCACTTCCCAGGAAACGCTAAGCCGTTTGGAAAAATCACAGACTCTGTCGGATAACGATGAAGTGAAGCTTTCTCAGGATAACCCTGAAAAGAAACTGTTATTCAGCTACCAACAGCCAATGATCGCATCGCATGTGGAAGGACCTCAGAGGATTCTCGTGGGACGAGAGGCCAATTATCGCATCATCTTGAAAAATCAGGGCGACACAGCAGCCGAATCACTGATCGTAACGGTCCATATTCCAGACTGGACTGAGGTGGTCGATACAACTTCTAGCATTGGCATCGTACAAAAAGCCGAAGCGATTGGCTCGATGGGATCCAACAAAGTGGCGGCAGAAACAAACGAAGGCAATAGCCTTCAATGGCGCATCCAACAATTGGAGCCGAACAGTTCCCAAGCCCTCAATTTACGTTTGGTTCCCCATCAAGGTCGCTCCATGCAATTGGGCGTGAGTTGGGTTCACTCACCAGTTGGCTCGGACGCTACCATCGAAGTACAAGAACCCAAGCTTCAGATGGCAATCAGCGGACCAGACAACGTTCAGTTTGGAAAACCGCAGCGGTATCAACTGTCGCTCAGTAATCCCGGAACTGGAGTTGCTGAAGATGTGCGAATACAACTAATTCCTCCCGGTGGAAACGCTGAATCCGCAACCACTCATAAAATTGGTGCATTGCAACCGGAAGAAACTCAGACAATCGACCTGGAGCTCACCGCTCGTGAAGCGGGTGAATTGCGTGTTCAAGCTTTTGCATTTGCAGCAGGAAATTTACGAACTGAAACTACCAAGCATCTGTTTTGCCGAAAACCAGAATTGGAACTGGATTGTCGCGGCCCCGATACAAAGTATGCTGGTACCGAAGCGACCTATTACTTCCGCATTCGAAATTCAGGAACTGCTCCGACGGATCCTATGCTACTCAACCTCCAACTTCCCAAAGGCGTGAAATTCTTAGCAGCCAGCGAAGGCCAATTTTTTGATGCTCAGAAGCATCGTGTCACCTGGAAATTAACCGAATTGAACCCACAGGAAGAAAAATACGTGCAAGTGAACTGTCGCCTTGAGCAGGCTGGCCTGTGTTCGATGCAACTCACCGCCCACACAGCCACAGGAGAGCTTCAAGACGAAAAAAGCATTGAAACGAACATTGTCGCACTCGCCGATTTAAAACTGGAGGTGAGTGATCCCCGGGGCCCCATCCCCGTAGGCCAATCGGCTACCTACGAAATTCGCATCGCCAATCGGGGTAGCAGCCATGCCCAAGGCGTAAACATCGTTGGGCTCTTCTCTGAAGGGATCGACCCCATCTCAGTTGAAGGAGCCCAATATTCAATACGTGATGGGCGTGTTTCATTCCAAACGATTAAGAGCTTACCCGCAGGCCGCGACCTGGTCCTCAGGATTCATGCGAAAGCTACGCGACCCGGCATGCATCTGTTCCGAGCGGAAGTGGTCTGTCAAGACTTGGATATTAAGCTTTCGAGTGAAGAAATGACACGTTTCTTTGAGGACGACTTTCGCTGGGCGAAAGGCAACTCTCCTTACACGGTCGAACGGAAAGTGGCCGAACGAAACGTCATCGAGGCCCCAGTCATCCGCAGGTAGCACAACCGATCACTCAGTTAGAAACTTTCAGGCTAGCCTAACACCTGCTAGCAGTCATCGATCTGCCCTTGGTGCACTTTCCTAACTCGCTATAATTCGCCACTTGTTCCAGCCTACGGGTATTTTGTTCAAGCACGTCGGACTCCTAACCCGAATATTTCATAAACATTCTGCTACGAGTCCGAATAGCACTGCGTCTGCTGCGTTAAACGATAATTTGGGCGTGCTCAAGTATAGATAATACGTTCCGCACCCAAATCACCGTTTGCCTTGCAGACACAGCACTCTTCGGCCTCTCGCGACGAAGTTGATGAAATATCACAGGCTAATTGGCCGAACACGAGTTTACCAAGGTGAAATTCATGGTCTCAATAGGAGTCCGCCGCCGATTCTCTTTCATGATCATCATAGGGTTTTGCCTGCTGTCCGGTTGTGGTACGACCCGCACCTCCAACACACTACGCACGGCAACTGAGCAATTGCTGGTTTCGGACGCCATTGACCGGGCGGTACAAGCTGTCAATTTTCAAGCCCTCCGTGGGAAAAGCGTCTATTTCGACGAAGAACCACTGAAAAATGTCGTGGATAACGAATATTTGATCAGCAGTCTGCGACAACATCTGCTCGCGAGTGGCTCAATTCTGAAAGACATACGGGAGGACGCAGAATATATCGTTGAACCCCGTGCCGGAGCAGTGGGCACCGACAATCATGATTTGCTATTTGGCTTGCCAGCTACGAATGTCCCCCAGCTTACACTGTTAGCCGCACTGCCACCTGTCATCCCTGAAATCCCAATCGCCAAACGGCGCGACCAACGTGGCATTGCGAAAATCTCCGTATTTGCATACCAGCGAGAAACGGGAATTCCGATTTGGCAATCCGGTATCGTAGCCAGTGAAAGCACGGCCAATGATATTTGGATCCTAGGGGCGGGGCCATTCAAACGAGGCACGATTTACGAAGGCACCTCGTTTGCTAGCAGTAGTACAACCAAATCAAGATTGGAAGAGATCGAAAAAAACAGGACTCAGCAAACCGTTCAGCTTGATCAAGAAGAAATCTTTCATTCCCCCGCCTATAATGGACTCGAAGATCGTCGACTGAGTGAAAACACCGGCGTAGAACTGTCCACTCCAGCTACCAACAAAATCCAGCAAGCCACCCACATGGCGCCAGTTCAGAATTAGGGGTTTCAACACTCTGGTGCATTTTTGCAGATTTTTTCTGGGTTAGCCGCAGGGCGTTAGCCCACGGTTTTACTGCACAACCGGACGCTAACGCGTTGCGGCTGATTTTTTTACAATCCCAAATTTTAGTTGAAACGATTCACTTGACTCTGGACTCTGAACTCTGGACTCTTAAATAATCTCATCAAACACCAGCGGATCTTCTTCGTGAGGATTGTTGATGCGAATCGATTTCTTTCCTGCGATGAGTTCGTCGATCAGATTCCCCACCAACTCAGCACGCCATCCTCGCGTAAGACCGGGAGCATCTCCCGATTTGTCAAAACCGAGTCGATACGTAATCAATTCACGCACATCACTGGCAGTACCGACCATGCTGGCAGCAACGGCGGCCCGTTGACATATCGTATTGAGTGCCGGGGTGAGAAATTGTCCCAAGAGATTAAGTTGTGAAGGGGTTCGACCACGCTTGCTTCTGGGCATTTTTTCTTCGGGCGACCGCAATCCTCGCTGCACGCATTCGGCCAATTCTTCAGCCTTTTTTCGTAGCACTCCATGATTCATGCCCCGAATAGCAGTAATCTTCTTCGGATTGTCTACCTGGTGTCTTGCTAATTCCACCAGGAGGTCGTCCCGCAGCAATCGCTTTTGGGGCTTATTTTTCCGCTTGGCCTCCTCATACCGCCACCGCCACAATTCTCTAGCAATGGCCAAACTTCGGCTGTTGAGCTTGCCTATCCCCGACACCCGCCGCCAATCCTGGCGATCCTGAGCTGCGACGACCTGGGCCTGCCAAGTATTCATCTCCTCGGCTAACCAATCGAGACGGCCACGCTCGCTGAGCATGGTGCGCAAACGGTTGCATACCGGCAAAAGATAGCGAACATCCTCTAGAGCATAGTTGAGCTGAGCGGAGGAAAGCGGGCGACGTCGCCAATCGGTACGTTGCTGCCCCTTTTGTGGTTTATGACCAATGAATTTGCTCACCACCGATCCATAGGCAGCAGGAAATTCGTTACTACAAAACCCGGCGGCGATCTGTATGTCGAATAAATCTTGTGGCAGACGATTCACCGCCCGTAGAAGGAAGTTCAATTCCTCTCTTCCCGCATGCAAGATCGTGGTGTGGTCACCCTCTACAAGTAATCGCCAAAATGGCTCAACGTCTACTTGCTGTGGATCGACTACCGCCATTTCATCACAGGTGGCAATCTGAATTAAACAGAGTTCCGGATAGAAAGTATCTTCGGAGACAAACTCGGTATCGATTCCGATTTGTTCCGCCTGCTGTAACCTCTCACACAATTCGTGGAGTCGTCCTTGATCAGTAATAATTGGCGATGTCACAGGTTAAATACTTTCGATTTAGATTCAATCGTCTCTTAGCTCAAATGTATCGCCAAACGGTCAGTGCAAGCAGCGGCAGGAGGAAGGTGACACTGTATCCCATGTAGCCAAAAAAACTAGGCATTTTCACGCCTGATTTCTCAGCTATTGCCTTCACCATGAAATTCGGCCCGTTGCCAATGTAAGTCATCGCTCCCATAAATACGGCCCCCAAACTGATCGCCGTAAGAGTCATTTCTGGGACCCCCGCAATCAAGGTTGCACCCTCCGCACCTCCAACTTTTGCGGTCTGGAAAAATACCAGATAAGTTGGTGCATTGTCTAGAAACGATGACAACGTTCCTGTCGCCCAGAAAAAACCGGCCGGATCCAAATGGGCGGACAAGGCCGCTCCCTTCTCGGCTAAAATCTGCAATGCTGGTTGCATGCAGATGAAAATACCGACAAAAAGGGCCGCCACCTCGACAATAGCGAGGTAATTGAAATTATTTTTACTACGCACGATTTTTGAGCCTACGAACAGCGATATAGCAACCAGTGCCAACTGCACAATTTCACGCAAGTACATCCAGGAGTGCCAATGAGTGCCAGGGATTGACTTACTGGGATCCAGCAACGCCACCGCCAATACAACTCCCAGAAGAAGTGGACCGTTGACCTTGAGGCCGGTAATTTTTAACCGACGCGTATGCCTGATGTCCTGTGCTATATCCCGAACGGTTTCTTTACGATAGAACACAAATTGATCAAGCAAACAATAGGTCAGCAACAACATGCCATTGAGAAATAGCCAAGGGCTCCAGAGATTCATCGTCCACAGAAAATCAACGCCTTGCAAATAACCCAAGAACAACGGTGGATCGCCAATAGGAAGCAAGCAACCGCCACAGTTGCAGACGATAAAAATGAAAAACACGACCGTATGTTTGACATGCTTTCGTTCATGATTTGTTTCCAGTAGCGGTCGGATCAGCAGCATCGCCGCTCCAGTCGTGCCGATGAAACTGGCCAACAATCCACCGACTGCAATAAAGGAAGCGTTGGTCAAAGGGTTGGCTTGCAGATCACCTTCGATACGAATGCCACCAGCAATGGTGTAGAGGCTGAACAGCAGCACAATAAATGGAATGTATTCCGCCAGTAAGGCATTGCCTATAATCGCGTGTACAAACCCCAACTCGAATCCTGATCCGACCGCTTGAACAACATCATGGACAGGCCAGTGGGCTTCGATGGGTGCGTGGTGTACAAAAGCATAGTAGGACAGGGTGATCATGCCAAGGACGAAGGAGACAATGAATCGATTGAGATTGTTTTCCCACCAATGTTCTGTAGCACTCATCAGCGGTAGCACGGCAATTGCTCCCAGCAACAACACAAAGGGGACGATTGTCCACAGAGGGGGTGCCTCAGCTGAGGCGTGATGGCCTCCTCCCTCTCCACTGGAGTGGCCCTCTCCACTGAACTGACCATGCTCAGCAGTCGCTGTAACGCCGACTGAAGCAACCAGGTGACTTCCTGTTACCAATTCTGTACCATATTGGGGCAAGCCATAGAAAGCACTTATCAGATAGAAACCAATAACCGTCAACAGGGCCCAGGCAGCCATATTTGCCTTGCCCAATATCTTTTGACCTGTGGTACTTTGATCTTTAGAGCGATCACCGTCTTTAGTATGCAAAACATTCATGTTCGTATCGAGGGATGTCACGTGTACTGTTCCGACCTGGAGATACTCCCTCCCCCATAATTCGGTGAACCAATGGCTAACACCGATGACCGCAAGGAGCTAATTTCTCGCAATTAATGTCAAGAGTACAAATTCGATCACTATCCGTCCATGCCCTACAGATATTACTCTGGGTGCACAAACCATTTGGGAGCCTCCCCATTCGTAGAAAAGCCAACTAAGGTTAGCCTACAATCGGCAAGCGTATCCTTTCGGAGCAAATTAGTGACCACCACCAACTTGCCAGGAATCGTACTAACCCCTATTACCGTTCCAAACAAACCATTTGCCCGGAGTCCACGTGACTGAAGTTTGGTTGCGATCAAATCGTCGTATCCTGACAATGGGGCTGCTGCCACCAGGCTTGCTGGGCGGGCTGAGCTTGCTGATCTACTACCAAGCGAATGCAGAATGGTTACGTTTCCTAACGGCCATTTTGCTTGCCTTGGCGATCTTGCTCCTGCTAGTAATGCTCTATCAACTAAATCGTCCACGTATCGCCTACCGCAACGGTCAAGTTCTGTTCTATCTCAGGGCTGGCAAACCAATCGAAGTACCCGTTGAGGTGGTCGAAGCTTTTTTTTTCGGTCAAGGACTGGCCAATCTGCCTCCCTGGTTATCCACCCTCGCAGAGACCGAAACGGTAAATTTGGTAGCCCGCCTATCACAGCGATTCCCGCAGTGGAGTCAAATGGGAATCAAACCGGCACTCGGACGCTGGCAAGATGGTTATGTGGTGTTGAATGGCAGCTGGTGCGAACCTTTGTCAGATAGCATGATTCGTCAGCTCAATCGTCGTTTGGAAGAAGTCACCCGGGCCCAAAAGGGCCATGGAGAAAGTCAGCGTGAACTCAAAAAAAACGATCATGACTAACTGCCGTTCCTCTCATTGCGACAATGCGTCTGAGGCACACGAGTTACCTGAAGCAAAAGGGGGTGTAGTTCCACAGCTACTTGTGAGCGTGCGTAATGCACAAGAAGCCCAGCAAGCAGTGGCTGGCGGTGCAAATTGGATTGATTTGAAAGCCCCCCAGCAGGGCCCTCTTGGGCCGGTGGATATTAATACAGCCCGCGAAGTCGCTGAAGTATTTTCCACCAACCATCCCCTATCGGCTGCTGCGGGTGAGTTGCAAGATTGGCAATCCCAAGGCAAGAGAATCGCGGCAGAGGTACGACCCTCCCTAAGAAAACCAAATATCGACAACAGTGGACACCATTTGATGGGCATTCCAGGAATTCGCCTGCTTAAACTAGGTATGGCCGGTTGTGACAGCTCCCCCCATTGGCGTGATCAATGGTGTGGTATCCAAGCAGAGGTCCAACGGGCCGGAAAACAACTGGTTGCCGTTGCCTACGCCGACTGGAAAGAAGCTGCTGCCCCGCACCCCAAACAAATCCTGGAACATGCGTCCAGCCACGGCTGTGAGACTCTGTTAATCGACACCTATTGCAAATCGCAAGGCACCTTGCTCGATTGTCTATGCTTGCGTGACCTGACCTCGTTGCTAGAGTGTGCCCGTAAAGGGGCCCTTCGAACCGTGCTCGCCGGGAGCCTTTCCATCAACTCTTTATCCCAACTCATTGCACTTCCCGTTTCACTCATCGGCGTTCGTGGAGCCGTTTGTACAGGTGGTCGGAATGGCACTTTGCAAAAAGATCGAATCAAACAATTTCGGCATGCATTAAGGGCTTTGCCATGGGGAGCAACACAGCAGTGAATTTCCTTGCATTTTTAGACGTTTTTTATAATACTTTCTATCTGTATCTTCGCTGACACCTACATTGGCCCTTCTTATCTGGAAATAGGGCCATTACAAGAGGGGGCATCGTGCCGAAATCTGTATTAGAGGCAATTAAGATGGGACTTTGGAATTATGAGCCCAAACGCATTGAAGAAACTTCCTATGAAGCAACTAAGGCAATGCCTGGCACACAAGAAAAGTTGGAAATCATGGCTTTACGGGTTAAGGCGGGTCTGCCCTTATGGCATCATGATGATCAAACTAAATATATGGATGAATAAATCAAATTAAGGAGAAACAGCTTGCCAAAATTAAATTTCAAAGTTCCCCATTCACAATCCAGTGAAGATGCTCGGCACCGTCTGGAACATTTTACTGATGGTTTGAAAAGTAAATTCCAGGGGCAAATGAGTGATTTTAGCGAATCGTGGAACGATAACTGCCTGAGCTTCGGCTTCAAGACCTTTGGGATACGTATTGCGGGAGAAATTGCAATCAACGATACCGATTTGGATGTTTGTTGCGAACTCCCCCTGACCGCCATGATGTTCAAGGGGAAAATCGAATCCGAGGTACAACAGCAGCTCGGCCGACTGATGCGTTGATGTATTGAGTGTTGAGAGAAGAAGAGCATGCAAGCCCTGGATACAAGCACGAAGCGCAAGCGAGTGGGTCGATGCGGTTAGCATGAAATATTCGGACTGACTTCGGGTTGCAAGGTAATATCGTTTCACCTTCGGATGAACGATTCGACGGGGGAATAGGCCCTTGTTTCCCGCGGCCTGACAATCGCTACGAACGGTGTTTTCGGCTGCTCGCGACGAAGTTGATGAAATATCCAGGCTAGTTCTTAGACGACTTCTCATATGGCTTGACTCGTTCTTCTTGTAACCTAAGTTTCTGTATGGCCTGCACATCTTCTGTGCAAGTTACAAGCCATTGTGCAGGAATCATAGGCAAACCTGTCATGGCATTGACTCACTAACCAGTCGAAGCACAATCGGCTGAGGTGTCCACAGAAAGGTTCACAAATGAGCACCAGAGTATTAGTCGCTGACGATTCCAGCACGATGCGGAAAATTATTTTGCGGTCTCTCAGCGCTGTAGGAGTTCCCTCCGCAGTGGAAGCGGCAGATGGTGAAGAGGCTGTTCAATTATTTAAACCAGGAGAATTCGATCTTGTATTGACGGACTGGAATATGCCCGGAAAGACGGGCCTCGAAGTCACCCAGGATATCCGTAAAATGGATGCCGATATTCCCATCATCATGGTCACGACCGAAGCAGAGAAGTCTCGTGTGCTGGAAGCAATTCAAGCCGGAGTCTCTGATTATCTCGTGAAACCATTTACGGCTGATACCTTAAGAGAGAAACTTGAAAAACACGGTTGCTAACAAAAAAAAGACCCACAGCCCGATACAAACAGGCGCCCATCGAGAGATCCTCGATGGGCGTTTTTCATGGCATCACAGTGTTTTATGGCATCACAGCGCAGGTAGTATTAGAACCTTCTTACCCATACGTTGAAATTGCAAGCCGACTGGGTTCAGAATAGCCTCGAGCAACTGCTCCAGACTGGCGGACTGCACTTTACACGAAATGCGAACGTCGAGCGAATAGCCCGCCATGGTCAATTGCCGTTCATCCCACGTCAACTCCACGGGCAATTGCGACGCCAATTGCCTGAGTACTTTGTGCAGGGTTTGCTCACGTATTTCCAAAGTGTAAACCTGCCGATCGCTTGCAGTGCCTCTAGAATTACTTTTGTGCCGCCCCTTTCTAAGGCCCCCTTGTGCTGGATTACCAAATTTCTGGCGAAACTTCTGTTGCCCATTCCAGCTACCGGTAACTTTTAGAGCAGAAGGCCGTGATTTGCTTCCCAACAGTTCGAAGTCAAGCTCAGGAAACCTTTGTCGCATATGGGAAATCGTTGACCTTTGGCTTGCTTTGAGTGGATATTTTCGCGTAATCAACACTGGACGATCGATCGGCACTACCTGACATTCTCCCTTATTTGATACCGTGTCCAACATGAGATCAAATCCAACCAAAAGCAAAATTGCACGATCCATTCTCGTCATCTGGGGCAGTTGTCGTGCGTCCCATAAATCGTGTGGGATACGCTCAACTCCCTGTAGTTTAATAGGTGTGCCGGAAAATAGTTCTTGTAGCAACTTACGCGGTTCGCTGAGCCGCGGCCAATTCCAAACCGATTTATGCAACCAGTACTTGCGCAGATCCTTCGGCCCACCCTCTAGTTCTGCATGTTGTATTTCACGTAATGCCATGATCTCTTCAGCCACATTTTGGGGACCCAAGTAGACGACATCTCCCACATAGGCCAGCTGCAAACTATAGCTCCGAGCAAGCTCGGTTAACACTTCTTGATAGTTGACATCTTGCAACGCCAGCTCGATGGTTTGCTCAGGATCGACACGCCGATCAAGCCAAACATTCAAATCTTCATGATCGGCAAGGCCAGTCAGCGCAAGGCTTAGCGACTGACCACTCCATGTGATAGATATTCGACGCTGTAAACGTTTCTGGAAATCGTTGCTTAACTCGATCGCAAAGGAGTTGATACTCAAGGAAACGCCCCAGACAAAAGTCATAAACAGGAACTGGTTGCGCTGAATGGTAAATCGATCGAGCATGAAAAAGATGGTTCGTGAATGTGCCTATTTATCCAGAGTAAACTGCCAATCATTCTAACAAAATAATAGAATCAAAACCTTTGGCAACACCAAAGAATAGCCGATCTTTGGCCCTCCCCTCACATTTTAGTTGTGGTATTAGAAATTGTAATTACACTCGAACCATAGGGAAACCAGCGTTTCAGCAGCACTAAGCATGGCCAATGAAGCCAACCCGGGCAACGTGCAAGCCGTTGAAAATGTCGATTCTCGGGCGCTTATCGCCATGAGCCCCGTAGGGCTGAGTGACAAAATGGAAGTACTGAATTAACACTAGATCAAACACCTGAGGATAAGACCGTGAAACGAGATTCCGATCAAAGACCTCAGTTGGTCGAATACTACGAACAGTACTTAGTTGACCAAAATATCGACACTTTTTTGCGTAAGGTGACCTGTCGCTACATGAACGGCACCTTGGAACGGATTTTATCGAGTGGTGACCGCATGGCCCGCCGTAGCGCTGTCCTGGCATTGGGTCGTCTGGCCGATTACCAGTCGAACAACTCGTTAGGTAAAGCGCTGATTGATCGTGACCGAGGAGTGCGTACCTTAGCGGAAGCCTCCATACGCAATCTTTGGATGCGCGTTGGAACCCCCACTCAGAGACACCAATTGTCTATCCTGGTCGAACATAACGACGAAAAAGAGTATGGACAGGCAACCCGACTCGCGGACCAGCTGATTCAAAAATCTCCCTGGATCGCTGAAGCATGGTACCAACGCGGTAAAGCCTATTTTCATCTGGGCAACTTTGATGCAACCGGTCGCGATTGCCTGCAGGCATTGGAAATCAACGCCTACCACTTCACTGCCGCGTCGCTCATGGGGCAAGCCTATCTGTTACAGAGCAACCCCGTTTACGCTTTGGATTCATTCCGTCAGGCGCTCAGGCTCAATCCCAACATGGAAGAAGTCCGAGCCCAAGTGATCCACTTGCAACGATCGCTCAAAGGGGAGTAGGGCACTCTATTTAAGTCGATGGCCCCAAGAATGGCAAAGCTTGGCAGTAAAAAAGACTGCGAACAGAGCATGCTCGTCACACCAGCATCGAACCAACAAAATAGACTTTACTATTCTGGCTGGAGCCAAGCGCCATCGGATTGAGCCCTGGGCCTACCTGTGTGAAATCTTGATGCGGTTGCATGCCGACATGCGCGCCTTGATGAAATGTTGCCCGATCGCTGGGCCGTCGATCATCCCAAGATGGTGCTCACATATCGCCTAGACGAGTCGCGACAGAAGGCGGCCCGCCAACGCGAGCGACGGCAAAGACGACGCGATGCGCGACGACCAAAGTAACGGGCACGCTTTCGTACTCACTTGGTTATACTCCCATTGCAGCGCCATTCAATTAAAGAAACAGTATGTCTTCGCCGGGCGCTAACCCCGCGTACCTATCTTTCTGGCATTTTAATATAAAACGCCTTTTCGGACACACTCAGCACTTAAGTTACGTCCGTAATTGGACTTAGGTGTTATTGAGCCAGAAATGGAATGATTGATGGGAGACAAAGGCGATTACCACCAAGGGTATGGTGGTAGCATCGCACGTGAATTTCCGCCACCACCTTTCGCGATTCGCCGACAATGCTACAATGGTCAGTCTGGATGACAAAAACAACGGGATTTGCGGTGTCCACTCGCCAGTTCTCTAGTCGTCCTCGTCGTGGCGGCCTCGTTTGAGGTATCTGCCAAAGATGGTGGATGATCTGCTCGCCCCCGACGTTTGAGCGGGGGTTCAAGAAGGCACGCGGTGCCTATCTTGCGAACTTGGGCGCATTTTATTTTCGAGAGGCCGGAACGGTCGTATTGCGCTTCCGTCGGGATCTTTCAAGAAAAGGAATTCATGAACGCGAGCGTCACATCTTCCGTCATTCTGGCAGCCGGCATGGGCATCCGTATGGAAAGACGAGGCAAACGGATGCCCAAAGGTTTTCTCCGCCTGGGCGATCGGCCCATCATCGAGGAATCCATCTCGCGTTTGCTGGAGGTCGGCGTCCGGCACATTGTGATTGTGACCGGGCACATCGCGGGGTTCTATCATGCTCTTCAGGCCCGGTATCCCGATGTAGTGCAATTGGTGCACAACCCGTACTACGCGCCGATTCCGGAAGCATGTATTCGCTGTACTGTGCCCGCCGTTACGTACGTGAGGACTTCTTGCTGCTGGAGTCCGATCTGATTTACGAGCGCCAGGCACTCACCACTTTGCTCGAGTATCCAGAGGACAAGGACAACGTCGTGTTGCTTTTGGGTTTCACAAAATCCGGCGATGAGGTTTTCGTCCAAACGAACAGCGGTTGCCTGGTGGCGATGTCCAAGGACCGCGACTCGCTGGGGCCGCACGTCGCGGGCGAATTGGTCGGCATCTCCAAGATTTCTCAGTGGCTCTACCGGGTCATGCTGCAAAAGGCCGTGGAACGTTTTCACACGACGCGCCACATGGACTACGAGACCGATTGTCTGGTGGCGGCGGCCCGGGTCATCCCCGTGAATTGTCACGTCGTCGAGGATCTCGCCTGGTCCGAGTTGGACGATGAGTGGCAACTGATCCGCGCACGGGACAAAGTCTATCCGGCGATTCTCCAGCGGGACAATCAGACGGCACCCAGTGCCCGCGAAATCGGCCAGGACGGGCGACAACTGCGGAATCTTCGTGCAGCGTTATCTGACCGGGCCGGGGTAGTGGCCCTTGCTCGTGAGGGAACGCAAAACCCTCAATGAACAATCGCGATCACGGACACTCGGACGACGAGTCCGCAGCCGAAACGAATCGTTGCGATCTTCCGGGGCGGTCGCTTCGACCGAGCATGCTTTGCTTCGTCAAGGACGCTGCCAACCTGGTCACGTTGGCAGGGCTTTTCTGCGGGGTCGGGAGCATCTACTTCGCAATACGAGGCATCTTTCCAGCGGCGATGATCGCCATGCTCTGGGCCGTCTTATTCGACTGGTTCGACGGATCCATCGCCCGTCGAACGCGCGGCCGAACCGATGAGTTCCGAGCCTTTGGCGGCCAGCTCGACTCCCTGGTGGATATGGTCAGCTGCGCCGTTTGTCCGGCCGTCGTGCTGCTGAGCTATGGGCAGTTCAGCCCTTGGTTCTTGCCGGGAGCGTTGATATTGACTGCAGCCGGTGCGGTACGTCTAAGCTACTTCAACGTGTTTGGGCTTGACGACAATTCGACTTTTCTGGGCCTATCGATCGACAATAACAGCGTCGTCGTTCCGTTGGTCTTCCTGCTCGACGGGTTGCTTAGCCGCAGTGCCTTTGCGGCGGTTCTGTACATGACGATCGTGGTACTGGCCATCCTGAACGTCGTCCCGTTCCAAATGCCCAAACCGGGCGGCCGATGGTACATCGTCATCACGGTCTACGTTTTGGGCATGACGGTCCTGTACGGTTGGCGGTTGTGGACGCAGTCGCTCTGACCTGGACGGTTCATCACACCGTTCACACCCTGTGTTGAGGAGAAAAGAAACTGTTTGGGAACAACCCAAGATACGAACGCTGGCGTTGGCAGATATTCACCATCACGTGGCTGGCCTACGTGTGATTCTATCTTATGCGCAAGTCCTTCGCCGTCGCTAAAAAAGAACACGCCTTGCAGGTCACACGTTTCCCGATCGGATGGCTTGCAAGAATTCTTACTCCACACGGCGTAGCTTGAAGAAGTGATTCTGTAATCTGGGCCAAGCGATGTTTAGTTGGGAGAGCGCTCGGGGCAAAGCCCAGAGGCTAATCGGCGTGGTCCCTCTGAGCGCCCACCACATCATGAAACCAAGCGTGGGAGAATCCTTGGGCAAGAAAGGTAGCCACTTGCGACGCAGATCAACCAACTCCTCTGCAGTCTCCATACTGTTGTAACCGTAGTTCCGCCGGACTTCCACGCAAAAGGGTCCCGCCTTCTCAAACAGTTGATGGTATAGACTTACGCTTCGGTAGACTGCCTGATACTCGCCTCGTGCCAAAGATACGCCCTGCTGCACCGTCGATTCTCGGAGGATGATCGAACCCTCTTTGCTAAGACGATGTTTCAAAGAGTGGAGCAACGTCAGGACGTCAGCGTTCTTCAGATACATACACAGGCCACCCAGGAAGATCATGTCAAATGGTCCTTCCGGAAGGTTTTCCCGACCGTCGCCTTCGAAGATCTCAACATTGGGCAGGCGAGCCACTCTTTCCATGGCAGCCTTCACCATCAAGGGACTACGGTCGATCCCAATGACAGCCTTGTAGCGATTGGCGAAGATCTCGGTCCAGGCCCCCGACCCACAGCCAACGTCAAGCACTCGCCCTGAGGCACACACTTCGTCAAGCCAATCACTAACAGCGCGTATTTCTATGCGTAGTCGATATCGGGCCGCACTGGCTGGCAGATTATGCTCATGGGCCATCATGCTGACAGTGTCTGCTGTGCCTCCCCCTGCACCACCATTGAAATAGCGGTTGACAGTTTCATCATCGATCTGTTGTTCGGTGGAGGTGTGGTAATTCATCGACAATTGCTTTTGAAAAAGCCTGAGTTTAGCATGGACTTTGTGTTGGGTAAAATGAAGTCCTAGCGATAAACCTTTATTTATAGAGAATGGCACCCATACGGGGCAATTTATTGAAATTGGTCAGTTTGAACTGCAACCGCTAAAAAGCAAATTGAACTTGTGAGCGAAACAACCAGCCTATGTCTCCTGGTGAGATGTCCAAAGAGGCCGAATTGATGGGCGCTCCATTGAGATAGGTCGCGTCAAAAGTCCATTTGGCATGCTGATCCCGAAAATACCACACGAATCCACCAGCGATTTCCTCGGCGCTTTGATCGTCTTGACCAAGCGTTCCCGAATTACCAACAACGCGCGACCACCGCGTAAGTAGCTCCAGTTTTCCTGGCAGCACAAACTTGCCCAGTTGAAGCCAAAGTCCATGATCGAACAAATTGGGCAATGGCGCGCCCTTAAAATCACTGATGTTGCGGAAGTAGTATTCAAAACTCAGCGACCATCCGCGCCACTTGCTTGAAAAATCGAGCGCAAAAAGGCTGACCGTATATTCGTTGACGGTGTCTGGCAACGGAAACAAGAGTGAGGAAAGGGTCTCTCCCGAATCGACGACTCGAACACTGTCAAATTCATCCGTACCACTGCTGTTAATCGTCGAATTGGCAAAGCCTGCTCCAACTCTCGTGGCCAGCTTGTCATGCCAATCGAAATCCGCCAATTCCCCCGCCCCCCATTGGCCCGTGGGATGGGCAAACCAGCGTGCAGAGTAAGCAAAATTGTCGTCGAGTGACCCGCTACTGCCAGTTTCCGCACCACCAGTCACCAGGCCGTTGAACAGGGCCACTTCCCAATTCCATGGCATTCTCCAACCGTTGACTTTTCCGAACAGTCCCCAGCCAAAGCTGCGGTTGACATCAAAAAACATACTGGACATCGACCGGTCGGTGAATTCGAATTCACGTCCCGTTAGGTAACGTGCCATCGTAAATGGCATCTTGTATTTACCCGTTTTGACCCCAATGGTTCCCCTTTCGCCCCCCCATACGTGATGGCCAAGATCATAGGTCAAAAAATAATCCAACAACCGCATGTCATCTCCGCTGCTGCTGCGGCCATCTAACTGCAGAAAATAGGCGAAGTCAGAGGTAAAGGCGCTACCCGAAAATATCAATCGGGCCCGTTTTAGTTGAAATTGATTGAGATTCGGATTCGCTCCATCTGAATCAAGTACGGTGTGCCGTAATTGTCCCCAGCCATTGATTCTCAGCAAGAAAGGAGTGTCGTTCACACCCAGATTCGATCGTCTCTCACTGGCTAGCACGAAGCCATGGTCGTATCCGGTTCTCACCTGGGTCATTCTGCCCATATCGTTCACACCGAACTGACCAACTGAATAGGACGCTTGGGCTAACTGAGAGTCATCTGGCCTTGAACGCACGGCAATTTCAGCATCCGCCAACTGGACAGTAGACGCAGTGACTTCATCTAGCAGGGGAGGAAGGACGACCAGCTTTTGTGCATTGGAAGTTGGCAGCCCCCCCAAAAAGTTCGCCAGCCCAAGCATTACGAAAACCATCACCCGTCGGACAGTTAGGTAGCGAAACGATGGCTTCATGGTCCGCTGTATTCTTTGTGATTTTGAGGAGCTGATTGCAACAAAATGGGGCAATCGAATGCGCACAGGCATAGCCTCCTTAATCGGCATAATCTACTCGTATCCTAAAGTTTAACATCTCACCAAGCTAGCTTGGGAATGCTACCATAGGCTCAGCGTCTTGACGCTGCTGATGGTTAAAAATTCAACAATAGCTGAGTTTAGGTTGAGCAGCAGTTGAGAAATTACCAAAATACAAGCACAACTCGCAAGCAAGTGGGTGAATGCATAAACCCCACTTGCTTGCACTACACGTTAGTAAGATCTTATCCGCCACACGCCTAACGTCTGCAAAGGGTACCGGTATGAAACGAAAATTGCTTCGGTGGGGGGCACGATTGGCAGTTGGATCTATTCTTGCTGTTAGCGTTCAGATTTTTGCCGCTAGCGTGCAGGGTGCAGACCTGCGTGGCGGAGTCGCCAGGGTTGATTTGACTCCTCCCGATCGACTGCAAGCGCCGCTGGGTGGATATGGCGAACGGATGAACGCACCTGCGCAAGGCGTGCACGATCGAATATTTGCCAAAGCCATCGTACTCACGGATGGCGATAAAAAATTTGTCCTGGTCACCGCCGACATGCTTGGCTTTCCACCGCCACTGAAGCAGGACCTACTCAACAGACTCTCCGACCAGGGTTGGACGACTGAAAATGTCATGCTGCTGGCCAGCCACTCCCATGCCAGCATCGAAATGAATGCCATCAATCCGTTGAATACCTTTGCCATTCCACAACTGGGGATTCATAATCCCGAGCTCTACGAATTCACCGTTGCCAACTTCGTCCGGTTGATTCGTGAGGCAGAACAAAATCTCATACCGATTCGTGTTGGAACCAGCAGCAAACATCTTCCCGGGTGGAACCGCAACCGGCGCCATCGAAGCGGAATTGTCGATGACGAATTGACCATAACTCGGATCGACTCAACGGCAGGAAAACCGATGGCCCTGTTGGTAAACTTTACCGCGCATCCAACCTTTATGACGGAAAAGCAGATGATGTTTTCCGGAGGTTGGCCTGGACACCTGCAACGAACCGCTGAAGGGCTCATTGGCAACGGTGTAACCGTGATGTACTACAACGGAGCCGAGGGGGACCAGCGTCCTCAAGGACGTCCCAACGGCGGTGGCAGCCGCTGGGAACAGGCGGAACGGTATGGCCACGAACTGGGCATCCTGGTTCGACAGGAATGGCAATCGATAGCGATGCAAAACGATGTCGCATTTCAATTCCACCACCAAACCATTTCACTACCGGACCGAAGTTGGCATCCCGATTTCATGAAAACGGGAGGGACGGAATACGGGCTCACCGAAGAGGTCCTGACGGTAATGCTTCCGCAAATGTTTCCCGCCCAAACTGCCAGCGGTAGCCTTCAACTTGGAGAGCTCGTGGTGGTTGGCATTCCGGGAGAAATGGCAGCTTCGCTTGGCTTGAAAATCAAGGCCGCAGCTAGGCAGGACCTCGGCATAACGCATCCGGTGATCGGTGGATTGGCAGACGAATGGATCAGCTACATGCTACCCCCGCAGGAGTATGACATGGGAGGATACGAAGCGAGTGTCAGCTTTTATGGTCGAACCTTGGGAACTGTGATCGTCGAAGGTGCCATTTCAGGCTTGAACCAGTTAGATGACCACTAGGAAATTCATGCGCCACAAAATATAAATCAGTCTCTTAAATTCAGCAACTGCCGCAGAGCTTTTTATTCATAACTAGAGAGTGTCATGGGAAATCGATTTCATTTCGTTGTGTTTACCATGGCCGTGATATTCTACGGCCAAATTGCAATTGCTGAAGAACGTGTGGCGACTTTGTCAGTACCAGTAAAAATTGACTCTGGTGACCTCTCGGTCTTGTTCCGCGACAATTCCGATTCACCTCGAACGTTAAGCGGTGTGCAATCATTGTTCCACCGAAACCATTCGCCCGACTTTGATGCCTTCGACCCGCAAGGACAAGGTAGCTCGGCCGGATTGAATTTTGAGCACATCATTTCAGGACACCCAGATCGAGCCAACAAGTTCACGCCCCGTCATGGACCTTACACGCTTCACCGAATCGATGCTCAAACGGTCGAACTCCGCCGGCGGAAAGAAGATAGCCCTTGGGCCGTATCGAGCATTTTTCGCTATACAATCACCCCACCGCATTTCATTGATTTTCAATTTCAATGCATAGCGCACGACATCACTCGATTTGGTGAGCGTAATTATGGCATATTCTTTTGGGCCAATTACATGAATCAAGTCGAAGACGTTGCGCTCCATTTCTTGGGGATGGAAGAGCCCGAAGCCAGACCGACCTGGATTGCAGCAACGGCTCCCAAGTCCCACAAAGATTATAATGGAGGCGGGACCTATCGCCACCATCTGGCCAAACCACTCCCTTACGATGAGGACCACAATTTCAAACTCAATGTCTGGAGTTATCAATGGCCTCGTTACTCTAAACCATTTTACGTCGGCCGTGCAGCAAACGGTATGTGTTTGATACTAATGTTCGACCGTGCATACACCGCAGCAGATGAAATTCGCTTCAGTCTTTTCAAATTCAAAGTGAAAGGCGTAGACCGCCGACCTGCGTGGGACTTTCAGTACGTAATCCACCAGATAGAAGAGGGTGAACAGTACGGATATCAGGGACGGCTGGTCTGGAAAAAATTCGTCAGCTACGACGATTGTTTAAAGGAGCACGAAAAATGGTCGGAGTAATATTTACTAGGCCTTTTATTGCCTATCCGGGGCCTTTTTTACTTACCCGGCAAGTGCCAAATTGCCGTGGTGTGGATATCGCCTTGCTTGAGTGCCTCATCGATCCGCTTTTCCAGCGCGACCACAGCGCCATCGTCGGGATAGCAGATGCGTAAAGCGGCAACCTGTTCCTGGGCTGCCGTCAGCTTTTCTTCCTCCAGCGCAGTTAATGTCTGCTCGTAACGTTGGCACCGTTGTTTCCAATCGTTCGTTGGATTTGCGTTTAACTCGTAGAGCTCAATGGGACGATCGATGTTGACCACACGCACCCGAGCCAGACGCCGGGTGCTAAGAGGATCTTGGAATGCATCGCGAGTATTCCCCGAAAACAGACAGTCTGCTCCCAAATATTTGGTGGCTCCTTGGACGCGACTAGCGATATTTACCGTGTCCCCCAGCGGACCGTATTTGAATTTATGAGCCGATCCTGTATTCCCTACTCGGGCAATTCCCGAATTGATACCGATACCCAATTCCACCGCCCTGCCCAACTCCTCTTGCCAACGGGCCGTGAGCGATGGCAAGGCAAGCAACATCTGCTTTGCCGCTTGGCAGGCAAGGTTTGCATGATGGGCCTGGGGAACTGGCGCTCCCCACATGGCCATTAACTCATCGCCCAAGTAGTCAACCAATACACCGTCACATCGGAGTACACAGTCGGATAGCACTCCCATCGTATCCTGAATCCACGCCATGGTTCGCTCAGGGCCCAGATGTCCGCTAATTCGACTGAAGCTGCGAATATCGGCAAACAACAAAGTGACTTCCGCATCTCGGCCAGTAAGCAGATGGGGATCCATCTCTAACTGGGCGGCCAGTTGGGGCGTAAAAAACTGCTCGAATCGCACCCGTGCTGCCATAGCCGACTGTTCTACTTTTAGACGGGCTATCCCTGCAGCAATTCCGCTGGCCAGCAATTCAACCAGCTTGGCCTCAAAAGGACTGATCTCGGGTGTGCCGATCACTTGATTGGTGCGACGTCGATCGCCATAAAGGGCGCCAATCACCTCTCCAGCAGCATCCAAAATGGGAGCGGCAACAAGTGCAGTGACCTCTTCCAGACTATGAGGAGTATCAGCCGCTAAAGAAGGCAGATGGCGAAACGTCCGCCGCTGCTGACGTACCTGATTGAGCAATGTTTGACTTGGACTCCATGTGTGTTCATCTTGTTCCGCTGCTACGGAGTGCAAGGCGACAATCCGCCAGCGACCCATCTCTGAATATTCCAGCATGGCGGCCGTATCGAGTCCTACGATATTCACCACTGCCTGAGCAGCCTGTTTAGGAAACTCGCTCGAACAGGCAGCACTCTGAAATACCCCTAAGACGGTCTGCATCCAATCGAGCAAGGCCGGATCATCAAGCCGCTTGGTCTTAGGAAGCTCGACCGGTAACTGTGCGGCCATTTTTCCGGGCGGGATCGTATAATTCGAAAGTCCCTTCAATTCCAATTCATCTTCAACGACCGGATCAACACGTACTGCATACACTCCGAATTGCACCAACAGGGGCGGCATAAGTTGCATCGATTCGCCGGGAGCCAGTCGGATGGTAGGCGATACACTCACCGGCAAGGTGCGACTCCGATTGGTGACGCGGATCGATTCATCGGCCAAAAGGTCGAGCTGCAAATGTGATCGTGAAATTTCCCGGTCGTCCAGTGCGGCGAGTATGACTCGTGCACCATCAGAATAATCCACTCGCAACGGAGGAAAAGGTTCGTCTTTACGCTGTCGACCTATTTCCAAACTAGTATCTAACGTCGATGTGAATAACTTTCGTTTACGATGGTAGAACAGGGCTAGTGGAACTGGCCGGTGATCAGAATTGGAAGCATCAGGCATCAAGCAGGATCCCCCATTAGCTCATGGATGCCTCTATCACAACGAATCCATTCATGAAATGTCAGGGCTAACGAGTCAGGCCCAAACCAAAAGCTAATCCTCCGAAACCAACGTCGCTATCACCATCAAATTTATCTTCCGAGGCGGTAGAAAATGAACTTGACATGGCAAACCACTCTTGGGTTTCAAAGCCGACCCACCAGGAGAGGGTCAACCCGCCTGGCAACTGTCGCATTGCCCGGTATCCGGCAGCTATTTCCATTTGAGTGTGGAGCGTATCGAGCAAACGGACCGGGGTATCATTGAGATTACCTTTCCGCTTATCCCCCATAGGTGTCGCTACTCGCAGGCGTCCATACAAATTACCGTACCACAATTTTCGACGTGCCTCGATGCCGATCACTGGAGCAATGCCGAAGAATTCATTGTAGCGAAATTCTGCGTTGTCGTGCATGTGTTCTTCAAAACCGGTGAATCGAAAACCGCCTGCAGGGATTAAGGTCCAATTACGGTGGACTGGAAATTCCTCAAAAATCTCTAAGTCGACCGTGTAGGCATCGACCGCAAAACGTTGTGCTGTGGGAGGCGTTCCGGTCGCGGGGACAAAGGCATCTTCGGCATGATTGTGCTGCCACCATTGCATTCGAAATCCCAATCCACCCTCGGCAATCAATCCCAGGGAGAGTCGTGGTACGGCATTCAGGTCAAACTCCACTCGCTCATCCGATGTACTTGCAGTTGAAGTCCCCACACGCACTCCTCCCGTGCGATGATAACGCATTAGCAGCAATTCAGTTTCTGCAAACCAAGTGGGGCCACATCATTCACACGTTTCAAAGTCGCAATAGGAGGCCTCACTGGAGCAAAGATTGTCATCACTCGCGGCAACACCCATTGGTCCAATCCATACCATGGCAGCCCATACCAATAAAAGAGTTGGGTGGAATGACAGGATTCCTATCAAGCGGGAAAACATGGTGACCACCTCCAATCTTTAGTGACAACGATATAAGCAGCCTGTCAGACCTTTTCGATAGACTGCAATACGGGAGATAGGCCCCCCATAATATTTGGCATCCCTGCACTTTTCGGTCTATTCCGCACAATCGATGCGATGAATACCACCAGATAACATGCGAGTTTTTAAATCGTGGCCCTATAACCGGAGTAGTACGAATAGCCGTTAAACTTTCCTCTCCATGAAAGCATTCTTCACGGCAAGCCCAACCCAATCGTCAAACTCAATTCGGAGTAATCTCTGGAGTCAGGGTGATCCATGCAATGGGCTTATGCAGAGTTATCGACAAAGCCGACATCCTCGTTGGAGCCACGAAGGAGGGCTTGCCAGGATGCTATCACGAACGACCCAATTGGCATGCTTATTACTCCGCAGGAATCTCCCATGTCTGCATGGCTGAGACTCCACCTTGGTCTAGCCTTGAGACTGTGGATGACGGGGTGGTGAATGCTGCCGATTACTTACTAGTTCAGGCGGTACAAACTCCGGCGAGGACGCCTTCGGCACCAACCGTGCCTCCTTCGAATATCCCTTTGCCACTTCCCTCACCTCCAACCATTGTTCCAACACTACCCCAATCTACTCCAACGCCTAATCCTGCTATTGCCAGCGCGCGCAGGCCACGCACCTCACGATTCGCAAACACGCGAATTGCCAGTCGTATTCCTTACATGATTGGCGATAGCTCAGGGGGTGGTTGTGGCACGCTGACATTCGATGGAGCGCCTTTTGCCGATGTCGAACATCCTACATTTGCTTGCAGTCGATTGAACATTGCGGAAAACAATTCCCCTATACCACAATCTCGTGCCTTCTTGAGTTACCGGCATTTTCACAACCTGTCGAATACAGAAATCCTGGGTGAATCAAATAGCCTTAACATGGATCAGTACACGCTCGGTTTGGAGCGGGCCTCTGTGCCAAAATAAGTGAGACAACTACCTCCTGATTTATTACTGTAGAGGGCAGGAGGAAATGGTAGATGAAAGGTGCACAGGAAGTGCCAGCAGGAGGCGGTGCT
>JBDOMT010000524.1:0-1751 GCA_039831705.1 Pirellulales bacterium | reverse complement strand
CGCTTGGGCAAATGGTTTCGCCAATTGTTCAAGTGCCTGCTTCAATCCTTCGGGGCCATTAAAGGTAAGATGTGGTTTTTGTGTATTTGCATCGCGCCGCATTCGCTGAACCTGAAAAATAGCGTCACTCAAGATCGTCTCAAGGGGATCAGGCTGAAGCGAATCACAACGAAAATCATTCGCTGCAATATTGTCAAACTGTGCTGTTGCCAGATCTTTTGGCTTTTGGAGAAGCTTCCCAATCTGTTTTAGCTGTGAGGCTGCTGCCGCGCTAAAAGCTTCGGTATCCCAGCCGTCTTGTAAGGGGTCGTCAATCCGCTGCCAACGTTTGATGAGCGTCGAGCGATCATCGGTCTGTAAAGCTGCATCTCGTTGTCCCTGGTTGTCTCTGGGTCGTTGTTTCTCAGCCACGTGATGGAAGTTGCTGTCCGATTGGGCAGGGACATTAACATCAGCACGAGATGCGCTGCCACTCTCTGGATCTCGGGTGCGAAAAAGAAGAACGGCCCCAAGGGCAAGCGCACAGAGAACCATCAGGCCCATAAATCCCTTTGATATCTGCCGTGGTTTATGGTTTGGGTCTGACATTGGAACTTGTCGCCGAGCAAAAAAACGACGAGGTCTGTTAAGCGCTTTTCCGGCTTGGTCGGGCGATCGGTTTGCCAGGACTAAAGGTGACAGGTGATCGCTCGCCCTTCTTGTTACCATCATACACACAACAGCCCATGGGAGGTCAACGACTGACTTTATGACGCAGGTTCGTCTAGGTCGATGACCATCGTTCGCATGGTATCGGTATGCTGTGCATTAAAATGCCGCCGAGCGATCTTTACCCAGTCCGCATACTGATTCTCGTCGATTATAAATTCGAGTGAAGGTCGACCGAAATCAGCAGAGACCTTAGAAGCACCACCGAGCAGCCAAGGTGTTGCCCATTGTTTGCGGTATTCTGGCAGGACACCAATCCGTGTGACAACAAACGTATCATCATCCTTGATGTAGCCAACGGCACAGGCGATGATCTGATCTCCCTTGAGCATTACAGGGCACTCTGGGAGGTGGAATTCTCCAGGTGGATCTCCAGCACCATCCGCAAACCACTGCTTCAGAAAATGGTCGGCCTGCTCAAAGGGCACCTCATTCAACGAAACAAGACGTACGTCAGACGGGATCTTCTTTTTTTCCCGGTAACGATCCAAGAGAGAAAACCCGATGTCACGGGTTTCGGTACTGCTGATTTGATATATTTGCTGGACCTTGAAGTCAAGGAATCCAAGTTGTTTTAGCGCATCATATAATGTCGAACAGTCCTCCGCCTCCCTGAATGCAAATTTTACCTGTTTTGCGCCGCCGGCGATTGCCCGCGCAAGACCGATTTGCAACAGCCATAATTGAATCTGTTCATGCGTTAAAGCACTGTCTGTTTCGGAGTCTGGCGAACCAAGACTTAAGCGGAGTCGGAGTATCGTCGGTGTTGACATCGTCCATTGCAGCATGACGGCCCCGTGGATCTGGGAACTGCCGGTAGGATGGACCACCAGAATCTCTTTTTCAGCGGGATTCGCAAATGGCCGATAGAACGACATGTGCTTGATGGCAGCCTGGTCAGAGGGTTCGATAGGTCGCGCAACCCAATCGTCATTCCGGAATATCGCAACCGGGTCGTCTTTGGTGCGACTACCTGACGAATCTGTCGCCGCCGCTTCTCCCTGAGAGAGGTTCTTCAGGTGGTCGTCCAGTTGGCGTTCAGC
>JBDOMT010000026.1:0-7282 GCA_039831705.1 Pirellulales bacterium | reverse complement strand
AGCAGGCAATCGCAATTCAGCTTGTTGCTGGAGCCATACAGAATCTCAGTGGAGCGCTACGACTTCGCCATGCCTTTGACTGGCATACAGGACTGCGGCCGAATTTGATCCGTCTTGTCTTCATGCCGGTTGGCGTGGCTGTGCTGGTTGCTGCAAAAGGTCTCGATCCGGCGATCGTCAAGCAAATGGTGGGGGTTTTGATTCTGCTATTTCTCATCTTACTCGTAACCGGCCATATTCGGCCGCGTGAGCATCTGCATGTCGCCTGGGAATGGTTGGCGATGTCGACAGGCGGCTTTCTGCTCGGCTTTTGTGGCATGGGTGGGCCGCCGATTGTTATGTGGATTGCCGCTCAAGGATGGGCCGGCGATAAGGCGCGCGCTTTTATGTTCCATGCATTTACGTTTACGCTTCTCCCCATGGGACTGCTTCTGGTTGGGAGCTTTGGCAGAGAGGTCATCGATCCGGCCAGACAAGCGCTGCTCGCCCTCCCTTGGAGCTATCTGGGCGCCTTGATTGGACTTCGTCTTGGTGCTGCGATGTCTGATCAGCGACTGCGGCGTATTACTTTCGGATTGCTTGTCACCATTGCCGTGACAACCAGCATAGGGCCGTGGCTTTGAAAGTGCTAATTTCTCTGACGAGGCTTAATCGAACACTAACCGGTCAGCATTTCGTTTAAGCGGGCCAAAGCTCGGGAGAGCATGACCCGAACGGCACCATCCGATTTCCCCATTTTTTTCGCTACGTCCTTGGATGGCAGGCCTATCAGATAACGCAATCGTAGAGCCTCACGCTGTTCCTCGGGCAGAGTGTCCAGGGCCGCTAACATCTGCAGTTGATTCTGGTCACGGGAGAATGCATGACTAGGAGTGGTCATGCTGGCAACCAGCAGGTTGGCCAACCCGCCACCTGTTTGATTTTCTGCTGGCAAAGCTGCCTCGCTCGTGGCGGCCCGCTTCTGGGCGGTAAAGTAGCGCCGATGTGCGTCGATGATTTTTCGTTCGCAAATCTGGTAAATCCAGGGAAGTGGATCCCACGCTCCCTTCTCCATCTTGTTTAACGCGGCAACTGCCTCCAGGCTGGCTTCTTGGAGTATATCTTCGGGCTCAACTTTTTTCTGTAACTGTGATCCAATACGCTTGCGGATGAATCCCAGCAGGGGTTCACGATTGGACTGCACAAACTGGGCCAAAGCTTCGGTATCACCTGATCGCACACGAGCGAGAATTTGCGTATCATGGTCTTCCATGCGAAGTTCCAATAAGGGCCAATAGGGGTTCGATGAATGCCTGAAAACCAACCACATTCTAGCGAGTCGGCAGACTTATCCCAACTGAAAGATTCAGATTGGGAGTTGGTTGCCGAGCAGATCGATGTCTTCAGCTTGGCCTGGCACCAATTCCAGGCCGGAACGGCTTCAGAGCCGACCTTGGCAGACCATTTTTCCGGCCTGGTAGGCACGGCCCGCGAATTTCTGCTGGGGGAGCTGATTAAAGTCGACCTGGAGCAGCGGTGGCGGCAGGAGTGTCACCCGCGCAAGCTGGAAATCTATCTCGAAGAATTCCCTGAGTTGGGCAATCTGGCCCAGTTGCCGGTGGAGTTGATCTATGAAGAATTGCAAGCCCGCCTGCAAGTGGGTGACCAGGTAACAGAACAAGAGATACGGAACCGTTTTCCACAGCAGGCCGATAGGCTTTGTCGTTTGCTGGCTGGCATGGCCGTACCTGGTAACGCAACCTGCAGCTATTACACTCCTACCGACAAGCACGCCAGCGATGTTCGCCTGATCGACCATCCCTTTGAGGAATTTCAAGAGGGAGATCAAGTCGACGATTTCGAACTGATCATGCGGTTGGGTCGCGGTACGTTTGCGCAAGTTTTTCTCGCCCGCCAGAAGTCACTGGAACGAATCGTGGCGCTGAAAATTTCCGCTCCTCAAGGTCATGAACCGCAGACACTGGCACAGCTCAATCATGAAAATTTGGTGCGCGTCTTCGACCAGCGCATTACCGTCGATCCACCTTTACGATTGCTTTATATGGAGGTGGTTCCAGGGGGCACTCTGCGGGAAGTGGTGCAACGAGTCCAGACGGGGTATTCAGCGACGGGGTATTCAGCGATTGGGAACTCAACCGCGCAAGTGTCCCGGTCTCAGTCTTCCGGACCACGGACAGGCCAATTGCTGCTGGACTCCGTTGACGAGTGTTTGGGTTCTCAGGGAGTTGCCGTACCGGAACACTCACAACTTCGACATTGGCTCGCCTCCGCCAGTTGGCCGTTGGCCGTTTGTCAATTGGGGGCTCAGTTGGCGGCAGGACTGGCTTGCGCTCACGACAAAGGAATTTTGCACCGTGACATCAAGCCGGCAAACGTTTTGTTGACTCCCGAAGGGGCACCCAAATTGGCGGATTTCAATGTCAGCTTTCTGGGTGGGCACGCCGATGCGGATCCGGAGGACGCGTTTGGCGGTTCGCTCGCTTACATGGCTCCCGAACAGTTAGCAGCATGCCACAACGTTTTGGAAGGTTCTCCGCGACTGGTGAAAGAGGCGAGCGATATCTACTCGGTGGGAGTGCTGCTGTGGGAGTTGCTTTGTGGTCGGCGGCCGATGAAAGACAGCGACCACTCACTCGGAACCCTGGCCCAGTTGCAGCAGATGATCGATCAGCGACGTCAAGCTGATTGGACCATGTTGATCGGGCAGCTTCCGGCAGATTGTCCTGCAGGATTGCGTGACGTACTGCTGCGCTGTTTACAACCTCATCCGGAGGATCGGTACGAATCGGCCCACGAACTGGCTGCCGCACTACAACTGTGCCTCCATCCACGTTGTTGGCAAATTCTACAATCGCCTACCAGTATTCCTGCCAGAATGTTGTTGCGGTGGCCGATTGCAAGCATGATTGCGGTGGCATTGCTCCCCAACATGGCGGCTGGTTGGTTCAATCTTACTTACAATCAAATGGCGATCATCGAGCGGTTGCCCGAGAGTCTGTCGAATTTGTTGCCGCGTTTCGAGAAGATCTATTGGTCCATTAACAGCGTTGTTTTTCCACTTGGAATTGCAGTTGTCCTGTGGGCCGCACTGCAGATACGGCGTCAGCTTCAGCCCGGCTGTCACAGCGGCCAGTACGAGGCGGGGACTCGTGCCATGTTACGCTTTGGTCAATTCGTGACACGGGTGATGCTGATATTGTGGGCCCTTTCGGGGCTGATTTTTCCATTGCTGCTTAGTTGGGGCCAGCCAATTGGTAAGCCGGCTGCCTTTTATATCCATTTTTTGCTCTCCATGGCCCTCTGTGGCCTGGTCGCCTCGTCCTACCCGTACTTTGGCCTGACTCGGTTGGCGGTCCGCTGGTATCTGCCAGCGCTGGTTCGCGCGGGGATCGTATCCGGGCCTGCCATGGCAGACTTACGCTCATTGCGCAGGAGCAATCGGGTTTATCTGGCATTGAGCGGGGTCGTACCCTTGTTGGCGATAATGTTGTTGGTTTTGTTTCGCGACGGTTTGTGGTGGGTACAATTGGCCGTTAGTGCGGGAGGACTGGTAGGGTTCGCGATCGTATTCGTGTTGGAACGTATGATTGACAGAGACTTGTCGGCGCTCGAACATACCGCAACTCCACAGGTTGATTAACCGCTAAGCCATTGGTCGAGGTTTTCTTGTACGAATGGATCGTCCTGC
Source organism: Pirellulales bacterium (assembly GCA_039831705.1). GTDB lineage: Bacteria > Planctomycetota > Planctomycetia > Pirellulales > Lacipirellulaceae > JAJRWS01. The sequence goes on along the minus strand of JBDOMT010000026.1, from coordinate 3,594 downwards.
AGGTGTGGGTAGGCGGCAGTGATGCGATCCAACTCTTCGGCTTGACCAGGGCTTAAAAGTTCATTCGGGTCGAGACACCAGGTGCCTGCCAGCAGGCCTTGGCGTAACAGTATTTCGTGGATTCCAGGAATACAACCACGAAACTGATTGGCCACGTCGAACAAGGCCGCGTTGCAGTCGGTCACTTCAACGCCAAGTTGGAACAACGGTAGGTCGATGGGCTCCTTGGAAGGACCAACAGAGTGTATCCGCTCCAACAGGCTCACCGCCGCTTGCGTCCAGACCGCCCAATGGCCGAGCAAGCCACCAACCATTCGCCTAGGATTTGTTTGTTGTTGTGTGAACTGAAAAGGCGTGAGCAGGTCAGCGACGATATTGTCATCATTGCCCGTATAAAGACAAATATCTGCCCGTCCAGAATCAATGACCGCCCGCACCACATCGAGTGTGCGGTAGCGGTTGAACGGTGCGATTTTAATGGCCACCACCTGGGGAATTTCACAAAATCGACGCCAGAACCGGTAAGAAAGTACGCGGCCACCGACGTTGGGTTGCAAATAAAAGCCAAACAGGGGTAGCACCTCGGCCACGGTACGGCAGTGCTCCAGCAAAGTGCTTTCGTCAGCGTCTGGCAGGGCAGCCAGGCTGAGTAAACCGGTGTGATAACCCAGGTCGCAGGCCAACGTGGCTTCTTCGGCCGCTTGCCGGGTTGGCCCGCAAATACCGGCAACCCGCACGACTGGCTGCCCATGGGTGGCGTCGGCGCGGTCCATTTCTTCGGCGGCCAAGGCCAATACCGGATGGTAGAGGCCAATGCTGGATTCATGGATGGCGAACTGAGTGGTGTGAACGCCCACCGCCAATCCACCGGCCCCACTGGCCAGGTAGTAACGTGACAAACCCCGTTGACGCCGCTCGTCAAGTTGGCGCCGACGATCCAGCGCCAGCGGGTGGGCGGGAATCACGACACCCTGCTGCAAAATTTTGAGCACTTTGGGATCGAGCATCGGATTAAAACCTGCCTTCACGGTTCTGGAAGTGGGTCAGCTTGTCGAGTGATTCCCCACCACGCTGGATCCAGTCGGTGATCCAATCGATCATCTGCAATGCGCTGACGCGTGGCGGACCGTAACGCGCGTGGGTTGAGGTGCCGTCATTGAGCAGGGCCGTGTCGGCTTCAACTCCGAAAAAAGTTACCGGCTTGCCCATCCGCTGGCCAAACTGCTGGCAAACTTCACGTAGCGAAAGTTTTTCCGGACCGGCAATATTGATCACCTGCGCGGGAACTGCCACATCGGCCAAGGCCGCAAGGGCCATCGCATTGGCATCGCCCTGCCAGATGACATTGACATAACCCATTGATATGTCAATTGGGGTACCCTCCCAAACTTGACGAGCCAGGTCGACCAGTACACCGTAGCGAAGTTCGGAAGCGTAGTTGAGCCGCAACAAGGCGGTGGGAACATTCAGTGTTTGACTGAAGTATTGATACATTCTTTCTCGCCCCAGGCAGCTCATCGCGTATTCGCCAACCGGATGCAAGTTGTCGTCCTCTTGGGATCCGTTCCCACCCGTGGGAACCAGCCCATAAACATTGCCACTGGAAAAGGCCACGATGCGACTGTTCCGAAAATGCTGACATACCAGGGAAGGTAGGTGCACGTTCATCGCCCAGGTCAGGCTTTCCTGGCCCGTTGTACCAAATTTTAAACCGGTCATGGAGATCACGTTGGGGGTGGTGGGCAGCGCAGCGACAAATGCGGGGTTCAACAGATCACCGGTTACCGTTTCGATTCCCCAACTCTGTAAACGTTGAGCCGTGTCTGGCTGGGAGAAACGGCTGACGCCGATAATTCGTCGTGATTTGCCCGAAGCTTCCGCAGCACGATGGGCCATTCGTGCCAGGGTCGGTCCCATCTTACCGGCGACTCCCAACAAGGTGATATCGCCATCGGTCTGTTTCAGGGCACCGATGGCCGCCTCGGTTGGCTGGCTCAGTAGATCTTCCAGTTGGTCGGTAGAGGAAATTTCCATGGATGGTATCATAGATGGCTGGTAGGTTCGTGGGAACTGGTTAGGGACGCAGACTTGCCGCTAGGTAATTACCGCGTAGCGGTTTAATAATATAGCCTGGGGTAAGCACGGCCATCACGGCTACGCCGTGGTGGCCGTGCTTACCCTAGGTCTCGATGGTCCATTGATATCTACCCTGAAAGGGTTACACAATGCAAGCTTTTACATCTTCCAGCCGATTTTACTTTCAATCGTTGGTAATCGTAATCAGTCTGTTTGGTTTGCTGATCTGCCAGCAGACACAGGCAGCCGAGCGACCCAATATCGTTTTTATCTTCAGTGACGATCATGCAGTGCAGGCGATCAGCGCGTATGGTTCTCAGATTAACCAGACACCCCACATTGACCGATTGGCTCGGGAGGGAGCCCTGTTTGCCAACTCGTTTTGTGCCAACTCTCTTTGCGGCCCTTCACGTGCTTGCATCTTGACCGGCAAGCATAGTCACTTGAACGGTTTCCTTCGCAATGGTAATCGTTTTGACAGTAAGCAGACCACTTTTCCTCCGCTCCTGCGACAGGCCGGTTATCAAACTGCTGTGATCGGGAAATGGCATTTGGGTACCGACCCGGTTGGTTTTGACTACTGGGAAGTGTTGCCCGGTCAAGGCAGTTACTACAATCCTGTTTTCTTACAAATGGATGGCAGTCGTAAAAGGCGACAGGGTTACTGTACCGATCTGATTACTGATCGATCACTCACCTGGCTTGAGGAGCAGCGTGATCCTGACAAGCCGTTCTTACTGATGTGTCAGCACAAAGCGCCCCATCGAAACTGGTCGCCTGCGCAACGCCATTTTTCCCTGTACCAGAACGAAAAAATTCCCGAGCCTGAAACCCTGCATGATGGTTACGCAAATCGATCGCCGTTGCTCCAAGAGAACGAGATGACATTGCGTGAGCATATGCATTGGGCTCATGACATGAAGTTGCATGGCAAAAATCAGTTTCCGAAGTACTTTAAAGACAAGCATAAAAATGGCGAATACCGCCGCATGACCGAGCAGCAAAAGCAAGCTTGGGATGCCCACTACAAGCCTGAAAACCAGGCATTCCTGCAACAGATGCGCGCGGGCGAGTTGACCGACGAACAAATTCTTAGCTGGAAATATCAGCGTTACATCAAAGACTATTTGCGTTCGATCGCTGCCGTAGATGATGGGGTAGGACGCATTTTAGATTATCTCGATGAGTCGGGATTGGCCGAGAACACCCTGGTGATTTACTCCTCAGACCAGGGTTTTTACCTGGGAGAGCATGGCTGGTACGACAAACGGTGGATGTTTGAGGAGTCACTGAAGATGCCCTTTGTGGCACGCTGGCCGGGGAAGATTGCAGCCGGCGCTCGGCCCCAGGCTCTGATCCAGAACATCGATTATGGTCCGACCTTTCTGGAGCTGGCCGGAGTCGAGGTTCCAGCAGAAATGCAGGGCCGCAGCTTGCTGCCGGTGCTGCAAAATGAAGGCTTGGCCGAAGCAGAGAAACAGGACAACGGGCGCCAGGCGGGGGCCCAAATACCAGCCG
>JBDOMT010000313.1:0-1756 GCA_039831705.1 Pirellulales bacterium | reverse complement strand
TACCTAGCACGACTTCACGGGCGAATTGGTGTTGTTTAGGGTCATCTAATGCCCTATCTAATATCAATCCTGTTTAGCCTATTTCGGGTAGATCTCCGTGTAAACATCCTTAATGAGCCTAAAATTCGACCTCATCTTCTGGTCTCATTGGAAATGATTTCGTAGGTTAACGTAAGTTAACCCTCAGTCGCCCTCCCAATTTCACTGCGGGCGAATATTGTTGTCGCCGCTCAATTCTACGCAGTCGTAGGGTTCATAGGGAGCGGCCGAAAGCTGCATTAAATTTTGTCCAGTGTAGGCGTTATTCAGAAACGTCGGATCTTCTGCAACATAGCTCTGAACAAGGGCTTCGGTTTCGTCGTCGATCCAGAATCTTTCTACGCTGTGCATCTGATCGCTGTGAGGAACGACAGAAGTTCGGAAACCCAAGAACCCCGGTAAAAATCCTTTGGTATCAACCACCAAAGTGTCGCCGTCCCAATGACCGATGGAATGGCCGCCACGTGTGGGAACAATATCGTCCGGATGAGATTCCATGTCCAGGTGAATGGCACGAAGATAATCCATATAGCCATACTGCAATTCAACACGATCATCGAATTGTTTGATTTCATTGACGTGGCCGTCGTGAGTCCAACCAAAATAGATATTACCGATATCACAATGGATGGAGGGTACGTCGTATATAAATTCATATTCCGCTTGAACCGCTTTAGCCGCAGCAGTCAGTCCGAGTTCTTCGGTTGCCTGGCCGCCACTGGGGCCTCGGAGTCGCACCCAATGGCCACTGATGTTGGGCTGCCCGTTTTCAAGGTATTCAGGTCGATCTGCTAACTCGACTGCGAGTTGTTGCTGAGCGTCTTGGGGACGATAACTCTCAGGTAATTCGCCGCCTCTAGTCACGACAACTCCGTCAGCGAAAGTAACGCTGTTTAGAAAGCAGACATGATCTTCTCGTATTGCCGGACTACCATCGATAGTTAATTTTTGCCCTGGAAAGAAAGATTCATCTGTCCAACCGTTTCTGGCCATGCTCGACGCTGCGGATACTTCGCAACGCCAATTGTTGGCTTCGCCATTTTCTTCCGTAACGTCGAAGTAGACGTAGGCATGGGGATTCACAAATTTCCAATCCGTGACGGTAGCGTCCAAAGTAACGCTGACATCGCGGTGAAAATGTGGCGCGCTGGAATGATGTGCAACTGCACTAGTTGCCGAACCCAGCGAAACTATAGCGGCTAAGGAGAATATGGCTAAGTTCTTAATGACTATTTCCCGAGAGTTTTATCTATATTTTTAAAAGCTGTTTCAAACATAAGTACATCTTAAACTGGTAACCCCCCCCGAATTTACAACCGAAACTAAAGAATTATCCCTGTGAGCACTTGGTAAGCAGTGATGACTTGAACCGGGATACCTAAATAGGGTCCCGGTGGCAGATATGCCGTAGCTAATAGCGTCATCAGTCAGCCGACACATAAAGGCGTGCGCTACTGCCTGACTTACCTCTCTTCCGGCTGAGTAACCAGAACAGACTGTAGATACTCCCCCCCCCTAGGTGTCTAGTTATATTGTGGTCACTTTTTGCCTACTAGCTAAACGAACAATCGTGGGCTGTCTTTTTTTGCATCCCCCCCCCCCTTTCACCACTTCAATAAACCCTTTGGTTTCAAGGCCGGCCTGAGCCGAACGAAGCGAACGGATGCTCACCCCAAAGGCTTTCGCGGTTTGATGGCACGTATCGAAGTATCGCTCA
>JBDOMT010000348.1:0-30016 GCA_039831705.1 Pirellulales bacterium | reverse complement strand
TCAATTAACGTTGCAGCAAATCGTGCGGTCGTACGCGTTGGCGATCCAATTTCACTCTCGATAACGATTCAGGGGGACGGCAATCTGAAATCCATCTTGTTGCCGGACTTGGCGAAGCAAATGGGACTTGGGGAGCAAGACTTCCAAATCCCAACGGAGAAACCGGCTGGCACCATCGACGGAAACTCGAAACAGTTTAACGTAAGTGTTCGAGTCAAAAATCAGGACATCGTTCAAATCCCTGCCCTGTCATTTTCCTGGTTTGACCCGCAACGAGAGGAGTTCGTAGCGGCCACCTCAAAACCGATTGCACTACAAGTGATGGACACCAAAATCGTCTCCTCGGCAGATGTATTTTCAAAATCGGATTCGAACACCGATCAGGATTCCGCAGAAACCGCCCCTGACAAAACTTCGAGAGAGCTGGATTTGATCGCAGGCGCAAATCTGGCAATTGAAACGGATGCGAAACGGTTATTGAGAGCGGGAGCTCACCGTGAATTCTGGAACTATCTTCCACCTGCCATCTACGGTGCAGTTCTTTTGGTTGGTGTTGTGATATTGTTGCGTAGTCGACGAACTGATGACTCATTTGTAGCTAACAGAAAGAAAGTGCGGCTCAATGAAATCAGAAAAAGCATCCAACGAGCAGGGCAACAAAACGGAACGCAATCGTTCAACGATATCGCAGGATCACTTCGAGAATATATTCGCGAGTACGAGCCCAAATTGCGAACCCCTATCGAAAGGTTGATTGCCCAGTGTGACAATGCGGTATACGCTCCCTCGGAATCGGTGGATGAGGAACTCGTACGACAAGTTTCCCACGAAAGCCTGATGATTATCGAAAGCGGGGAGGTGTTGTGAGAATTCGACTGGTTCCGTTTCTGTGTCTGCTTGCAATCGTTGCTGACGGTACGCCCTGCGCGGCCGAAGATGAGCCGATTCTAGATGCCATCAACGCCTACACCGAGGCTCTTCAATCCACGAACTCGGAGCACCGACGGGTTGGTTTTTTGCAAGCCGAGCAACTATTCCGTCAGATTGCAGAAGGCAATGAACACCAATCCGCAGTCCGCAATTCAAAATTGTATCTTAATATTGGCAACGCTGCTTTACAGAATGAACGACTCGGTCCTGCGATTGCAGCATATCGGGATTCTCTGGCGATCAACCCTTCGAATTCCAGCGCGCAGCAAAATCTTGGATTTACACGATCACTGCTGCCCGACTGGATTCGCAATGCAAATGAGTCAAATTTTGTTGATTCGTTGTTTTTCTGGACGAACTCCCTGTCATTGTTATACCTGGAGCTTACTGCAGCGATCTGTTTTGCCATTGGTGTTCTGTTTTTCTGCGTCGGTGTTTCTCGGCAAAATGCGATGTTGCGAAATTCGTCTAGTTTTCCGATTTTGCTTTGGGTGGTGTTGCTTGTATCGGTTTACGGCAAGTCCTGGAATGCACCGAATACCGATTTAGTGATGATGCAGGAGGCAACACTGTTCAGTGCCGATACAGAAAATTCGTCTCCGCGAATTTCCAAACCATTGCCTGACGGTGCTGAGATCGAATTATTGCAAGACCGGGGCCGATGGTTAGAAGTTCAGGTTCCAGGCAACATTAGCGGTTGGGTTTTACGTTCGAATGTAGCCCACATAGAAAAATAGCAAGACAAAGTCGCGGGCTATCAGTGTACTATCTTCGTTCTCCCTTCAAGGAAAGACAATGAATCGGACCAAAGATCTCTTTTGTTGGGCCTTTCTATCAGGCTGTGTATTCGTCCCGTTTGCGTCAGCAGCCGAACCTCCTAGGGTACGAGTCGCAACCGTTCGCAAGGCATTTGACAATGGCCAGCACAATGCATTCACCGATTTGTGCCAATTCGGTGGACGCTACTATCTTGCGTTTCGCAGTTGTCCTGACGGGCATATGGTACATCCGACGTCCACGATCATCATCCTGTCAAGCAAGGATGGTCGCAACTGGCAACAGGTGCATCGATTTGGGGTTAACAAACGTGATGTGCGGGATCCACATTTTCTGGTGTTCAAAAATCGCCTCTTTGTCTTCACTGGAACTTGGTATTGCGGCGACGATTCGCCTGACCATTACGACATGAATGAGCTGTTGGGCTACGCAGCCTGGACTGACGATGGTGCAACGTGGCAGAGTCCGATCATGCTGGAAGGGACCTTTGCTCATTACATTTGGCGAGCGGCAACCTACGGCAACAAAGCCTACCTCTGTGGGCGCCGCAAAGCTAACTTCGAAGTAGGTCCACGCGGTGAAGGTCGTCGCGTCGAGGCGTTGATGCTGGAAAGCGACGATGGGCTCATCTGGCGCAAAGCCGCCATGTTTCAAGAAGAGGATGGTGATGAAACAGCGTTTCTGTTCGAAGCAGATGGAGCGGTACTCGCCGTGGCCCGTCGCGGTCGAGGAAATGCACAAATTTGTCGATCGAGGCCCCCCTATGATCGTTGGCAGCGTACGGACCTGGACCGCTACATTGGCGGGCCACTGCTGAAGAAATGGGGCGACCATTATTTGGTTGGGGGACGAAACATGCAAACTGGTCGGCCGCTGACATCGCTCTGCTGGCTCGTCGATGATCAGTTGCACGAGTTTGCCCAACTGCCCAGTGGTGGCGACACATCCTACCCCGGATTTGTGTTGCGAAGTCCAACCGAAGCGATACTTTCCTACTACTCAAGCCACGAGAAAGACGAGGCGGGCAAGACGTGCACTAACATCTATTTAGCGGAATTGGAGATGGAAGAGTAGAATCTTGCATCATGACGTATGTGTTAGACCAAACCCGTATATTTCACCCGTTTCTGCTACAGCGTCTGCGGTCTCCAGAGCGGCGATCAGGATGTGTTGGGTGTTGAAAAGTTCGGGCATCTGTCATGTTTATTCGGATGGAAGCAACCATGGAGCCTATCTCATAACCACCAAAGCTGGTCGAATTCGTGCTTTACGAGAAAACTCCATGCGCCACTTCGCCATGGACATCCGTTAGTCGAAATTCTCTGCCTGACTGCATATAGGTGAGTTGTGTATGATCTAGACCTAACGCATAAAGAAGGGTGGCATGCAAATCATGAATCGTGCAACGATTCTCTTCTGCAAAGTAGCCAAACTCGTCGGTCGTTCCGTATCGGGTACCACCTTTGACCCCTGCGCCGGCAAACCACATCGTAAATCCTTCAGGATGATGGTCGCGGCCAACTTCGCTTTTGCTTTCCTGCATCGTTGGAGTTCTTCCAAATTCACCACCCCAGATCACCAACGTATCTTCTAGCAATCCGCGTTGTCGTAAATCAGTAATCAGTCCAGCGATGGGTTTGTCGATTTGCTTGACATTCGTCGCATGCCCTCGTACCAAGTGCGTGTGTTGGTCCCATTGCTCGTTATTGTATGGTAACGAATGAGAATGGCTTACCTGAACGAAGCGAACACCCCGTTCGAGGAAACGTCGTGCCAAAATACACTGGCGGGCGAAATTCGACGTAGGCTCTTCATCTAGCCCGTAAAGCTGCCGTGTTGATTGGGTTTCTTGCGATAGATCAACCGCCTCTGGAGCTGCCTGTTGCATACGAAAAGCCAACTCATACGACCGGATTCGGGATTCCAATCGCTCGTCCTTGTTGCCACGTAGACCATGCAAGGAATGCAATAAATCCAATTGAGCCCGCTGTTGCCTGGTTGTTCGGCGTGCAGTCATGTGTTTGAATTTTGCGTCCTTGGCCAATGTATTAGGATATCCAGGAGTTCCATACGGAACCCCCTGGTGCTCTGCCGGCAAGAACGCCGAACCAAAGTTATTAATTCCACCGTGCAGTGAACTTGGACAAATTGTCACAAAACTGGGGAGGTTTTGATTCTCGGAACCAAGGCCATAGCTGACCCAAGATCCCATACTTGGGCGAATCTGATTCTCTACGCCCATGTGCAACTTCATGCAGGCTCCACCGTGGGCCACATTGGTTTCACAGAGCGAGTGAATCATGCAGAGTTCATCTGCGACCTGTGGTAGATGCTGCCAAAGTTCACACATCGGAATGCCACCGGCACCATGCTTTCGAAATCGCCAGGGCGATTTCATAAGGTTGCCCCGCTTGGCGAATACAACGCGCGACCCTTTAAACGGAAGTGGTTTGCCGTCGTATTTTGCTAACTGTGGCTTCGGATCGAATAGGTCGATATGGGATGGTCCGCCGTGCATGAACAGAAACAGGATGCGCTTTGCCCGCGGCTGAAAGTGGGTCGTATGCATTGGGGAACGGTGTAACGCAGAATTCGCTTCGTCTGCTAGAAGCGAATGGAGTGCTAGCCCGCCAAATCCAAGACTGGTCCTCTGCAACAACTCTCGTCGAGTGATCGAAAAATCATTCATGGCGCGTCAATTGCCTCATTTGACATAAATAATGTCTGAATCAACATTGACCATGCATCGTGCTGGCGTTTCAGATTGGTCGTTTCCACTGAGTTTTCTCGAAATCGTTGAAGCGAATCCAAAAGCAAGGAGATTTCCGTTGTCGATGGCCCTCGTGTGAAAATGCTCCTTAGCACAAAATCCAAAGCCTCGTTGTCATTTGAGAAATCTTCAGCCATCACTCGGTCGGCAAATGCACGAGACAAATCGTCGGCAAAGCGGCTATTGAGCATCCACAAGGCTTGTGTGGGAACCATGGTCTCATCTCGACGTCCAATGGGTGTTGCAACGTTTGGAAAGTCAAACAACGTGAAGTAGTCGTAGACGTTAGTGCGAACAACTGGCAGATAGATCGAACGCCTGCGAAAGTTGAGGTAATACTTTTGATTGGATTCAGCGTCTTTTGGCGAGGGATTCTGCGATGCCACATTCATCAGGGAATCTAACACCTGACGGTCCAATTCCCCGGCAACTGCCAGCATCACATCTCGAATCACTTCCGGTTCCAACCTTTTCGATGCGAAAATTTCCGACTCATCGTCTGCTAAGCCTTTGCGGCGCTGCTGTTGAAACGCAAGCGATAAGAGGATCTGTCGATGCAACGCTTTGAGCGACCATTCATTACGAATTAAATACAACGCCAACGCATCAAGTAATTGGCCATGTTTGGGAACAGTGCCTCGAAGGCCAAAATCATCCGTTGATTCAACTAATCCCCTGCCGAAATGCCAGTGCCAGACGCGGTTTGCGATAACGCGGGCCGTCAACACCGATGCCGGGGAATCCTGCAAAGTCAGCCAATGGGCCAGTTGAAGACGGCCACTTTCTTGTTTGCTAATGGATACGTTTTCAGCTCCCAGACTATGGATTACCCCCCGTGCGATCGTATCACCCAAATCCAAATGGCTTCCCCTGCGATGTAGAGGAATGTCTTTGACCGCAGAGTCTTGTACCGACATTACTTTGGGTGCATTGGGCTTTTGGGCGACCGACTCCTGAAGTTGCTTCCTTTGGGCTTGCAGATTACTCCGCAACTGAGAATCGGCATCTACAGGAAATATTCTCCACCGATCTATATGTGACATAAGCGGTTCTGATTCGATCCGCATGACATGCTTTCCCTGGGTCAAACTCAAAACCCCTTCGGTATGCCAGCCTTGCGAGTCCGGGTACCAACTCCCAGTTACTCTAGCGATCGCCTTTTCGACAGCCACCGTGTTATCAATCAAAATGCGACCAGGGCGAGCGTCGGCAGCCGCATATCGCAGCTCCAAATGATAGTCTCCGTGCTTGGGTATTACAAAATCGTATTCCGCGTAGTTAAGCTGCCCTCCCCGGTCACTGATGATGCCGATGTCTTTGCCATAATTTTCTCGGTCGATCGCTACATTGCCGCGATCAAACTCTTCTGCCTCACGATGCGCAACCACGATTTCGTTAAAACGTGATTCCAAGACCTCAAGTTTGTCCTGCATGGACTTGCGACTGGCTTCGTATTGTTGAGAGAGTCGTTTAAATTTTGCATCAGGTATTTCTTGATCGATAATTTGTGTACTGTGGAAAATGCCCGCTAGTGCGTAGTAATCCTTTGAGGTAATCGGATCAAATTTGTGATCATGGCAGCGTGCGCAACCAAGCGAGAGCCCTAAGAATGTTCGCCCAAACGTATCGATCTGTTCGTCAACGATATCCGCTTGCTTTTTCACTGCATCTTGTTCTGCGATAATTTTCATGCCGATTGCGAGGTATCCTGTAGCAGCAATCCTTCGTGACACCACTTCCGCATTTTCTTCCTTACCCAACAACAGATCTCCGGCTAATTGCTCCTGCACGAAAATATCGTAAGGAAGGTCACGATTAAATGCATCGATTACGTAATCGCGGTAGCGATGTGCGTGGGGATAGGGGTGATTCTCGTCGCCACCATTGGAGTCTGCGTAACGTGCCACATCCAGCCAATGCCGTCCCCAACGTTCTCCATAATGAGGAGACGCAAGCAATTGGTTGACCAAACGCTCAAATGCATCGGATCGCTCGTCAACCAGGAACTGCGTCATCTCTTCCAGGTCTGGAGGAAGCCCGATAACGTCCAAGTAGACACGGCGTAGTAGCGTTTCTTTGCTAGCCCTCTCGCGCATGCGATAATTGCCTTGCAGAAGAATTTCATCAATGAAATTGCCCGAGTGAGCCTGAGACTTCTCAAGGGGCCAATCCATCAGTGGCTGAAAGGCCCAGTGTCGCCCCCAGGCCGCTCCTTGAGTTATCCACTTTTGCAGCGCATCGATTTCTGAAGCAGATAGAGATCTATGATCAACGGGAGGCATGCGAGATTCGTCTATTGCCTGAATGCGGACAATCATTTCGCTTAAGTCGGCACGACTTGGCACAATAGCCGTATTACCGCTGGGCAGCTTGGCAATCGCCAACGGTCTTTGGTCTAGTCTTAGATTGGCTTCACGCGATGAAGCATCCGGTCCGTGACAAGTATAGCAGTGCTGAGCAAGAATTGGCTCCACATCTTGTGAGTAAGAGATGAGATCAGCAGCCAACGCATGTGCCGTTGCAGAGGCAAGTAAACCGATGAAAAAAACATGAGCATAGCGGCCATGAGTGCTCACGATGACGGCTCCAATAGTTTCAAATTCAATTCCGTACTGGCACCTGGTTCCGATGGAGTTCGATAGACTCCATTTTCAACATGCGCCGGTATGCGAAAATATTTTTGCAAATGGGGTATGTGCTCAAGAAAGCAGACCTCGTGTCCCAAGGCAATGTGGTTGAACAACACTAAATGCTGATGAATCTGCCCCATGTCACCCACATGCGGAACGACACGCACAGGAAATTGGGTCGCCATTAACGAAACGGCCAGATATTCACTGACCCCAGCCAGTCGCGTACAGTCTGCTTGCACGATGCCTACCGCGCCTGATTGAAGAAAATTTTTCCAAATTACTCGATTCGCTACGCATTCGCCAACTGCAATCGGCGTGGGAGCTATCGCTTCGGCCAGTTTGCGATGGGCCAGGACGTCATCAGGCTGAGTCGGTTCCTCAATCCAAAATGGGTTCATAGTGGCTAACCCTTCACATGCGTCAAGTGCTTGTGGTAACGACCACGCTTGATTGGCGTCTAGCATAATATCTACATCATCTCCCACCGCCTCGCGTATCAGGCAAGCACGGCGAACATCATCGCTAATCCGTGGACCGCCGACTTTGAGTTTCATGGCCCGGAAACCCTTATCAACGGCGGTGCTTGCGTTCTCTAGGATCCGTTCATCACTGTAACGAAACCATCCAACCGATGTGTCGTATCCTGGATATCCTGTTTCCAGTATAAACTCGCGAGAATCTCTTGACGCATGTTTCTCCTCCAGGATTTCAATCGCCTTGGATCGAGGTAACACCTCATCCAGATAACTCAAGTCGAGCAGGTTCACGACAGATTCGGGATCCAAATCCAGCAGAAGTTGCCACAGAGGCTGATTTCGAGATTTTGCCCAGAGATCGAAGCAGGCATTTGTAATCGAAGAGAGTGCCGAGTGGATCACCCCTTTGTGCGGCCCGAGCCAGCGAATTTGGTGATGCTCCGCGATGCTCTTTTGCAGTTTACCGAACTGAGCCATCGCCGATTCAATGTCGAGTCCGAGAATCGGCTCAACCAAAAGCTTGATAGCCTCGCAAATCAGATTAGTACCACCACCCAATGTGTAGGTAAGGCCTGTGCCGGTCTGGCCATCCTCGGTGGTCAAACAGGTGACGGCATATCCGTATTGCGGATCAGTGTGAATCGCGTCGGAACCAGCCCCGTCTTCCAAGGGAAAGCGAGCATCAATCGTTTTAACGTCGGAAATTCGGGGCATGGAGTTCTCAATAATCGCTTGTCGCCATCATTTTTTGCTATGAATAGTGGAACAGAGATTCAAAACATGAGACACATACAGTCGGCAGAGCCGCTACCAAAATGAATAGCTATTGTAGCACAGTTCCCATTTTCCAGAACTGCACACCTGTGTACGGCAAACTCAGATCTACGGCTTCCTGAGCTTTTACCAGTCTGCAACAATTCGCTGCAAAATCTACGAAATTATTTATGAAGGATCGGTTGTTCTATGTTAGAATACAACGGTCATTTATTCGCCTCATCGGGATGAAGTACGAAGCTGCTGTGGGCGCAGAAGAACATTGGCGTTGGAAACCAATTCGATCGACGATCATACGGAGCCGATTGAAATACTAACCAAAGCGAACTTGGATGCCTGATGTATACTCGCTTTTTCTTAACCCCAATCATTATCCTGACCTCTCTGGCTCATGTCGACGCAGCACCCGAGTTGAATCAAAGTGAAAAAGGCCTCCACATTGAATCGGGTCGCCAGCACTGGGCGTTTCAACCGCTTCAAAATAGCTCCCCGCCGAATGTGAAGCATGGGGAGTGGCCCAGGGGGGATGTGGACCGGTATGTATTGGCGAAACTTGAAGCAGCCGACCTGCAATCGGTCACGGACGCCGACCGTTATACCTGGCTGCGACGAGTAAGCTTTGACCTGACCGGACTGCCGCCAACGGTTGAGCAAATTCGCCGGTTTGAGTCGGACGATTCGTCCCTGGCGTACGAGAATGTCGTCGACGGACTACTTTCGTCACGCGCGTTCGGCGAACGATGGGCCCGGCATTGGTTAGACCTGGTGGGGTATGCGGATCAGGTCGGCACCTCGAACAACGTCTTTGCCCAGCACGCCTGGCGCTATCGTGATTACGTCATTGACTCCTTCAACGACGACAAGAGGTTTGACCAGTTCGTCCGTGAACAGATAGCCGGCGATTTGCTGGCGGAAGATGACGTTGAGCGACGCGCTGCCAATTTGACGGCGACTGGATTTCTTGTGCTTGGGGATATCGAAATCGTCGAGTCTGACAAGACAAAACTGGTCGTCGATATCGTTGACCAGCAGCTCAACAAGGTTGGCAGGGCGTTCCTTGGCATGACGCTTGATTGCGCTCGCTGTCACGATCATAAGTTTGATCCTATTTCACAACGCGACTATTACGCCATGGCAGGATTTTTCCATGGGACATCATCAGTGTATAAGACCGATCGCGGTGTGTGGAGCGACGTGAACGTTTTGGAACTGCCAGAAACAGAGCAACAAAAGGTTGACCGTATTCAGCGAGAGCAGGAGCACACGCAGAAATTGGATGGTTGGAGAAGCGTGCGCAAACAAACACAGGATCAGCTGATAGAGTTAGATAAACTATTGAAGAATCAAGAGCTGTCGACAGCAAAACGCGGCCAACTAACGAAAGATCGCGACGAAAGGTCCGGACGTATCGGACAATTGGATAAAAAGATTCAGCACGCGGAGTTCTTCGCGCCGGACGTTCCGAAAGCGCATGGCGTAAAGGACGTCGAGAGTCCCGTTGACATGAGAATTGCAATTCGTGGCAATCCACGTATCCTGGGCGACCGCGTGCCGCGTGGCTTTCTGCAAGTGGCTTCCTCGACTCGGTTGGAAATTCCAACGAATCAAAGTGGCCGGCGAGAACTGGCCAACTGGGTGGCTGGCCATACGCTCACGGCTCGAGTCACAGTAAACCGCATCTGGCAAAAAATCTTTGGAGAAGGGCTTGTACGTTCAGTCGACTATTTTGGACTGCCCGGCGACAGGCCTTCGCATCCTGAGCTACTCGATCATTTGGCCAGACAGTTCACCCGCGATGGCTGGTCGCAGAAACGACTGATTCGCTCACTGGTGCTCAGCCGGACGTACGGACAGAATAGTGTGCACGACGATAGTGCCTATGCCATTGACCCGGAAAATCGGCTGCTGTGGAGGATGAATCGCTCTCGGCTCGACGCCGAGGCGTTGCACGACGCCATGCTCTCGGTTACCGGCCTACTTAGGCTTTCTACCGGCGGTCCAGCGATGCCGTTGGAGTACCCGGAGAACGTCAACGGGCTCAATCCCAAAGATGTGAATCCACCGAGCTTCAACCTCACCAAGTGGCGGCCAGAGCAAGAGTTTCAGCGAGCGATCTACTTGCCGGTCATCCGCCACGCTGCGCAGCCGGAGCCGGCCGCATTACGTAACATCTTTGACTTCCCGCAACCATCGCAATTCACTGGTAAGCGCGCGATCACAGCAGTCCCCACGCAGGCGTTGTTTCTGATGAACAGTCCCGTGATCAAGACGCACGCCGCCGTGCTGGCTGCGGTGATGAATGAATATGAAGACGTATCAAAACGTCTGGAGGTACTCTGGCTGACACTGCTGAACCGCCCCATTAGCGAGACGGAAAGGCGCGAAACAATTGAGTTCGTAAATGAGGCCGGCGACAATGCTTGGACCGAATTGTGCCACGCATTGTTGGCAAGCAACGAGTTTTTGATGAAACTTTGACCTCAGTCGTTCGAGCAGGTAACAGACTATGACCGTGCATTTACCGCAACTATCCCGCCGTCAAGTGCTGCAATCGGCCGCCTGCGGATTCGGCAGTTTGGCTTTGAACGGCATCCTCACGAACGGTGCCCGGGCGGCCACTTCCCTAGCCGACAATGCGCCGCATCTCATGCCACGAGCGAAACGGATGATTTTTATCTTCCTAGCCGGTGGACCGTCGCAGGGGGATCTGTTTGCACCGAAGGAGTACATCAGCAAAAAGCATGGCCAAGCCATCGAATCGCCAGTCGGCAACGATGGGCAGTTTCGCGTGGGAGTCGATCAGTTTCTGCCCATGAAGCCGGTGGCGCCTGTGCGTCCGCGCGGGCAATCGGGAATGATGATGTCCGATCTATTGCCCAATCTGGCGGGCCTGACTGATGAACTCTGTCTACTCAGAGCTGTGGTTGCAGACAACAAAGCCCATGCTCCAGCTACGCTGCAATTTCACACAGGCCACGTTGCTGAGGCGCGGCCATCGATGGGAGCGTGGCTGAGCTACGGCCTCGGTTCGGAGAATAAAAACCTGCCGAGTTTCATCACGATTCATCCTCCCGGCGACGGACGAACCTACGGTGCAGGTTTCCTGCCAGCCATGCACCAGGGAACTCCACTACGCGTGCCTCGCAACGAGGGTGAGGTCGCCATTGCAAATCTGCATGACGCCACCACCTCGCCCGAAGTCAGTCGGCGCCGGTTGAATTATTTGCAACGTGTCAACCGCCGTTTATTGGATCGGGTCAAAGTCGACTCTCAAATGGAAGGAATCATCGAGTCGTTCGAGTTGGCATTCCGGATGCAGGCAGAAACGCCAGATTTGATTGATCTCTCCCGCGAGACGACAGACACACAAAAAATGTACGGCATGGACGATGGTGTCAGCGACGTCAACGGCCGCGCTTGTTTGATGGCACGGCGGCTTTGTGAGGCGGGAGTGCGATTCGTCCAAGTGACGATGGATGGATGGGACCATCATGGTGACATTCGCAGCGCCTTGCCTAAATCGTGTGCCAAGGCGGACAAACCCATCGCCGGACTGATTAAGGATCTCAGGCGGCGCGGCCTTCTGGACGAAACGCTGGTCATGATATCCGGCGAGTTTGGTCGGACGTATTGGAGCCAGGACATTTCGGGCACCAGCCCGATCGAGAAGCATGGCCGTGAACATCAACAGGAGAGCTTCTGCACTTTATTGGCGGGCGGAGGGGTGAAACCCGGTTTGGTGTACGGCGATACGGATGATTTCGGTTATCGGCCGATCAACGGGCAGGTCCACCTGCACGATTTGCACGCCACGATCTTTCACTTGCTGGGCATCAACCACGAGCGACTCACATATCCACATCACGGCCGCGACTTCCGGCTGACAGATGTCTTCGGTCGCGTGGTTCCCAATATTCTGGCATGAGTGAAGTTGTCGGTGTAAACACCTCACGCTGGAACTTAAGGAAAATGGAGTAGCTTTCAGGCCAAACGGTGGAGTACGATTAGGGCACAATCGGGAGAGCCTCGTTCCTGCACAGTTACTCATTCTACAGGTTTTGTAGTGGGGCCCCGTACCGTAAGTAGATAGGCGAGCAGATCGTGAAATTCGTCTATAGAGATGGTCGTTGCCATGCCCGTAGGCATCAGAGAGATGGGCGATTCGACTCGGTCGTCGATTTCTGTATCGGCTATCATGAACTCTTTGCCATCATTGCCAGCAAAAACCAAGACTGCTCCTTCCTGACGGCGGAACAAACCTGTAACCACTTTACCCGACTCGAGCACGAGGGTAGAAGTGCGAAATGCCGCGTCGACATTCCGATTGGGATCGAGGATGTCCTCGAGTAATCGTTGCAATCCCCGATTGCCGATACCGTCGAGCTGCGGACCGATAAGTGCTCCCTGATCACCAATACGGTGACAGATAGCGCACTGTTTTTCAAAAATTTTCTGACCGATCTCAGGCGAATGTTGGGCCAGTGGGAATTCTTTGGCACGGCTAATGATCGCCGTTTTTACCTCCGCTAATTGGGGAGGCAGCTCTGCGGTAAGTGTTGCAACCTGTTGTAGTTGATTTTTCGTCAACAGCTGCTGCAAAGCTTGTTCGATAACCGGATGCTGCAGGATACGAGGCGACAAGCTACCTGCATCGATCAAACTGAGCATGCATGCTACACCGTTTCGATCTTGAATCAGTTGCTTAGCCACATCCTGCTGAATGTTGGATGGTACAAGTTTTACCACATCGCGAATAAGAGTCGCTGCGACATGGCGATCGCCGTCGACAATTGCCTGAGCAACTTGACGGCAAACGTTCGTGGCAGGATCGAGCGCGTACAACAGGGGCGTTAAGCCGGATACTTCACTGTGTGTTGTCAAGCTTGCCAGGGCATTAGCAAGCTTACGGTATTTGCTCGAGAAGCCATGATCAGCAAGGAGCAGGGAGCCTATTGGTTGTCTGAGGCGTTGAAGCTTTAGTTCTGTGGTCAGTGTGGCAATGGCCTGGATACGCTTGGAAACGAGTGCTGGGTCGATTTTTGGCAAGTCGACCACCTGCGGAGTGAGCCGGCCAAACGCCAGCCAAGCGAAAGCTCCAGCGGTATCGCCATCGACAATTTCCAAATATCCCTGTTTGCCTGCAAACTTAGTCACGTCCCACTCGATTTTGCTGGCGATGTCGCTAGCAGGTGGGAACGCCACGGCCAGAGTTTCATCTGTTTTCACGTCGAGCAGACGCACTTGGTTTAACTGATGAGGCTGATCCTGCGGATAGCCACGATGGCCGGCCAGATAGAAGGATAACCGCGGTGGGATGATAAATGTGGCCGATCGTAACACCCCAGTGGTTGGCTCACCGCCAGGGCGGCTATCGATAAATAACTTAGAGTGCTGCCCGTCTGTGGACGCTACCTTGCGCAGTCCCCATGGGGATGCCTCCTGCTTGCCCTGGTAAGGGTGGCTGCTCCAAGTAGATGATTTTGGATGAATTTCCTGCAACAGATGTGATACCAGGTTTTCTGCCCATGTGTTAACCGATGCGCCCGGTGTGACCCCATGTTGCTTACGACCTTGGACGATCGACATCAAGAGCTCAGATTGCAACTCGAGGTCGTCACCTACTTTTTCACGTGCCAATGCAACGAGCGCCTCTGTTTCGCTGGAGGTCAGATGACGTGCAATATGTTGCAGATAGGTGGGGAGAGAGACGTCGGTAATCGAGTTTCCAGTGATATACTTTAATAGATAAGAAGCGGCGCTAGCAGTTGGACTGGCAAGCAGCACTTCGGCAATAGAGGCTTGCTCATTTTCATTGAGCTCCAACTGATCCAAGTAGGTCAGCCCTCCATCGGCTTGCAGATGGTTAAGCAGGGCTAGCCTGATGGAGTAGTGGAGATGGTTATCTTTGGGGTCGTTCGGAGGTGACATCGCCAGGAGAAGTGCGATCTGTTCGGGCTGGGGATGGCTCATGAGAGCATCGATCGCGGCACGGCGGACAAATGGATCGGTGTCCTCTAAGTGGTCGCACGCAAGTTGAAAATGCTCGGCTTGCCACCGATGAGCTTCGGCTAGTATCTTCATGGCGTGCGTGCGGACAATGGGGGAAAGGTCGTTAGCCGCCAAATCTAAGTCTTCGATGCTCAAGCCGTCGAGCCGATGGAGTACCCAAAGTGCACAGCTACGGCCATCAGGATTTTGTGACCCATGAAAAAATTGAGCAATGTCCTTGATTCGGTTTTTGCCGCCGTGGTCGACCAATCGATTCATTGCCAAAAAACGTAATGTTTGATTGGAGCTATTGAGTAACTGAATGAGATTGTTGTTGGCAAGGCGAGTGAGGTCGGTTTCATCTTGCGAATCTTGTTTGCCGGTATAAGTGATGCGCCAGATACGACCGCTGGTGCGATCACGGCCAGGATGCGTCAGGGGCACTTCATAGTGGCCAATGATGCGATTGTAAAAATCGGCTATGTAGATAGCACCGTCGGGGCCCAGCTGCAGGTCGACCGGTCGAAACCAGGGATCGGTGGAGGTGAGGAAGTTGGGTTGTTCGTGAGCGCGGTAAGTCGAGCCGCTTGGGACGCGCCGATTGTGATTGATGCAACTGGTCATCACATTGCCTGAGAGGATGGTGTTGCGTAACAGTGCTGGGAAATGGTCGCCCTGGCAGACAACGATTCCCGAGATGGCCGTCGAGCCATGTAAGTGATCCATCATGGGTGGCAGAAAGCCCAAGCCGTTATGCGGTCGGCCGAAGCTGGGATAGTAGCCCCCACGCAACAATTGAGTGATGGGTTTGCTATGGCAGTCGGCGGTGAAAATATCACCTCGCGAATCGAATGCCATTCCAAAGGGATTGACCTGCCCATGCGTAAAATGCTCGATTCGTGACCCGTCGAGGCGAAAGCGATAGGTGTTGCCGGAATGCATTTCTACCACGTTGCCATCGGCACCTTGAACCTGGGTGTAATTATTGAAGCCGTGGCAGGCGTAGACCCAGCCGTCGAAATTGCGACGAAAAGCGTTGTTCAACCCGTGGGTATCGCGGTCAGTTCCAAAAGGGCCATAGAGTTTGGTCTGGACATCCGCCTTGCCATCGTTGTTCGTGTCGCGTAAGTGCCAGATATTGGGAATGCTGAATACAACCACGCCGTCCTGATAAGGATACAGTCCCATGGGGATATTGAGCCGGTCGGCAAAAGTGGTGAATTTATCTGCGCGGCCGTCACCATCGGTGTCTTCCAAAATGCGAATGCTATCGCGGCCTGGTCGGTCGTCGGGCGCAGCATAGGGGTATTCAACTGTGTTGGTGAGCCAAAGTCGTCCACGTTCGTCGAAGGCCATATTGAGCGGTTTGAAGATATCGGGCTCTGAGGCAAAAAGTTGGATTTCGAATCCAGGCGGTAGAGTAAAGGAGTCCTGCTCAGCAGCAGGAGAAAGGTGGGGTGTGGTACGCACCCCCACAGCAAATGGGTCGTCTGCCACAGCAACTGGCAAAGAGAATGCCTGGTAGCAACAGCATAGAACGAAAGCAAATTTCTTCATGGTACCATGATGGGTTAGGGGTCTAGTACAATTTAGCGTAAATTTCAACACTCCGACCATTTTCCATGTAACAATCGGCACCCGCGTACGCTTTGGATTGTATGTAGCCAAAGATGAAATCAGCCAAGTTGTTCACCCAAGGGAACTAATCATGTCCAGAATTGAGTCCAACAGTCTGACAAGACCCAAGAATTTACCGATCAAAGAACTCGAAGCTGAACGTGACGAAATCGTGCGTCACCTTCCTCATACGGATTAGAGCCTGTTTTAAAATGAGTTTCTACCACAGGTCTCCCTTGATTGCTTAGCCGATTTGGTGAAGTTGAAATAGGTTCCAATGTGCAATGGAAGTCAATTTGGCCCGGCAATGAATCCGTAGTATCGGCCCATCCAATAGGGTAACATCCAAAATACGCCATCACTTTCGGTATGCCCGCCATCTCCTTGAACGCCTTGCCAAGGATTACGATCCCAACGGCAAAAACCAATTTCGCTGATTGGAAGTAAACGGTCTGTTTGCCTCATTTCAAATTCTGGGCTGTGAGTGACTTGTATATCTTCACGTAGAGTATTATCCATCCGCCAACGGATCAAATCGAGCGAAGCATCCTTTAAGAATCCAATCGACTCTTCCATCCCTGTTTGTGTGCCTGTCATACTGCTGTAGAGAAAATGAAAAAACGGAGCTTTGTCTTCTCGAGTTGCCCTATACCATCGCTCTAGACTTTCATGGTAAATCTTCTGCAGCTCAGTATCGGTTTCGTAGTGAAGCAGTGCTGGATAAGCGAGAGCTAGCAGTTCGTCATCGATATGCGTCCGCCATGCGGGTCCCATAGTTTTCGATTTCCGGGCATTTTCGGCATAGCCGTGTTGGTGGATCAAGTCGATGTAATGCTGCTGGTACTTCTCTTCACCGGTCATGTGGTATGCCCCTTTGAGATAGGAGAGTATTTCTATCGAGTTAACATTTCGGTCCATTGCCCAGTCGGGGTCGTGATTCAATCGTTCTGGTGCCCAAACACCCCAGCGCGTGTGCTTGCCATCGACCCCCTTGAGGACGTACCCGTTGTCCACGATATAATCGGTAACCTTGCGGACATGCTTTGCGATATGCCGTCGTTCGGCTTTGTCTGCTACCAGGTCGTAATAAAACAAGTAACCGAAGTAGTGTCCGGTGATCTCGTCGCTACTGGTATCGCCTTTCCACAACCATTTGCCATCGACTGAGGAATGCCAGCGGACCTTCACGTATTTATTTCGTGGGTCATCAACTAGATGTTCTACCCATTGAGCATCGGTGAAAACCCGATTGGGATCTTTCATTTGGACCCAAGAACTTGGAATGACGGTACGGGCGACAAAACCGGAGGTCTGAGTCACCGTTTGCAATAATCGCAGAGCCTCGAATGCCCGCTTGGCGTTTTTTTTTTCGCTTTTGGGTTTTTTGTCACCGCATAGCGAAACGACTCCATCGCCAAGTATAAACTTGTGTACTGTCCGTCATTGTCGTCGTCATAGGGCTCCCAAGTAGTAACATCGCCAGCCGTTTTTAAAAAACATTTTTCAACTAATCCTGGTGCTCGGACATGGCGCGCCTGACAAATGCGATCGTAGTGCTTTGCCTTCTCCGCTAAGTTAATCGGTTTGTTCTTGATATCGCTAATTCCTGCCTTGGTGGCGATCCAAGCGGTTCCTTCTTTGTCGAATGCGATATCGCGAACATCGTTGCTTACTAACCAACGTTTACTCTGCCGCAATGACCATGCATTACCGTCGAATCGCATCACCCCCAGGCTTGTGCCAACCCACATCTGTCCATTTGGGCCTTGCTGCACACAACGTACATCGATACTTGCAAGTGTCTTGCCGTCGAATTTTTCTACAAGTTTCGAGTCCTTGAAAACAGTCACACCACCGAGACCACCCACCCATAAACTGCCATCCTGGGCGTAAGCGACATCTCGGACATCGAAACTGAGTAATTGGTCGCGCTTCCAATAGCCATTGAATTCGACTTCTGTCGTGTGCCGATAAAGGCCCATCTGAGTAGCCAGCCATAGACCGTTCTTTCCATCTGGTATCGCTGCTCGAATAGATCTTGTTGATGCAATATCTTCAGCTACAGCTTTTCCATTTTGGACAACCCAATGTCCCCGTGGGCCAAGACAAACGATCTTGGTGCCAACGGAACATACCGATGCAATGGGTGAGTCGATCTCTTCAAAACGCTTGAGTCTACCGCCCAAAGATTGATAAAGGCCATTCCATCCTCCCGCCCAAACAGTTCCAGAGTCGTCTACGGTAATGTCAAAGGCAGGCCCAGATTCCTCCATGGCAATCCAATGGTTCTGTCCTTGGTTCAATCGATAGATTCCTGCTCGTGTTGCCACCCATATCGAGCCTTCCGAGTCGACCACTACTGCGCGAACATCGTTTGCACTATCAGAAATGCCCAATTCGTATCGTTCGTGGAATTCTTGGACAAAGGGTGTGTCGGACACTGGAACTGCAGCATCGGTAGTGCTTGTTGTTGAAGACAAAGGTAGTACTACGATCAAGAGTGTCGAGAACCAGTTAACCACGGAACTCAACGAGATGTACCGACCAATTTGTGTCATTGATTTTTCCTTAACATCAATTCCAATTGACTTAAAGCCTATCCAAAATTCTCTTCTTTGTTATCGTCAGAGGAGGACAGTGCTTCTATTAGCACAGGTTCGTATATTATACAATGATGTCGCCTGCCTCTTCGACGGAAATCCCGTGCTCTTCATTCTTCTACGCTATGATGTTGTCAATCACCTGTCCGGAAAGGTTGGTGAGTCGGTAGTCTCGACCGGCGTTGAGGTACGTCAATCGCTCATGATCAAATCCGAGAAGATGCAGCATGGTCGCGTGTAAATCGTGGACCGAGGTGCGATTTTCCACCGCCTTAAAACCAAATTCGTCGGTAGCTCCATAAATGGTTCCCCCTTTGATGCCTCCGCCGGCCAGCCATAGCGAATAACCCCAGTGATTGTGATCACGGCCTTGAGCTGAGCCGGCTCCATTCTGGCTCATCTCGACCGATGGTGTGCGACCGAATTCCCCTGTGCACAGAATCAGAGTTTCGTCGAGTAACCCGCGCTGCCGAAGGTCGATAATCAGCGCAGCCAGCCCTTGGTCACACTCAGAGGCAACCTTGCGATGGCTTGCCTTGATATTTGAGTGGCTATCCCACGGCTGCAGACTTCCATGCCACGTCTGAACGAATCGTACACCACGCTCGACCAACCGACGGGCCAACAACAACTGCCGATTTTGTGGGCCTTCTCCGTACATTTTGAGAATGTGTTTCGGTTCCTGCTGGATGTCGAACGCATCGGTCGCCTCGGATTGCATTCGATATGCGAGCTCAAAAGACCGGATGCGAGCTTCCAGGGCCGTTTCATCAGGGCGGAGGGAGAGATGTCGAGCGTTTAGGGCCTGGAGAAATTCAAATTGATCCTTCTGTTCGAGCGGCGTCAGACGGTCGTTGTGGGTATATTCGATCAACTTCTTTGGATCGGTTTTCGATGTGTCGACGTAAGTTCCCTGAGAAACACCCGGCAAAAGCGCAGATCGGCGATTTCGCGCACCACCCACCGGATGACCACCGGGACAGAGCGCAACAAAACCTGGCAGATTCTGATTCTCGCTGCCCATTCCCCATGTCAACCAAGAACCGAAACTCGGGCGTACGAGCCGTTGGTCGCCGGAATTCATCAGCATCAGTGACATCTCGTGATTCGGCAACTCGGCGTACATCGATCGTACAACGGCCATCTCGTCAACGCATTGCGACAGATGAGGGAATATGTCACTGATAGGAATGCCACTTTCTCCATGCTGTTTGAATTTGAATGGAGACGGAAGGGCGACCCCTGTCTTACGTTCCGTTTGCAAATTTTGAAATGGAAGCATCTGTCCGGCACGCTTCGTGAGTTCCGGTTTCGGATCCAGTGTATCAACCTGCGACATGCCCCCATTGAGGAAAACATGGATGACATGCTTCGCTTTTGCCGCGAAATGACGTCCGGAATAATCCGCAGCCGAGCTATTTCTTTGGAGAAGATCGGCCAGCGCCAACGAACCAAATCCCATGCCGCTGTGCTTGAGAAATGTGCGACGGGAACAGTTGTGATCTTGCATGAGAGGTTTCTGAAATATGAAATATGAAACGCCGGTTTATCAAACTCGGTTGAACAGTTCAATCCACATAGATGAACTCGTTGGTGGCCAGCAATGCATGTGCCAGCCGTTGCCAAATAATTGTTTTCGACTTTTCGCCCTGTGATCGTATGTAGTGAAGCGCTACTTGCAACTCTGATGGCTCAGGAGATCGAGAGAATGAAAGTTGGTAGAGTAATTGGATCCGCTCTTCGTCGGAACTGGCAGCAGCCAGATCTTTACGTGACGCCATCTGGGTGGCACGGTCCTGAATGAATGGGGAATTTAGTGCGAACAGCGTTTGTTGCGGGACATTCGTTTCGGGACGTGTGGCAGTGCAGGCGCTAGGGTCCGCCACATCAAACGTGCTGGCCATACTGGACACAATGTCTCGATTCACAAAGGCATAGATGGTGCGTCGTGGCACCACTGGATTGGAAAGCAAATCGAAGGGACGACCCCCTATTTTGGCTTCGAGTTCTCCAGAGACAGCCAACATTGCATCGCGCATGACTTCCATCTCGAGTCTTCTTCGTGGCATTCGCCACAACAACTCGTTTTCTGGATCCTTGATTCGCGATTCGGCATGCTCGATAGGTGCCTGCTGATAAACGGCCGTCAACATGATCCGTCGATGCAGTTTCTTCAGTGACCAACCGTCTTCGAGCAAGGTTGCCGCCAAGTAATCCAGCAATCGAGGATGTGTGGGAGGCAGGCCACGGGTTCCAAAGTCATCCGGTGTACGAACAAGACCACGACCAAAATGACGCTGCCATACCCAGTTCACAATCACCCGTCGCGTCAATGGATTGATCGGATCGACGATTGCCTGGGCCAAGCCGAGTCTTCGTTTTCCGGCTGCAAACGTTTTTTCCTGGGTGCCCGACAAGATCGTCAAAAATCGAGGCTGAATCGGTTTGCCGCGCTCGATTGGATTACCGCGAAGAAAAACTTGAAATTCGCCCGAATCTTTGTTTTCGCGAAGCGCCATCGCTCGAGGTGGCGAACCGGGTGAATTGAGATGCAGGTCGTGAATCTTTTTCTTACGTCCCACCACATTGTCGTGAATTGGACGATTCAGCAACTTGACCGCGATCTCATCCGGCATGGCGGTTGGAGTTCCGGAGGCATACAGGTATCGTCGCAACTGCCGGTTGACGGGACTGTTGACCTCCAGATGCCGGAGATCCTCGTCAGGCACAACGGTTCCCTCGGCACTGGCTTCGTGCGACGTCCCCAGCAGTTCTTTCAACCATTGTTGATGGACTTTTGCAAACAGTTCACCGTAAATATCAGCGACTTCCAACAATGATTTCGGTTTTTTTTCTGCGATCACATTCAAGATACGCGAATTCCAGCGAAGCGTGTCGGAAATGAGTTGATGCAATTCCGGCTGTTTGTCTGGAACGCCGTTTTGTTGAATGAGAGAATGAATCAACTCGTCACACCTAACAGCAAAGCTATCCGAATCCATTCGTGACAACTGTCGCCACGGCCCAAAAACAGGATCCTCGTCAGGCAAATCGGCGACATATTCGCGCCAGCGATTCAACACCAGTGGCCGCAGATCATCCGTTCGGTAAGAGAGAAAGGTATTCGACAGGTCTTGCTCCGGCGATCCCTTGGCCAGTTCTCTCAAATAGGCGCCCACTTGCATGCGAAGCCGACCTCGCATGATGGCACTTTGTTCGCGTGCCATGTCGTCATGCAAAGTTTGCAACAGCGCCAACTCATGCTGATAGGTGAGGTACGGCTTCGAATCGATCGTCTGACCAATTTCAGGTAGCAATTGGGGAGAGCGACTGCTGGCCAGAGTTGCATATAAAGCGTAATAATCTTCAGTAGGAATCGTATCGTACTTATGGTCATGGCACCGTGCACACGCAGCAGTTAACCCTAACAGGCCTCGTGTCACAACGTCAATTTGATCATCGATCACATCATGCCGATTTCGGTACTGCAAGCCAACGGTCAAGAATCCCATCGCTGCCAAAGCTGGATCGTTATCCTTCAATTCCAGTTGATCGGCCGCAAGCTGTTCGGTCACAAATTGATCGTACGGCAAGTCCGCGTTGAATGCATGGATCACATAATCACGATAAGTGTACGAAAACGGAAATTTTGTGAAGCCGATCGCACTGCCTCCGAAAGTGTCCGCGTATCGCGCAATGTCCAGCCAGTGCCGCCCCCAGCGTTCGCCGTAACGAGGAGAGTTAAGTAGCCGATCCACCACTCCCTCAAACGCCCGCGGAGACGGATCATTGACAAATTCTACCACGTCCTCCCACTTTGGCGGTAACCCCGTCAGATCAAATGTCGCACGGCGAATGAGCTGCTGCCGACTGACTGCAGGTGCTTGCACCAATCCACGCTTTGTTAATGCGGCGGTGATAAATCGATCGATATCGGTTAATACCGCTTCCTTACTCTGAGGCGGCTCGGTTTTTCTAATTTGCTCAAATGCCCAATGTCCTTCGTATTTGGCCCCGTCCAGGATCCATTGACGCACGAGGTCAATTTGCGTAGCACTTAGCGATTTCCCCGTCTCCGGCGGCGGCATACGCAAATCAGCATCATCTGTCACTAAGCGGATAAACAACTCACTCCTGTTCGGTTGCATCGGCGAGATCGCAGACTCTTTCGCGAGTTCTTCAATATCCAAGCGAAGATCAGCCTCACGTTTATCTGGATCTGGCCCGTGACATTGCAAACAATTCTCGGACAAAATCGGGCGAATGTGACTGTTGAATTGCACATCTGCGCCATGGCAGACCGATGGCAGGAAGGCGAGCAACACAATTGGGATTCCGCCAATGATCAAATGCAGCCGATAATGTGCAGTGGTTAGTGAACGACTGTGGAGCATGATCATTGTCTGTCGATTGGGAAATGCGGGTTTAATCTACTTTTTCTCTAGCGATTTTCATCTAGAAACATGTCCAAAAACGGCTTTGAATTGGCGTGTCTCACGCACAGTTAAGTTTTGACTCAGCTGTCCGGTGGCTGATAAGCCTCGTCACCATTCCCAGCACCAACAACCAGCATGTCGACGACTCGGGCACCGCAGTCGAGGTTACCGAAAGCGCAACGGCATTACCATAGTTCGCTTCCCAATCGGTCAGATCGTTGCTGTCGTAGATGCTGCCAAAACCTCGTTGCCACTCGAGAAAATCAAAGCCGTTGACCTGACCGTTATTGTCGAAATCCCCCGACAAACCCGAGTTGACTTCGATAATGACGGCGTCAGAAAAATAGAACACCTCGAAGAACATATCATCTACCAGGTCGGTTCCGATGACGGTGGTAAATGTGTCTACAACGCTAGCTGCGGTGATAATTTCAAACGTATCGCCCGGCAGCGGAGAGAAGCCATTGATGACCGATAGTTCTAACGTTCCGTCAAGCGAAACAATCTGACCGGTCGCATCAAAAACATCAAAATCGCATCCTGGGAGGTAGCCGCCAAGTTCGAATTCAATGACGCCGGTCGCTTCCTGAGTAAACGTGTCGTCCATGTTCAATTTGCCGGACGAATTGCCCAGTTCGATGCGACCTTGATTCATCAGTGGCGTACCAATGGTGGATCCATGCTCGAAAACGGAGGTGGCCAACTGGGCGACAACGACCTCACCGCCGCCAGTGAAGGTCGCGTTGCTTGCAATGGTATAGGTTTGGTTGAAAACTAGATTCAATGTCGAATTAGGGTCGAGCGTGACCACGGCCGATCCGGTGATGGTACCCCCTCCACTCAACCTGGCCGAGTCACTCGTCACGTGCAACTGGCCTTCGATCACAGATGGCCCCAGAAAATCGACGATTCCTGAAGTCGTTGTTTGACTGGTCGCCGAGAGTCTCATCGAGCCGGTTCCGCCAACTCCGACGACACCAAAGGGTACGGTATGGTCAATTTGAACGATCCCTTCTGCAATCCATGCACCGTTATTGATCAACCCGCCATCTGTGATGGTCAGCTCGCCATTGCTGCTGAGTGTCCAGGGGTGACTAAATGTGGCTAGCTGAGCGAAACCGATGTCGATCTGGTCGTCAAAAGTACCGATATGGGGGCCATTGAAAACGACGGACCCAAGTGTGGCGTTAATCTTACTCTTGCCGAAGAACGATCCATTACCATCCAAATCAAATCGATCGGCATTGATCGTGAGCGTGCCACCTTCTGGTTTGATTTCACCCGTGTTCGACAATAGATCCCACACATTCACAACACCATTTCCGGAAAGCAGACCGTCTTCTGAGCCGACAAAATCTCGCTCGGTGAGAATTAAGTCGTCCTCGACGTTAAGCGTCCCGCCAGCCAGATCGATTTCGCCGTTTTTAGCAATCTCGACGTTTTCGGCAATTGCCTCTCCGGATAAGCCAATAATCAGTTTTCCTCTAACGTTGCTGAAAGGGCTATCAACCCGCAGTATGCCGCCCGAAGTTAGCGTGTGATCGCTGGTGGCCAAGTCGGTGCGAGAAATGTACAGGTTAGCGACCGTGTCGCTGGCGTTCATGACAGCCAAGCCGCCGGAACGAACGTAAGCGTCGTCGTTGAAGTCTGGTGTTCGATTCCCCGACCAATTTGGGGCAAAGTTAAACACGCCGCCGCCGTAATATTCGCGTCGGGGCACGTCGATGTCCGAATAGCCATTGCTGGTTGCAAGCGCAAACAAGTCGGCATGGCCGGGTCGGCGACGACGGCTTGTGGATCCGCACCCGCCGCACATCAACATCGACTCGGGTCGCACGTGCCCGGGGTCTGCGCCGTCCTGGTCAACGTCGATTTCTGCTGCTAGGCTGCCTCCAAACATGAAACTGGAGTTGAGGTCGTAGTCGTCATCCGCATTTTCGTGATCTGCCCCACCTCGAATACCGAGTGCATGGCCGAACTCATGAAGAATGGTCGAGAGCATATCGTACTTCAGATGTGCCGCGGAACCATTCTTGGCAATGCCTTGATAACCAACTTCCAGCGTATCGGGTACGCTTGAGGCGCCGGTCCAATGACCGACGGCCGGTCCGGCTACATCTTCCCAAAGCATCTGCTCCATGTCGAATTCGCCATCCGATGCGGGAGTTGAATCGATGTACCAATTGCGAAAATCGCCTCCAGTATCAAGGCGTGTATCGATGCGAATGTTGGCTTCGGTGATGCGATTGCCGACAGTCGTCACTGGGTTAAAAAATCCGATAAAGCTGTCATCGAGGTCCTCGTACCAATAGTTGATAGTCAGCGTATGTCCGATGTCTTCGTAAATGTCCTGGAAGTATCCTTCGGAATAGGAGAACAGGTCTTGAATGCCCTGGTTGAAAATATCAAACGTTGGGGTTTCATTATTGGCCTGATTGAATACCGGGACGATATTAATGGCGTGGGTTGGTCCAATGCTAACCGCGAGAAACAAACCTGTCGCCAAAAGTTTTGTCATACAGTCGCACATTACATGCCTTTTGAGAATATCGGAGCAATGTCACCTAGAGTCTTTCCGCTACCGTACTATCGTAACAGGGACGACCGTGTCGACCTAATCTCACATTCAAATTTTCGTCCGTAACCCGGCAACGTCGACTTGGGGCTGCTCGTTGTGGATACTGACGATATCAATCCTACTCCAGAATGTCATGCACAACATTCCCATAGACGTCGGTCAGGCGGAAATCGCGCCCGGCATAGCGGTAAGTCAACCGTTCGTGATCCAATCCCAGGGAGTGGAGCAAGGTGGCATGGAGGTCGTGCATGTGAACCGGGTTCTCAACAGGATGATACCCAAAGTCGTCGCTCCGGCCATAAGTGAAACCAGGCCGGATGCCCCCACCCGCCATCCAAACAGTGAACACTTGTGGATGATGACCGCGGCCGTCGACGTTTTCAACCATCGGTGTGCGACCAAACTCACCTCCCCACAGGACCAGGGTGTCGTCCAGCAAGCCTCGTCGGTCCAGGTCCTGAAGCAAGGCGGCGATGGGTTGATCTACTTTGGCCGCCTCATCGATATGGCCCTTTTCGACTTTCTTGTGGTGATCCCAGGTGTAGTCCGTGGATACCTGGATATAACGTACTCCTTGCTCAGCAAACTTCCGGGCCAGGAGACATTGACGTGCAAAGTTGTCAGTCGGTTCGGAGTCGACGCCGTAGAGGTCTAATGTCGCCTGGGATTCGTCGGCCAAGCTCATGATCTGGGGCACGGTTGATTGCATGCGGAACGCCAGTTCGTAGCTGTCAATCAATCCTTCAATTCCTTGATCATGTTTGGCTTCACGCAGGTGTTTCTGGTTGAGCGATTGAATGAGATCGAGCTGACTGCGCTGCAAATCTGCATTCAACCTGGGATTGGCCAAGTTGGGAATCACGGCTTTTTCTATCGGAATCTCGGCGGATCCAATGGCTGTTCCTTGATGAATGGCTGGCAAGAAGGCATTCCCATAATTTTGCACTCCCCCATGACCGCGCGGCGGCGAGATAGTGATAAACGCGGGAAGGTTGTCACTTTCCGATCCCAACCCATAGCTGACCCAGGCCCCAACACTGGGTCGCACCAGGTTTGCCTGACCGGTATGTAATCGCAACAGTGCCTCACCGTGAGCACTACCCTCAGTGTGCACTGAGCGAATGACACAAAGCTTGTCGGCCATCTCCGCCAAGTGAGGTAAAAGTTCACTCATCCAAATACCGCTTTGGCCATGCTGGGCGAACTTGAAAGGTGACCCCAGGACCTTCCCAATATTTTCTCGCTTGCTGCCGACATCTTTCCCGGCCAACTGTTTCCCGGCTTCCTGGTTGAGGCGTGGCTTGTAATCGAACAGATCCACATGGCTGGGCCCGCCCCACATGAAGAGAAAGATGATACGTTTGGCGCGAGATGCCAGGTGCGGAGTTAAAGCCGCCAAAGGCGATTGGTTCGATGTCCTTATGGCCGCGGCACTCCCACTCCGCAGGGCGAGTGCCGAAAAAGCCAGGTGGCCAAATCCACCAGCGCTGGCACGAAGCATGGCGCGACGGGTCATGGATTGAGAAAATTGATGGCAGGACATAATTTTAATCCAGGAATTGAAATCGGCTCATCGAAAATAGGGCATGGCAAGCCAGCGACCATGCGTGGACCGCAGGTTCGGTGTTGCCTTCCTGGGTCAAGCGCATTTGGGATATCTCAACAAAGGCAAGAATCCTGTCTCGCTCTTCGTTGGAGGGCAAGTCGTTGAGAATCAGATCGAACATCCGATCGATCCGGGTGCCAGCCTCATGGATTGTGTTGTCCGCCAAAATCCGCCGGGCCGTTGCTTCCGCGGCATCCATGACCATTGCATCGTTCAGCATAAAGAGTCCTTGGATTGCGGCCGTACTTTGAGGGCGCGCCCCGGTGGTCATGTGCGGATCTGCAAAATCGAACGCTTCGAACAGTTCTGGCAAATCGTTTCGAATCACAGGCAGGTAAATGCTTCGGCAGGTAAAATTGGTACGCCGCCGGACTTCGTTTTTTCCCACAGCCGTAGCCTGGTCACCCAGATACCACACGGTGGATTCCATAGGCGACAAATCCAATTGTTCGGATGCGCACAGCATGGCGTCGCGTAACGCCTCCGGCTCAAGACGTCGGCGGTGAGCACGCCAAAGTAGACGGTTTTCAGGATCGATGGCGTGGGCCTGGCCATTGTAATCGCTGCTCATGGCGAAGGTTCGGCTCAGCACGATCTTTCGCACAATGGCTTTGACCGACCACTTGGAATCAATCAGTTCACGTGCCAGGTAATCGAGCAAATCAGGGTGACTGGGCATTTCGCCGGTTCTTCCGAAGTTGTCGACTGTTCTGACAAGGCCTCGACCGATCAAATGATGCCAGATGCGATTGACCAGGACGCGCGAGGTCAATTGTCCAGCCCCGTCGTCGACATTGGTCAGCCATTGACCCAACTCCATCCGACCACTTTTCCCATCTGGTATTTTTCTTGTGCTACCGCTACTGAGAACCTGCAAAAACCCCCGCGGCACCTGCTCACCCAGTCGATCAAACTGTCCAGAGAGGCGGATAGACTCATCAGTCGGCGCATCGATGTCTGCAGGGATCATGGCGCGCGGAGGGATCTTGGAAGGTTTGGCAATGACTGCGTCCAGTTCCGCCACCAGCGACTTTTGGGATTCAACACGTTTCTCTATCGATAACGCCTTGTTCTTTGCACCCTCTGACATTGCGTCAGGATGTTTTACTAAGACCGTCTTTAGACCCTCAGCATCCCACTTCTCCAACAGTCCCAAGGCCGTCTTAGCCTGGTTGGAACGTTCCTTGAGTTTGGGAAGGTCGAGCCAATACTTTTCGTAGGTAGCCTCCAACGCCTCTCCATCAGGGCCGAGTCCGACCAGTCGTTCCATGACGCGTTGCTGGCCGAGCATGTGTCGCTTCTCCATCACCTTGGTGGAGGTCAAGATTCCAGCTAACGCATAATAGTCTGCCGTGGGAATGGGTTCAAACTTGTGGTCGTGGCATCGGGCACAACTGAGTGTCAGACCGAGAAAAGCGCGACCGATGGTGTCGATCTGTTCATCGGCTACTTCCATGCGTTGCTTCCAGGCATCGTTGCCCAACAACACTTTTGGGCCAATCACGAGGAATCCCGCGGCGATCCGCTGACGGTCCCGTTGGTCGGTGGATTCGAAGGGCAATGTATCACCGGCGATCTGTTGGTGCACGAAACGGTTGAAGGGAAGGTCCGCATTGACAGAGTCTATGACCCAGTTTCGATAGCGCCACGCTTCGCGGAAGAGAAAGTTTTCGTCCAGGCCGTTGGAATCAGCGTAGCGCGCCAGATCAAGCCAATGACGGCCCCAGAGTTCTCCAAACTGAGGGGAATTCAAGAGCCGATCCACTACGCGTTCAAATGCATCGGGACGCTGATCTTCAAGAAAGGACCGCACTTGCTCCGGAGTCGGCGGCAAGCCGATCAGTTGAAAATAGACGCGGCGAATCAGGATTCGTGAGTCGGCAGTGGTGGCAGGCTGCAAATTTGCGTTCTGGAGGCGATTGAAAACAAAATCATCAATCGGGGAGATGGACCAGTCTCTTGCAACAGGAAGGCGTTTTTCCCCCAACGGCTGAAAAGCCCAGTGGCTGCGGCCAACCGCGGGATCGGAAGGACTAGAGGCAGTGGCAAGAGACAACTCAACGGCCATCACCTGGGCACAGGCGAATCCGAACATCAATGCATATGTCAGTTGAAAACACATGATTGGATCATTCTAATGAATCCCTTAGGAGGCGACAAACCCACGCACTCGTTACGATTTAACCAATGATTCTACCCAATCGGTGGCGCGGAATGCAAGTTAATTTCTAAGCGGCCTGCAGAAATTCCAGATTGAGCACTAATTGTAATTTGCGAGATAAAGAATAGGACGGCCTTTCACGAACAATAATGGTATCCGCGTTTTGCAACAAGGCAAATCTTCAAGGAACTGTGTCACTTGAAGTCGAAAAAGGCGAAATGTGATCTTCGAAAGTTAGATTGAAGGAGAAGTCCGTGATTGTATCTCCTAGACATTGCGTTCCGATCACTAGCACGATGCAAGCCACTAATGACAAACAAGTAAATATTAATACTTCCTCCCAGCTAGAAAATAATTTAGATCCCGTGTAGCCTATCCGACATACTCGTGGCAAAGAAGCGACTCGCATTAGCTGCGGGATCTAACGGACGGGCATGGTATTCTCTCCATGCCACCTCTCCCCATCGTACAGTGAAGAACATGTCAATGTCATCATCCAACACGGTCGTCCTTAGCGGCGGCGGATAGTGGACTCCTGAGCATACCGTGACAACTGAAGACCACCGCCTGAAGGCGGTGGGTTCGCCGACAGTCGGCTAAAGCCCGACTTTCTGGTTGTGGCTTACTTACCGCAATCGCCACGAAGTGGCGAAAGCATCTAGCCGTGGGG
>JBDOMT010000123.1:0-30017 GCA_039831705.1 Pirellulales bacterium | reverse complement strand
CAGATGTGGGCCGAGAAAATGCGAAAAGAATTCCATGCGACAGACACGGAGTGGTGCAGCTTGTTGCAATGGGCAACATTCCGAGCCTGGACTGGTTTTAGGCAATTCCAAATGGGAAATGTCGGTTAATGAAATATTCGGGTTAACGTCATTCTTCAACCTTCTGACGACCAATCTGACCGTTCGGAACTGGACAAGAGACCTTTTGTAGATTAATAAGGATGTTTCCTATCACATCATTCCCATGAGGTTATTGCTATGGGCAGCCTACCCTATCCCACACGCCGTGATTTTCTAAAAACGACTGGCACAGCCGCCGCGATGCCTTACGTCATGACATCTACCGCGTTGGGCAATGCGGACCTGCCACCGGCGAGCGATCGAATTGTCATGGGCGGCATTGGCATCGGCAATATGGGGAGAGGCGATCAGGGGGCCTTCCTTGGCCGAAAGGACGTTCAGTATGTTGCCTTGAGTGACGTTCGTAAAACCGTTCGCGATACGTCCAAAGGCAAAGTTGACGACCACTACCAGAACTCCGACTGCAAAGCTTACAACGACTTTCGTGAATTACTGGCCCGTGACGATATCGATGCGGTTCATATTGCCACTCCGGACCACTGGCATGCGATCATGGTGATCGAAGCTTGTCGCAACGGCAAAGATGTCTACTGCCAAAAGCCCGAAACTCGCACATTGCGCGAAGGCCCACTAATGATTGAGGCGGCCCGCCGCTACTCGCGGGTGGTTTCAGGTGGCAGCCAACGGGTGATGGACGACTATCGGGATCACTTGGTTCCATGTTGGAGTGGTGAGTTGGGTCAGATCAAAGCGATCAACGTCAACGTGGGACCGCTTTCAAAACCGTGTGATCTGCCACCCGAACCGGAGTCCGACGACATCGATTGGGAGCTCTGGCTGGGGCCCGCGCCATGGGCACCTTACAATAGCAAACGTTGCTCGGGCAGTTTCTCGACCAGCGGCGACAGTTGGCGTTCCTACATCGACTATTCCGGCGGTGGCATGACCGACTGGGGAGCGCATCATTTTGGTGGTGCTACTTTCGTTGTCGATGTTCGTGAGTTGCAGCCCAAAGAAGTAATTTATCATCAGGACCAGGACAAAAAACACCTGACCTATCGGTACCCCAACGGCATGTTGCTGCACCACAATCGTCCCGAGTGGGGTAATTTACAAGTTGAAGGCACGCCGAATGAGAAACGGGAAGCCAAACCGATACCAATCTATAAAGGCAGTGGTGGCATTTACGGAGACTTTATCGAGTGTGTGAAGACGCGTGAAAGACCTTTCCGCGACATCGAATTAGCGGTCAACTCCGTCATGGTGAGTCATTTGGGCATTATCGCCTACACCTTGCAACGTTCGTTGAAGTGGGATGCGAGTCAACAAGAATTCCCTGGCGACGAGGAAGCGAATCGCTACCTCGATCGGGCCCGCCGCGAACCGTGGCAGCTTTAGGGTCTGTGAAATTTCATCTGTGATTAAGGGATATTCTTACTGGAATCGTTGTTCATTAAATTAGGGACGCTCATTATGTTAGATCAAGCTTTTGCGGCTTTGAATACTTATGACTGGGGTCAAGACCGTACCGCACTCAACCCGATCGATCAAGCGGTGGTCGATACCCACGGTGATAAGGCTGCGCGTGAAAAACTAGAATCCCGACTCGCGGCGGTGCTGCAAACCGATGTTTCGCGTGCCGCCAAGGATTTCATTTGCCGCAAACTGAGAGTGGTTGGCTCAAGCGTATCGGTACGAGCGTTGGCCGGGCTGTTGCCGCAAAAAGAATACTCGCACATGGCCCGTTATGCGTTGGAATCCATGCCAACCTCGGCTGCAGCCCAGGCGCTGCGTGACGCATTGCCAACACTTGAAGGTGAGTTGAAGATTGGCGTGATCGCTTCATTAGGCGCGCGTCAAGATGGGGCCAGTGTTCCATCCCTCGGTCAACTTGTGGCTAGTGACAAAGGCCCGATTGCCAGTTCCGCCGCTGATGCGCTAGGTGCCATTCGTTCATCAGCAGCCGCTAAGGCGCTAGCAGAGGCTAAGCCACAGCAAGCAACAGCGAAAAGTGCGGTTGCCAATGCATCATTGTCATGTGCTGAGGCCCTGTTGGCCAGCGACAACAAGGCCGAAGCCCGAGTGATCTATGCAGCACTCACAGGCGGAAGTCAGCCAAAGCAAATCCGGGTGGCAGCCACACGTGGTTTACTTGCATGTGTGGGGAAGTAACTGAACAGGCCGTGCTTCGCTATCCACTTACTATCCCGAAAGGCCCGCGCGTGATGATTCGTGGAATATGCTCTTTGGTGTTCGTCCTATCTGTTGTGAGCACATTGGGAAGTGCGCAGGAGGCTAGTTCAGATCTGGTTCTGGTGATTGTCAATTTATTGGGTGAAGAGGATAAAGACTTAAGATCTCTCGGGCTTGAACAGGTTCGTACCGGGGCTAGAGGATCGATGGCGACCAAGATATTTTCTGAACAATTACCAAAATTGTCTCACGAGGCGCAGATTGGCTTGCTGAATGCACTGGCGATTCGCGCGGACTCGGTTGCTCGGCCTGAAGTTGTGAAGTTACTTACATCTAGCCAAGAAGAAAAAGTCCAAAACAGCGCCATTCGTGCATTGGGATCACTAGGCAATGTGACCGATTTGCCTCAGTTGCTCAAATTGCTGGCGACCCCTTCCGAAGAGCAACAGTCGGCAGTCCGAGCCAGCTTAGAACGTTTGTCTGGCGACACGGTTTCATCGTCGCTTGCGGATGTGGTGAGTACATTAGCGTTGACCGAGGGATCGTCAAATATTCGGGTGATTCTAATCCGAATACTTGCCGAGCGACGTTCGGTGGATGCGATTCCCCAGCTTCTGGCTGCTGCCGTAGACGATGAAACGTCGGTCCGCATAGCGGCGATGACCGCACTGGGACAATTGGCCAACTCACACCATTTGGCAGGTATGGTTCAAGGCGTGCTCAGGACCAAGTCGGGACCTGAACGGACCGCAGCAGAGAAGAACGTGATGTTTGTCTGTGTTCGGATTGCGGATGTTGAACTAAGAGCCCAGCCGCTATTGGCTGCAATGGGTGAACTCTCTGAAACCGATCGCTTAGCACTCTATTCGACACTTGGGCGTGTGGGAGGCGGTGTGTCGTTGAAAATCATTGAAGGGGCGATCGACGATCCGAATCCCAAGGTTCACCAAATTGGAATCCGAGCCATCAGCAACTGGCCCAACGCAACGGTTGCCTCAAAACTAATGGAGTTGGTGAAAACCGATGTGCATCCGGCCCATCGCATCGCCATGTTGCGGGCATTGATTCGAGTCGCTCCTTTACCCGACCAGCGACCGCTTGCAGAGAAGTTGGGATTGTTGCAAAAGGCGATGGAAATGGCGACGCGTGACCAGGAGCAGCGATTGGTGTTGCGGCGGGCTTCTGCGATACGCATCATTGAGACGCTCCGATTTATTGTGGCGTACGTTGACGACCCCAAATTGGCCCAGCAGGCATGTGCAAGCTTGGTTGAACTGGCCCATCATCGTGGCCTGCGTGAACCCCATAAAGAGGAGTTCCACCGTGCCCTGGATCGAGTGATCCAAACGAGTGACAACGCCACGGTGATCGATCGCGCTCAACGCTACAAAAAAGATCAGACTTGGGTGCGAGCGAAAACTGAATGAGTCAAGACCGGGTGATTGAAGCGGATTCCAACGACACATATCCTGCGCAGACAGTTAAGATGATTTTTGTGGCAATCTTGGTTTGCCATGTGGCAGTCGACGCGCTGGCGGCCCTGCTGCCTTCAACTTTGGGCCTGCTGGAGGTACGCCTGTCGATGACACCCAAACAGTCGGCCTGGCTGTTAGGCATGGGATCACTCTTTTCTGGCTTAGCTCAACCAATTTGTGCTTTTGTTAGCGATCGTCTCTCAACCCGACAGTTGGCCGTTTTCGGCATGCTTTTGAGTGCATTAGGCATTGGTTCACTCGGACTGGCTGGTGGGCTAGTTTCACTTACCCTAATTTATGCTGTGGGGATGATTGGCGTAGGCATGTTTCATCCTGTGGGGGCGGCCACCATTGGCGAGCTCCGACGGCATGCGCGCACCTCAGCGGTGAGTATCTTTTTTGTTTCGGGTATGGTGGGTGGAGTTGCAGGCGCCTTTTTGTGGCCTCGGTTGCTATCGTCCGCAACGGGGTTCCAATGGCTTCCCATGACGATGGTATTCGGTTTGTTATTGGTCATTTTTCTTCAGCGCAATATATCTCTTCTTGCTCCAGTTCATGTTGCCAAACACAACCTGTCGGACCAGTCGGCCCCTAAAATTGAGTGGGCTATGATGGCCATTTTGTATACGGCAGCAGCGGTCCGATTCAGTGTTAATATGGCGCTGCTCTATTTGTATGTTCGTTGGGCAGAAGGGTGTGTGCTTGCGGAGCATCAAGATTGGAGTCCTGGGCAGGTTGCCACGGCCGCAGCTCCCTTGGTTGGCAATTTCAATGCGGCCACACTGATCGGTATGGCTCTGGGGGGTGTATTCGCTGGCCTGCTGATACGTCCTGGAAAAGAGAAATGGCCAATGGTGCTAGTGCCGATCGGATTTGCACCGTTGATTGGTTGGTTTCCCTATGCGCCACTGGAAATTAGTTATCTGTTGGCAGTAGCTGGCGGGATTGGATTTGCCTCTATGATACCTGTGAGCATTGCCTTCGCTCAGCACCTGATGCCACGACATACGAATTTGGCATCGGGTTTGATGATGGGGGGAGCCTGGTCGATTGCCGTCATTGGTCCCCGATGTGCGGAGATTGGAGTTGCCCAACTTGGTATGCCAATAACCTTCGTTCTGACTGCGATTGCCTTGGCTCTCTCCGGAATCATCAGTATCCGATTGTAGGGTGTGACGTTCGACTCTGTTCAACGAAAATTTATAACGCAGAGGAGCAGAGGACGCGGAGTGCCGCAGAAAAGGATAGAAAATATCTCTGCGCACCTCTGCGTTCTTTGCGGCCTCTGCATTTATCACAAGGCATCGATATCCAGGTTAAGCGTAGCGCAAACATCCATTATGCAATGCTACGAACACCCACCTGCATATTATTGTCACACTTCTGGGATATAAAAACCCTCGCCTTCTAGGCGAAACCTTCAGGATATTATGATGCAGTAAGGCAAAGCACAATGATCTGTTTCGATTCTCTTGCGTGGCATTGTGTAAGCAGTTTGATACATGCAAGATCGATTGAGCCTCGCTGCCATGAATTGGTGAAGTTGTTTTACTCGCTACCTGTCACCAGGGAGAGAGCAAGTTGGCGCGCACGGTGGAATTCATCCAGTTGCAATTCCTCTAATACGGTGTGGATATTGGATTGTCCACAACCGAGCGATACGGTAGGAATTCCCCGAGCGGTCAGCCAATTTGCGTCGAGCCCGCCATTGGCAACGGCCAATTCTGGTTCTCTGCCAGCGGCACGGATGGCGTGTTGGGCAGCGACACAGGATGGGTCGTCCGTCGCGAGTCGAAACGATTCGTATTCCAAGCGTCCATCGATTTCCACCTGGCCGCATGCTCCATCGACACTGCGTATCTTGCCCGCCGCGCGCGTGAATGCTTTCTCGATGGCGGTAACAATTCGCAAACGGAACTTGGGATCGTGGCTGCGGGCTTCTGCACGCAAAGTGACATGATCGGTTACCACATTGGTCGCCATGCCACCGGAGATGACCCCTACATTGCTGGTGCCACGGTTTTTTCCCTTGCAGATCAAACCGTGCCAGCCACTTTCAACCAAATCGGTGATCGCCAACGAGGCGACAGCGATGGCACTGATGCCCATTTCGGGGGCTCCGCCCGCATGGCTGGCTCGGCCGCGGATGTCAATTTTCATCCGGTACCCGCCTGTGGCGCCGATGGTTAACTTTTCTGGAGATCCGCCGTCCCAATTGAATGCCAACTGAGGTTTTTTGAGCAAACCCAAGCGGACAAAGCGGGCCCCTTGCATGCCGACCTCTTCCTGAACCGTCCACAAAAAAGTGAGTGGAGGGTGTGGCAGTTGTTGTCGCAGGATAGCCAGAGCCGTACTGAGGAGTACGCCGACTCCGGCCCGGTTGTCGGCTCCCAGGCCAGTTTGCGGGTCCGAAGAAATCACACGCTGACCGTGGCATTCGGGCTGAGCTCCCACGCAGATAGGCACGGTATCCATGTGGGCAACCAACAGTCGGCGTGGACCGCGTAACGTGCCCGGCATTTCAAAAACCAGATTGCCCGTTTGGCCCGCGATGGGTGTCTTCTGGTGGGCCTGATCGCTACGAATGGCGACCGGATTAGCCCCCGCCCGGCACAACTGGTTGGTAATAAATTTAGCGACCTTTTGCTCTTCACCACTGCGTCCTGGGATGGCCATCAAACGCAGTACCAGTTTTGTCGCCTGAGCGTCGGTCAAACCGTTAGGTTTTGACTGGCGAGCGTGTTTCAATGAATTCGATCGTTGCAGCGCCGATTTTTCCTTAGACGAATCGCCTGTTCCTTGATGAGACCGCTTGCTCCTTGAATGCGCCACTTGTTCCTACTTTCACATTTGGACATTTTATACGGCCCTCCCCAACGGGATGGCTCTCATCGAATTGTTAACTTCGCTCAATGCTTTGGGTTTTATACCGGAAGTAGATTGTGGCTGCCATTCCTAACATTAGCAAGAACGTGGTCGACGGTTCGGGGACGGCGATTGAGAATACTGAGATAGGTGCAATCGCACCGAAATTCGCTTCCCAGTCGGACCGATCTGCTGTGCTCAGTGGCAAGGGCGATTCGCCCCGCTGCCATTTTAGAAAAACATGGCCATCGACATCCCCATCCAAGTTAAAGTCGCCCGGCAGCGTGGCGATGATTTCAATCAAAACTTGATCAGTAAAATATTGCGACTCATATTTCAAACCGGTGCCAGGATTGCCGACGATCGTATCAAACTCGCCAGTACGGATGCCGACGGTAACGATCGTAAAGTTGTCTCCCAAGTTGGGAGTGAATCCGCCGATGATAGCGAGAGATCACTACCTGAGTGTCACCAGGGCGCACATTGCCCAGGCGACGGCCACCTCTGAACTTGGGGTTCGCGCTGCAAAAAGCGCTGCACTCAAAATCGATTCCATTGAAAACATAGTGCCTAGCGCTGCATATGCGCTGCACTGAAATGAGTACCTATTTGGACATTCTGATCACAAACCCTACGAAACAAGCAAAAATGTCCCACATAAGTGCCATATGAGTACCTATGTGGGACATTTTATACCCCGTAGGGGAGTCGAACCCCTGTCTCCGCCGTGAGAGGGCGGTGTCCTAGGCCACTAGACGAACGGGGCGAGGGAGAATTCAGAATTCGGATTGCGGAATTCGGAATTCGGAATTGCGGCACGCCTGTGTGTGTGGACCAGTTTCCTCATTTGTGGACCGATTGTCAACCTGCCTACGAATCGATCGAGGTATGTATTTTTACCTGATTCCGCAATCCGCAATCTGAATTCCGCATTTAAGAAGTGATCCCTTGGGTCAATGCCATGAAGGCTGTTTCCAGGTTGATCTCTTCTTCGGCCAATTTGGTGAGTGCGTGGCCATTTTCGATCAGTAACTGGGCGAGTTGGCTGTAGTCGTTACTGTCTGCCGTGAGGGTCACGGTCAAACCTTCTTCTTTGATGGTGATTTTATCAACACTCGAATGCTTCTCGAGTAGGCGGGCCGCTGACTCCCGGTCGCCTCGGACATCAATGATCAATACCATTTGGTCACGAACTTGCTTCATCACATCGTCAACGTTTGCGTTAACGATTAACTCGCCCCGTTCGATAATACCGATTTTGTTGCAGATGTCGGCCAGTTCCGGCAAGATGTGGCTGGAGACCATGATGGTTTTGCCTAAATTTCGCAGCTCTTTAAGCAGACTGCGAATTTCAATTCGTGCCCGCGGATCAAGGCCGCTGGCCGGCTCGTCCAGCAACAGTACTTGCGGGTCGTGGAGAAGAACACGGGCCAGTCCTAACCGTTGCGTCATGCCGCGCGACAGGCTGGTCACCAGGGCATCCCGTTTGTAACCCAGGTCGACCAGTTCTAGGACCTCATTGCAGACCTGACGCCGCTTAGGGCCCTTGATGCGATAAGCGGCTGCAAAGAATTCCAGATACTCGATCACTTTCATGTTATCGTACACACCGAAGAAATCGGGCATGTAGCCAATGATACGCCGAATGTCTTTAGGCTTGGTGTAGATGGAATAGCCGTCCACGTAAGCTTCACCCCAGGTGGGATTGAGCAAGGTGGCAAGAATTCGCATGGTGGTTGTTTTGCCGGCTCCATTGGGGCCGATGAAACCAAATACATCGCCCCGCTCGAGAGTTAACTCGATTTTCTTGATGGCAAACAGTTCGCCATACTTTTTGGTCAGGTCACGAATTTCGATCACGTTTGTTTGGTGGGTTGGGGGTGATGGTGGATTAAGTAGCCATAAATTGTAGGACGGTGTGTCACTCCTGGACAGTTGCGACA
Organism: Pirellulales bacterium; assembly: GCA_039831705.1. Lineage (GTDB taxonomy): Bacteria > Planctomycetota > Planctomycetia > Pirellulales > Lacipirellulaceae > JAJRWS01. The sequence continues at coordinate 21,460 of JBDOMT010000123.1, read as the reverse complement.
AAACGGTAGTAGAGCCAATGCTGGTCTTGGTTGCTACCTAACCGCTTGTGGTTGTGAAGCCATTGGCTGCCGCTGCCTGGAGCGCGTGCCAGCAAGATGGCACGCCCTGTGGTCAGCAACTGACTCATATCAATTTGGTGTTGGTAACGGTTTAAGGCACCTGTGTAGCTGGCACCGCCAATGGCTTGGTAAAACATCATTGCCTTGACGATGCGCGCCACATCGGTGCCAAGTCGGTCAAAGAATACAGTGCCGTCTTCAGCTATACGCGTGGCCGCCGTGTCTCCCGCCGATGCGTTGGTGAGCATCGTTTTGAGAGTTCGCGGTTGCAGGTTGTCGTCGATTTTGATGGTTCGCTCATCTCCGAGACGTGCCAAATGGTAGGCCCAGCGACCGTAGAGTAATAGACAGTCGGTCAATTCGACACCCAGGTGATTGGAAATGTGACCGGTGAGCAATTGGTCGCTGGTTTGCCGAAGCTCCATTTCAAAGGCAGGAGTTCCTTCAGCAAACCACTGGGCATTAATCGTTTTGGTCGACCATACTTGAATGGGTAGGCCCTGGAGGGATTGGAGTGACTCTCCGAATGTGTATCCCCGTTCCAATGGGCCTGTTTGGGTTCCGCCTGATTGCATGCCACCCAAGGATCGGCCCGGGAGCCCCAGCCAGGAAACGATCGATTTGGGGGATTTTGATTTTGTCGTAGAACGGATGTCTTCGACTGGTGCGGAAGGCTGACCTGGAAGACATGGATCGATGGTAAGCTGGTAACGCATGGCACTTGGGCTGAAAATATGGGTCCAGACGGTTCCCCGTATCAATCCGCCGCCAGCCGTTTCGGCCTCAGTTTCTTCCGTAGTCCCCCTCTTGGGAACATTATAGCTGGGAACATTGTAGCCGGGCACTCGGTTGCCGAGAGATCTGCTCTCATGAGTCAGATTCACATCGACAATTTCTATCTGGGCCACACGTAATTGGTTTCCTTTGCTGGTTGTGGCAAGCCAGTAAGCGCCCACGGATGTGCCCACCACAATCAGTGGAAAAGTGAGCCAAGTCATCTCCATTCTTCGAAGGGCTCTTTTTAAGAAAAAGTAATCGCCCGGGCCAATCAGGCCGATGTAGCCGATTGCTAAAATGGCTACCAGCGCAAAGGAAATAGTTTCTACGTCGGTAAAATGTTGGTCCAGGGCTCCTCGTAACTGGGTAGTCAGGTCGTACCCCGTCGTTTGTGTTGGGCTAAGCTGCTGTCCCGAGCTGAATTCTTGGGGCTGCCAGTCTAACAATTTACGCAACAGACTCGCACGTCCTGACCAATCACGAAAAGGAGGCAGGTCAACGTCGATCCCGATGAAAATAATTTCCCCAAGTTGGCGCGCTGATTTAATGACCAGTGGCAAATCGGTTGGGCTACGACCGCCAAAAGCGAGGATATGACCAGACACCTTGGTTAATTTGGGGACCTGTAGTCGGAGTCGGCCTCGTGCCAAAGATTGATAGTCGCCGCTGAATGTTTCTAGAGGCAATAAGTTTCGCAGAGGTAGCTGCCTTTGGTAATGACCCGGAATCAATTGGGCCAAAGGTTTTCCTGAAGGCAACAGGTCGGGACCTGAGCGACCACAGAACAGGATCAGCCGCCCTCCTTGATCGATCCATTGAGATAACGCATGCAATCTTTCCGGATTGGCAAGGAGAGGGTCGTAGATGGTCGGATCGGAGGTTGTCAGCACCATGGTGTCGATACTGTCATAGCCGGACGGAAGGGTAGGTAACCGTTCGGTGTTCAGGGCGTGAGCGACATGGGTCGTCGCCAAAGTATTTTCTGCCTGGATCGTCTGTATCAATTGAGTGATTCCAGGTGGGGGGCCCACTACCAGCAACAGTCGGTTGGTAGAGGGCAGGCCGGCGGGGACTGTGTTCTCGTTTGCCGGCAAATCTTCTTGGCTTTGATTTCTTTCAGTCGAATCGAGGGAATACGTGCGTTGAGAGTGGATCTGACCTGCAACCGACCATCGGACCTGCAGTAGCCCTTGGGCTTGTCCAGGTCGCATCAGCATCGAGACCTTGTTGAGTTGCTTAGGTTCGAGATGAATCGTTGGGCTGGGAACGGTGGTAAGAACACCGTCGGTGTCCGTAACCACGAGTTCGACCCGTCCTGTTTCTTCTTTTTCACCACCCTGGAGAGTGATGGAGACCGGAGTCCAGCAGCCCAATTTGTAAAGACCGCCAAATCCGATTTGCAGTTCGACAATTTCCGCCGTGGAAGAAGAACCAGTGGCCGCTGCTCCAGTTGGCCATAGAAAGAGGACCGGGAAGATCATGATCCACAAGTAAGTCATCGATTTCTTGTCATAGGCGGCGCCTGTCATGGTTTTTCCGCCTCATCGCAAGTGCATTGAAGTAGGCCGCAACCGGGGCAACCTGAGCCGTATTTGCACTGAATGGCTTCTGCTAAATCGATTTCAGCCACATTGGCAATGGTAGTTAGCCAGGCGAGTACGTCAGCGAATTCGGCCGCTTGTTCTTTTTTGGTTCCCTCTCGTAACGCGGCTGCCAATTCACCGACCTCTTCCATCAACCACATGAAAGTTCCATCAATGCCGCGGGCCACGTCTTTTTCCAGATACATGTGACGAATCAGTTGCTGGAATTCTCGATAACCCACATCGGAGGCATTCAGATTAGTATTGGCTGGTGTGTTGGCTGGTGTGTCAGGCATGAAGTTGTGTGTGCGGGTGGAATGGTTTGATGGGGCTACCTTTCCAATCAGGGTAATCCTCCAGGTGCCGTTGGGCCAGGGCTTTTCGATCCGCTAGTCCATTGTAAGCAGAAAGATTACGATGGTTGGATGAATTGTCGTGGCTCTAACCAGGAAGCAGATGCGATGCCGGATTTTGTGACGGTCGCTAAAGTGGGTGAAATTGTCGAGGGCGAGGGACGCGCATTTCAGGTGGGAGATCGTTTGGTGGCCGTGTTTCTGCAGCATGGACAATATACGGCCATCGATGACTTATGTCCTCATATGGGGGCGTCACTAGCGTCAGGGCCGCTGGCTGAAGATGGCACCGTGGTCTGTCCCTGGCATGCCTGGCGGTTTCGCACCTGTGATGGAACCTGGTGCGATAACCCAAGCATCCAGATCGATACGTTTGAAGTGCGAGTTCACGGGGACGAAATACAGGTGAGGGGTGAGGAGAACTAAATTATCTCGCTCCTATCCACTGACACTGAACCATTTGTTCCAGAGTTTGCTCGACGGACTGTTGGTCGGTGGTGAAGCGTAAGGTCATCGTTTGCTTGTTAGTGGACGATTCAAGCCGTCCTGCGGAGCGATGGAAGAGGGTCTCGCCCGAGGCTTGCTGCTCCACGATCTGTATTGTTGTGCCATCCGTGTCCGCTGTTGTATCAAACTTGGTAATTGCCCTTTGGGTGAATTTTTCCAGAGGCTGTGAGTCGACTGTTTGCGGACCGACGTAGTGGTAAGTGTTCGTTCTGTGTGGCGTACCTCCCAGTAACTGATTAGCCGTTTCCGAGGTAACGGTCCACTCTTGATCCAGTTGAAGGGGTCCTTTCTTTGGTAAGACAAGCCAACAAGATTGCAGCATGGCTTGAAAGGCCTCGGGTGTGGCGAGGCTAACCATCAACTTGCTGGCTGGTGCATTCTTGAATGCCTCAAGTAGTGCTTCGGGAATTTCGATTTGGCTGAATTTTCCGCGCGGTGAGAGGGTCATGCGGTAGGTTTCTGAGGTGAGGGACTTCAGTGGGTTAGCGAGTATGGCTGCAAATCCGACGGGTCTTTCTTTGGCGGAAGAGTCAAAATGCAGGCCTTGTTGTCCCGGACCCTCGACATTCAATTCGAGACGCTTGATTTGGAGAGTCAATACAGCTACACCCGTGTCTGCTACTTCTTCGACATGCCAGGAAAAATCGATGATTTGGTTGACGTTAGTTTGAAGATTTCCTCCACCTGCCAGTTTCATCGTCATTTTGACTTGCTGAGTGAGGCGGTAATTGAAGGTATCGTCAGTTGTGAATTTCCAAGTTAACGGTTCTGCCACCTGCGCCCAGGTGGCAGATGAGGCAAACGTAAAAGCCCACAGCAGCGAACTGGCAATCGAGATCCAACGCAAGCAGACAGATAGGGTTGACGAATTGAGCATGGCAGTATTGTTTGTCATTTCTAATGGTTGATATGAATAAATTTTGCTCTTAACTCCGGACTCTCATCCTCTCTGACTCTCAACTATTCACAACTTTACCGTTTCTCCAGGTTCCATCACGACAGGGTCTGCTGCGGTCTGCCCACGTACGTTATTCGCCCAGGCATTTGCGTCTTGGGCGATAGGTGGCCATGTATTGTAGTGGCAGGGTAACACTCGTTTGGGGCCCAGTAGCTTGACCGCTTCTAACGCGTCGTCTGGGCCCATGGTGAAGCGATCGCCGATGGGCAGAATGGCCAGCTCCAGGCCGGTGAGTCCGATCAATTTCATGTCCAGAAAGAGCGACGTATCGCCGGCAAAATAGACATGACCTTCTTCCAGATCCAGGAGGTAGCCCGCAGCCAGTCCGCCATAGGTACCATCGGGCAAGCTGGAACTGTGATGGGCCAGGGTCATTTTGAGCTGTCCGTAAGGTTGCCCAATACTGCCACCCACATTCATGGGTTCCAACTGAGCCTCTGGAATACCCTGTGCTTGCAGCCAATTGCAAATTTCAAAATTGGCCACGACCATAGCACCATTGTGCTGGGCGATTTTGACGGCATCGGTAATATGGTCGAAATGGCCATGGGTAATGAGGATGGAATCGGCGATGATTGAGTCGGCCTTCAACGGTGAAGTTGGCGAGTCGTCTAAAAAGGGATCGACCAAAAGTGTCTGGCCTGATGTGAGAACTTGAAAACTGCCATGCCCGAGCCAGGTAATTTCTGTCGTCATAATAGGAGTTAGCCTCGCAGAATTGCGTTCATGTTATTTTTATACGCTTCAACGCCGGGTTGACCGTAGGGATTGATGTCTATTAAGCGACCCTCGACTACCGTCGTGAGCATAAACATTTGAAACAACTGACCCAGGACATGTTCACTCAACGCTGGCAAGGTCAAGTTGGTCGTCGGCCGATTCTCGTCGCGGTAAGCCTGATTGGTGCCGGCACAGGCAGCTTCCAGGATATCGGGAAAAGTTTTGCTGGCCAAGGTATTGAGTTCATCCTGATTCTGTTCGCTACGACCAATGGGTAGCGGTTTGCAGTTGGGCTTGTCGACGATCAGATTGGTAATGAGTTTGTCACGCTTGCCTTCCTGGTGCTGTTGTCCTCGCGAATGCAGGTCACGTGTGTTGACTACGGTCAGCGGCATGGCACCCCGTTCCTGCTTGCCCAGACTTTCAGCCAATAGTTGATCGTACCACAATCCTACAGCTTCGAGCCGATTGCCCCAGGTCGATAGCAGGCGAATGTCGGTTCCTTGACGAGCTTCCATTAGATGACAAACGTTGGTGTAATCCAGAACACAATTTTCACCTGGAGGGGCTGTACGAAAATGTTCGTTCATGGCCACCGCACCTTGCAGTAACTCGACAATATCCAGCCCCATCACGGATGCTGGTAACAGACCCACCGCCGAGAGAATCGAGAATCGACCGCCCACACCGTCGGGTACTTGGAATACGTCGGGGCAACCTAGTTCCGCAGCCAAGTCGAATAGTTTCCCTGACTTTCCAGTGACGGGTACCACCAACTGGGCCAGTTCGTCATTGCGGTTGCCACAAGCAGCACGCAACGGATTCAGTAACAAACGAAAAGTCGCAGCCGTCTCCAGGGTGCCACCACTTTTACTGATCACCACGATGGCCCAACGCTCTTCCAGGGCCTCGTGATTCTTAGAATCAGTGTCTGCACCGCCCTGCTCCGACGAATCGGCCTGCTCTGAAATGTTACTCGGCTTCAGTAGATCGAGTAATCCTTGTAAGACATCGTTATCGACATGATTGCCTGCATAAGAGATACGGGGTCGCCCACCACGCCGATTGCGCGGCAGCCTATTGTGGTAAGGGTGACAACACGCCTCCTGGAGCGCCCTCGCTCCCATGTATGAACCGCCAATTCCCAATACCACCACGTGATCAACGGTTGCGGCCAATCGATCGGCAGTGGCCCGGATACGTCCCACTTCGCTGTTGGGACCCAGTTCATGATATTCGGCCAGAAGCCGTTCTGGCAGCTCGGTAAAACCGGCGTCAAGCGGACGTTTTGCGCTGGGAATTTCACCTCCCGAGGCCCAGAGACGCGCATCAGCCAGGACTTCGTCACGCGCCGCAAGCAGTTGCGACCCCATAGCAGACAGATCGTCCGTTGTCAGACCGTGCTTCGGCAGCAAAACTCCTTGGGAGTCGTAGGTAATCAGTGGGGTAGGCATCATGTACTCCAAGAATACAAAGCGGATAAGTGACTATCCCATATCTGGCCAATGTACTCCAGGCTTCCAACCTGTTGGTGGTCATGGGAATAGGCACTTATGTCTTCATCTGAAAGATAAATTCTAACCGACCAGGTACCCAAATGTCAGGGCTTGTCAGAACGAGATTGGCTCGCCACGATAGGAGACAGTGGTAGGGAAATGCTCCCTAACCCGAATATTTCATAAACATTCTGCTGCGAGTCCGAATAGCACTGCGTCTGCTGCGTTAAACGATCATTTGGGTGTGCTCAAGTATAGACAATACGTTCCGCACCCAAATCATCGTTTGCCTTGCAGCCACAGCACTCTTCGACCTCTCGCGACAAAGTTTATGAAAAATCCAGGCTAACCATCCGCTTAGTACTGCAATCTGCAATTAGTTATCTATCAACTCTCTACTCTCTACTCTCAACACTCAACACTCAACACTCCATGGACCTACATCAACTCACACGACAATTGCACATCCAAAACGACAGTAAAATTGTCATGCTTGTGGCCGATGGGCTGGGTGGTTTACCACAACAGCCAGGTGGCTTGACCGAGCTGGAAACGGCTCGTACCCCTCATTTCGATGATTTGGTAAGACGGGGAGTCTGCGGTGGTAGCATTCCTGTCGCTCCGGGGGTTAGCCCTGGGAGTGGACCGGGCCACATGGGTCTGTTTGGCTACGACCCAATCCAATACCTCATTGGTCGTGGAGCACTTGAGGCTACGGGTATAGGTTTTGAACTACAGCAAGGTGATGTGGCCATCCGTTGTAATTTTTGTACGCTCGATGCCCAAGGGAATATTTCCGATCGGCGTGCCGGTCGCATACCAACCGAGCAGAGCGCCCCACTGGCAATCAAGTTGCGTCAGGTCAATATTCCAAATGTTGAAATATTCGTCGAGCCAGTTAAGGAACATCGATTTGTCGTCGTGTTTCGCGGTACGGGCCCTAACCAGGGGAAATTGGGCGGCCATGTTCTGGATACCGATCCACAAGCCACGGGTGTTCCTCCACTCGATCCAGTAGCCACAGATCCTGATAGTGACAAAACGGTAGAAGTTGCTAAGGAGTTTATCCTACAGGCACGCAAGTTGTTGGCTGACCAGTCGCATGCAAACGCCTGCACTTTGAGAGGAATTTCGGGCAAACCCAACCTGCCCAGCTATCAGGAAGTGTATGGTTTGCGCGCTGCGGCAATTGCCGTGTACCCTATGTACAAAGGGCTGGCCCAACTAGTCGGCATGGATGTGGTAGGCCAGGCCGAAACACTCGATCAACAGATGGATGTCCTACGCGAAAATTGGTCGCAGTACGACTTTTTCTTTATTCACTTCAAGTATACAGACAGTACCGGGGAAGATGGCAATTTTGACGAAAAAGTTCAACGTACCGAAGAAGTGGACGCTTGTGTGCCAAAGATTCTCGCTTTGGATCCCGAGGTGTTGATTGTTACAGGAGATCACAGTACGCCCAGTGTGCTTTCAGCGCACAGTTGGCATCCAGTCCCTACCGTGCTAGTGTCAAATAACTGTCGTCCGGATCGCTGCGAGACGTTCGGCGAGGCCGAGTGCCTGCAAGGAGGATTGGGGCAATTCGAAGCCAAGAGCTTGATGTCCTTAGCGCTGGCCAATGCAGGTCGATTGGGAAAATACGGAGCTTAGCTTTTTACCCCAATTTAGAAAATAAGACGTTGACGTCTTTTATTTGTTGTGTCTATACTTGGAAGCGTAGAAATTGTTGTGTTACGTAGATTTTGTTCGCAACAGACGGGGAAGGATAATTGATGACTGCCGAAGCCGATGGGGCTAATGGTGCTGGCGGGCCTGAGTGTGACAGGGCTGAGTATGACAGGCGTTCTTTTCTGTCTGGATCTACTCTGCTAATGGCAGGTGGTCTGGCTGCCGGATATGGCACTTTCTTTGCGATGGCTGGGCGCTATCTCTATCCCTCCAGCAGGAACAAGGCGTGGCTGTTTGTTGCCAATGCGTCGAGTTATGCCCTGGGTGAGTCGAGACCGTTTGTATCACCCACCGGTGTGGCCGTGACCATTACCTGCCAGGCTAAGGGTTCAAAGGCTAAGGATCTTGTGGCAAAGAATTCAGAGGCAACAAAAGCACAGGCCCAAATTGCTTCAACTGACAGTACTTCCGCTGACAGCACCTCGAAGGGGGAGTCGGCAGCGCTGGCGGGTGCTAATGGGCTGGCGGGTGCTAATGGGCTGGCTGGTACCGATGGATCACTTGCCAGTGGTTTTGTCGCCCTTTCGAGTATTTGCCCACATCTGGGCTGTCGTGTTCACTGGGAATCTCATAACGAGCGATATTTTTGCCCGTGTCATAATGGCGCATTTGATTCCTCCGGCAAAGCGATTGCCGGCCCGCCCAAGACGGCAAATCAGACTTTGCCCGAGTATCCGCTCAAAGTTGTAGACGGTAGTCTGTACATTGAAATGTCGATCGAGTCAGTTAGAAAACTGTAATCCAGAGGGATCACGACGGGTTTCCAGAAAATCATGACTCATAATTATAGAGTGCGGTACCTTCAATACAGAGTGCAGCAGGTATCTGGTCAAACCTTACTCATAGAGATGCCGCATCTGGGGAGGGGTGAAGTTTGACACGCTTGTCCCAATGGTGGAATGAACGTTTACCAATTTCTGGTGAACAACTTCGTGAACTGACCAACGAGCCAGTCCCCAACCACATGAAAAGATGGTGGTTTTGCTTGGGGGGTACGCCGGCTTACTTGTTTGTTGTTCAGATTGTCACCGGCATTATGTTGGCGATCTACTACCAGCCTTCCTCTGGGACGGCCTACGAATCGATTCGGCACATCACCCAAGATGTATCGTTCGGCTGGTATTTCCGCAGTATCCATAAATGGGCCGCCACACTGATGATTGCCGCGGTGGTTTTGCATCAGTTGCGGGTTTACTTTACCGCAGCCTATCGCCGGCCTCGTGAGCTTAACTGGCTAATTGGTATGTGCCTGTTGCTGTTATCCCTGGGATTGGGATTCACCGGTTATTGTCTGGTGTTTGAACAGTTGAGCTATTGGGGAGCCACGGTCGGTAGCAATCTGATGGATCAAGTGCCGGGTGGTTTTCTGTTCAAGCAAATGCTGTTGGCGGGAGAGGAGTACAACGAGCAGACCTTGCCAAGATTTTATATCCTGCACGCAGCGATCATGCCGGTGACCCTTATTCTGCTCATAGCGGTCCACATCATGATTATCCGTTTGCATGGCATTACGGAAATTGAGAAGGTCAAGGCTCCGGCGGACGATCAGAAGGGATATTTCAACTTTTTTCCCGATCACATTCTCACCGAATTGGCCATGGGCTTGGTGTTGATGATCTTGCTCAGTGCTTTGGCTACCATATTTCCCGCGACCCTGGGAGCGAAAGCAGACCCATTGACGACACCGGAGGTCATCAAGCCCGAGTGGTTCTTTTATGCGACATTCCGTTGGCTCAAGCTGTTTGGTCCTACGTTTGCCGTACTCAGTATGGGATTGATTGTCTTTGTGATGTTCGTGTGGCCTTGGATTGATTCATTGCTGGTACGCATAACACGCAATAAGGATATTAGTATTTACATAGGCATTGTGGGTGTGCTCCTCATTGTGGGGCTCACGGTCTGGGAAGCAGCAGTAACGCATTGACGTAAACTAACCAGTTTGGATTCGCCAAAATTTTGAAGAAGGTTTGGCTCAGGAAGGTGTTGAGACCATGTCGCTAAAAGCTAAGCAACTGCTCATTGGTATTTTGGGCCTGATTTTTTTGGTTTCGCTTATTTTCGTCCAATGGGTGGAAGTGATTCGTAAGCAGGAGGAGTCTGGCGTGATCGCGCACCATGTCTCGATCCCTGATAGTTCTCAGTCGTGTGTGAAATGTCACGGCGATCTCACTGCTGGGATTATTGACCATTGGAAAAATTCCACACATGCTCAAAAGGGAGTCGGTTGTGTTGAGTGTCATATTGCCGAAAAGGACGATGTCGATGCATTCGAACATTATGGCAAGACGATTGCCACAGTCGTGACTCCCAGGGACTGCGCTCGCTGTCATCCTAAGGAGTCGTCCGAGTTTCAGCACAGTCATCATGCCAGCGCGGGAAATATTCTCGCTTCTTTAGATAACTTTCTTGCTGAAACGGTAGAAGGAAATCGTGAGCTATTCAATCCTCATTCCCCTACGCCGGGAATGGATGTCGATATGGTGAATGGAATGGCCAGTGCCAACACAGGATGTCTTCAATGCCATGGCAGTAAGATGGCATTGAAGACTAAAGACGGTGGCGAAGTGACCGTAGACGATCTGCAGCCTGACGATCAGGGAAAACCGACCAATGCGGAAGCGGTGGCCCGTATTTTACGCAATGACAAAGATCAGCCGATGCTGACCGAGGCAAGTTGGCCCAACACGGGAATTGGACGACTCAATTTGGATGGTTCACGCGGTTCGTGCTCTGCCTGCCATTCACGGCACGATTTTTCACCACGGCGCGCACGGCAGCCTGAAAATTGTGGCAAATGCCATTTAGGACCCGACCATCCACAAAAGGAAATTTACGAAGAATCTAAGCACGGAGTCGCCTACCGTGACTTGAAAGGGCATATGAATCTTGACGCCCACAAGTGGGTGCTCGGCGAGGATTATACTCAAGCTCCCACTTGCGCTACCTGCCATATGTCGGCCCACAGTCGTGGTGATAGTGAAAATGGTGGGGGTGTCACCCATGATCCGGGCGAACGGATTTCCTGGACCAACCGTCCTCCAATCAGTGCCAAGATGGATACGGACAAAAATCATGCAGTGATCAAGGAAACCGATCCACAGAAACGTCAGGCACTGATCGATGAAGGCGGCGACAGTTGGCAAGCCAAACGGGGTCGAATGAAGCAAGTTTGTTTGCACTGTCACACGGAGAACTATGTCAACTCGTTCTACCATCAGTACGACAGTTTTGTCCTGAACTACAACGAGAAGTTTGGTAAAGCAGGGACAAAAATCATGGGGGCGCTGAAATCCCACGGCTTGCTAACGAAAACTCCCTTCGATGAGGAAATTGAGTGGACCTGGTTCTATCTGTGGCATCACGAGGGTCGCCGCGCCCGTCATGGTGCTTCTATGATGGCACCCGATTATGCCCACTGGCACGGTATGTATGAGGTGGCTGAACGGTTCTACATGGAATTGATTCCCCAGGCTCGGGAACTTGCCGAGCATGCTGCCGAAAATGGCCAGAAAGAAGCGGCTCAGAGTGTTCGGGAACAGATCGAAGATATCCTGGCACGTCCCGAGCACGCCTGGTTCGAGAAGGCCAAGAAGGAGAAAGAGGCGGGATCGGAGGACGCTGCTGCTAAGACTGCGGATGAGGATTCCGAAGTTGAGAATTCGTAGGCGTCTGCCTTGTGGTGTTCGACTCCAGAAGTGCATTCGACCTCAAAAGAGGGTTCAACTCCTGAAGAGTGAGCGATCGTGAATGCTGGTTCTACCAAAGCCGGCGGGGTCTGGAGAAGAATCCTGGTATTGGGTTTGGTGGTCCTGGCCGTGGTTGCAGGATATCTGACTTTAGACCTGCAGCAATTGGCGTCCAGAGAGAACGAGTTGCGCCAGTTTCAAGATAGCCACCCAGTACTTGTCTATGCCGTCGCGTTTTTGGCTTACGTGCTCGTGGCCGGTCTGTCGTTGCCCGGCGCAACCCTGTTGACTCTGATCCTCGGTTGGTACTTCAAGTTTCTGCCGACTGTAATATTGGTGAGTTTCGCGTCGACCACTGGTGCCACAGTAGCTTTCCTGTTGAGCCGCTATCTGTTTCGCCAGTCGCTTAAGCGGAAGTTTGCCACTCAGTATGAAACCTTCAACTGCTCATTCGATCAGGAAGGTTCGTTTTACCTGTTTGCGCTGCGATTGGTTCCTGCCATTCCCTTCTTTGTCATCAATGTGGGGATGGGGCTTACTCGGATACGTGTCTGGACCTACTGGTGGGTCAGCCAACTGGGCATGTTGGCTGCTACCATCGTTTACACCTATGCCGGTGCTCAAATTCCCAACTTACAGACCTTGGCGGACCGTGGGGTGTTAGCGGCTTTTACCGGATTGCAGATGCTACAGTTCGCTATTGCCTTCACCTTGCTCGGACTCTTGCCGCTGGTGTTACGGTTTGTTAGTACTATTTTACGCCGTTGAATGGAGTCGTAGAATACAGGTGGAGCAAGAGAGCACAGGGACTACTTGTCTAACCAACCTCAACGAGGTCGAAACATTACCATAGGGCTATATTCACGTATCAGTAGGTATCGATGGACGGTATTCATTGGACATCCCTTTCTCGCCAGAGTTCGTTCGGTCAAATTTTGATAAATACTTTGTTCTTATAGAGCCAGTAACACAGGTACCATAACAGATGCAATACGAACAGACTCATGGTGATATTTAACTTGCCTTCATCCATCCATCCAAACAGGGTTGTTACGAAGGGATAGACGATGTGCTCAGCCATTCCCGCTCCGCCCACATGGCAGAATAAATAGATAAACAGCGGATTCATTCCCACGACTACGCAAAACAAAGTCCATTTCCTTTGCTTCATGACATCAATGAGCCAATAGGAAAATGCCAGAGCCAGCAAGGTCCAACCGCCGCTGGCCAACACAAACGTTGAAGTCGAGATGCGTTTGATGATGGGAGTTACGGAGCTTAAGCCATATCCGGCTACCACACCGATCAGGCCGGCCAGAACGAGTATTTTCAGCTTTTGCATGGCTGTGCGATTACTCATCAGCAACTGGCCGGCCAAAACGCCCCAGATTGTGTGGGCCGTGGTGGGAAACGCATTGAACGACACCCAATGTCCACCGAGGTCCGCGCCGCCATACTGCAAATCGAGCCAGGTACCGAAATTTTCATTCGGTGTAAAAGGGTGATTGAAACCTTCCATTGGGAATCCGCGATAGATTATTTCAGTCAACGCCAGCAACGCAAAAGAAAACAGCAGCTGAAAGCGGATTGATTTCTCCATGATCAAGTAGGCTACCAGGTAAGTTACGGAAAGCTGAGCCAAAACATTCTGGAATCGAAACTCAATCTTTCCTGGGCCTATGCAGTAAAGTCCCCAACCCAAAAGTAGTAGCAACAAAGAACGCTTGATGGCGTGCACGATTAACTCTTGGTGAGATTGCCCCTTTTTGACACGATTGGCCAGCGAAAACGGCATGGCCACCCCTACAATAAACATAAAGAAGGGTTGGATAAGATCCCAAAATCGAAGGCCATCCCATGCGACATGATGGAACTGCGTTCCAATCCAATGCAAAAAGGTTCCCTCAAGATCCGTGACTACGAGATGCTCAAACACGGAAGCCGATTCCGCAGTCAACAAAAACATGGTAAATCCGCGAAAGAAATCGAGCGAAACTAAACGATCTCCACCAGATAGAGGATTGGCAATGGGTTCATTCATGAATAATCCTTTTTCAGACAGGATACGTAGTTAGCCTTACTTATTTGCTTCAGACCACATTCATACGATACAGGCTTGTATTTTGCGCATCTACTGATAAGCATAGAAATTATTCAAATTAGAGCGAACGATTCAGGCAAATTGTCAAAATAGAGATAGGAACCTACGGTGATCGACCAAATTCCAATCAATGAAACTGGCACACTTGCCAGGATAAATTTGTACCCCATTAAGTCCTTGGAAGGGATCTCTGTGCAGCAGGCAGAAGTCCTGTCGAACGGGGCACTAAAACATGATCGACAGTACACGTTTTGGTCGCTTGAACGTAACAAGTGGGTTCGGGCCAAAGCATCACCCGAGTTGATTCGGATTCGCACCAATTACGATTTGGATGCAGGTGTGGTCACATTGAGTGTCGACGAATCTGAAGAGACTTTTCATTTTGCTAGTCCCGATGGGCAAACTGCCTTAAGCCATTGGATGAGTCATTATCTCAGGCATAAGGTAGAACTTAGAGAAAGTATCGATCAAGGGTACTTTGATGAGAGTACCCGCGGAAGGTATGGGATCTCTCTGATCTCGACCGAATCGATAGCGATGATGCGTGAATGGTTCCCAGCACTTACGTCGGAAGAAGTGATTCGTCGGATGCGAATGAATATTACCGTAGACGGTTTTTCCTTGCTGTGGGAAGAGGCGGTGATAACCACAGATAGGAGCAGCACGATCAAAATTGGGAATATTCCATTCCGAGACCCCTGGCCCTGTTCTCGCTGTTCCGTGCCTGCACGAGATTCGCACACGGCAATGACGGATGAGGGCTTTGCAACCGCAATGACCACCTACAGAAAAGCAGATACGCCAGTGAATGGCCCGCTCCACTCGCTCTCAGATCAGGACGCGTTCGATGGATATTTCACTTTAGGTGTCCGCACGGATGGTCGTGATGAGAGTGAATCCAACGTGATTACAGTTGGTGATGATGTCACTGCTGCCTGACTAAGCTGAGGGAAATGATCCGCCGCTGATATGTCCTTGTCCGGTGAAGTCAGTAGGGAATCGCCCCAGATAGGAGAATTTATCTTCTGTGCACAAGGGAGTGGGCGGTTTGCCGTAGACTCATTCTCTGACGCTTCGTGATTGTAATTCAGTTCCCAGCTCTTCGCGAATCTGTAAGCCAACACGCGGCTCTACCATCACCGCTGTTGCAAGATGCACCGCTTGCGCACCCGCTTCTAGATATTGCCGGACGTGGCTTGCCGAGTTCACGCCACCAACTCCGATCAATTCGATGTCGTAGTCATGCTGACGAATGATGTCAGCCATCATTCGTACCTGTGCGACCGATTTGGTTCGAATGCCGTCACCGCAAATCCCGCGATGCTTGCCGTCGAACAGTGGTTGCCCAGTACTGTCGACTACTGTCGTAGCGAGACTGTTCGTCAATGCGATCGCGTTGACAAATGGATGGACGGCTTTTAGCAGTATGGCTGCTTTTTCAGGCTCGTCGATGCGTCCTATCTTGAGGATGTAGGGAACATGGCCAATTTGCTCTTTCACCACCGAAGCAACGAGTGCGGCGTTGTCTGCATCTTGATATAACTGGCCGTCGCAGGTCGAGACATTAGGACATGAGAAATTCGTTTCGACACAATCTGCCCCGCTTTCCACAGCCCATTTGGCACACTGGGCATAGTCATTGGCGAGGTCTAGCATGGACCAACCTTCTTGCTGGGTTGCAACGACCGATACAGATAATAGCTTGTCTTTGGGTAGCTGTCGGCGAGTTTCCTCGACATCCGCCCTCCACTGATCAGGGGCACGAGAAGGCATGCCAAAGGAAACTGCCCATGACCCATCCATCGTCTTTCTCATAGGTAAAGCAAATTCGCTGCCGTCCAATTGGCCGCACTCAACCGGGACCAGATTTGGGGCTCCATAGCAAGGAACCGATTGAGAGCGAACCGTTTTATATGTCAGGACATCGAATCCCAGGCTGGCATAGTACAAGACCCAGCGACCGTTCAACAAAGGACCCGCAGGTATGCCCAAAGGGGAAGGAACCGGCAATCCACAAAATGACCATTTGCCAGAAACCGCCGGTAGGTCGATGTATTGCGTTTCGGGTGAATTTTCGTAATTCGACTCGTAGCTTTTCTGGATGTCGTATCGAGAGAGTTGGCTTAACACCGAATTGTCACCTATAGCTGGCAGAGTGTTTTCGCTGGATTCAGAACAGACGAAGACTAATTTCCCTGGGCCGACAGACGTGGCATTTAAAATGTGACATCCGTCGCATAATCGCTTGTAAATTGCTTGATCAGTGTGGTGGATTTTATACAATCGGTCAACATGCCAATCTCTGATACTGGATAAATCGTCTAGCAATGAAAGGTTTCAAAGTTGTATCCTTACATCTCATTCTCCTTGTATGTTCAGTTTCAGTCATACCACAGTGCCCCAAGATATGGCAGATTGGTGCATTGTGGAGTCGCGAGGAGCTATTTCCATTCTCCTGTGGCATGACCACTTGGGAAAGATTTCTCCCTCCGACCTTCGGTGTAAGGAATTGGTACATCTTGCGGCGCGACCGCTTATCACAAGGATTGCCCAAATCGAAGATGACCGGAGGAGTCTCGTGGCTAGGCAATTATGGATTACCAGTAACTATAAGGAGACCATGATGACTTGCAACACACTTGCGGGTACCGTTACCCACATCGGCGTCGGCATCGACACGGCTCGATATGGACACCGCGTACATTTTTTGCGCGATGATCGGTAGCCAGATACCTCAGGTGGGAATTGACTGTCAACCGGGTCCACATCAACCGTCGCCGCTTATTGCGACTCCAAACAGCATGCACGTGGTTTTCTGGTTTACCATTTATTGGATCACTGCCCTATATTCAAGACCAACCAACACGGACCAGGTAGGCCCTTCAAGGCACGCCTTGGACGACCTAGAAATGCCCTCATCGGCCTTGTTGTTCTCGCGCGTTAAGAAACTGGCCTAGCGTCTTCGCTGACGCTGTTGATCCTCGAGTTTGAAGTCGTGTTGGTTTGTCCCTTGCGTCACGTTGGCCGTCAACCCGCTCGTGTCGGCGTTCGCGTAGCGTTTCGGCAATTTGGAACCAGCGGCTTCCGCCTTTCGGGACGACTCCAAGAGATCAAAGTACTCGCTCGAGAGTGGCGAATCGGGGGCCGATCCGCCTGGTGTCGCAAGAGGCATCGTAACAGTCACGGAGTTGTTTCCGACTACAGCGCCATCATCTGGTTCGTAGATAGTGAGCGTGTAATTGCCCTCGGCGTCGGTTTTACCGGACGCGAACCGCGGCGCGCCTTGGCAAATGAACGTCACTACTGCACCAACGACCGGTTGGTTTTGGTAGGTCACGAAGCCCCGCACCGGCGCGACCTCAGGCCTATTCAAGGATCCGCCGCAGTCGAAAGCTCCGAGCGCGAGGATGATCTCCGCAACCACAATGATGCCAAAAGAAAGGCGCTGCGACAGAGCAGTCATTGTGAGGAGACGATGATTAGAAGGTTTCAACAATCTCTCCGTCCCGCCGGTCTCCCAGTCGTTGATAGTTGCGATAATCGATATCTCCGGTAATGAAATGCACCGAGGCGTCGGCCAAGACAAACATGGCGCCCCCAGGATGACGAGACTTGAATCCCGCGTCCGTGCCCCAGTTATTTCAGGAATTGCAGTTTCTGTTCGGTGTGCCGTCGTTGCCTCCCTGTTCACCTGGGCACGTCGGGAAGTTGATCGGGGGAGCCGTGCCCGCATACCACTGACCGCCTAGCCACCATGCCTTCTGGATGCTAGTACTGCAACCGGGCAAGGCTTCGCCCATGGCGATTGTGTGCGACGTGCCGTCGGTGATCTCCTCGAACTTGGCGGACCACCCATTGCGGGAGAAAAGCCCCGAGATATGGTCTGCGTTTTCCGAGTTAGCGTCCGCTGAAGGACCTGTCCCAAACGTGTTGCCAGGATAGGTACTGCAAAAACCATATGTTTTCTGTGCCCCCACACTGGTCCCATAGTTCGTGACCGCCTCATTGTCGTTGGAAAGCGACGGATAGTCGTCGCTGGGACACCGAAAAACTGAGATTATAGTAGATTTCAGTACTGGTTCGTTCACGATTTGCGCTACAACGTCGCCGTCGTAGTCGAGTTGATCTTCGAAGGAGGTTTGCTCGATGAACGGGAGCAGCTTGACGTGTACCGATCCTTTACGCAAAATTCCAGGCGGATTCCAGCGAGAGTTCTTCGGTAGCCGCTTGTACACACCGTGGTAGTTCTGCATGGCAAGGCCGAACTGTTTTAGGTTATTGGTGCACGAGCTCCGCCGCGCCGTTTCGCGCGCGGCCTGAACCGCTGGCAGCAACAGGGCGACCAGAACGCCGATGATGGCGATGACGACAAGCAATTCGACCAACGTGCCCCAGTGACGGAGGACGGAAGATTTGATTCCGCTGGGATACTCAAGGGCACTCAACGCCGATCGACGGAGCGATGACTGTGCACGAACCATGACAAAAACAAACAGCTGAAAAGACCGTTGACAAACGGCCCCTACAGAGATGAAACCAGGTCGTTCGGTAACTGGCCGTTGCCATGCGCCATGGTTGAGCCGTTTCGCTGGGTTCCGTTTGTCTGACATGGACTTGGCCACCAATCAATGAATTGAGGTTTACTATTTGGGTTTGCCTGGCGATACACGCTCGGACCTGCCCAGAGTCCGAGCGTGTATCGCCAGGGCGGCCAGCAAGAGGGCGACGCTCTTGGGCTCAGGCACGACAGTCCCGTCTTGTCCGCCCGGTGATCCCGAACCGTATTGATTTTGCCAATCACTCAAGCCGTCGGGGCTGCCATCGGTGTGCTGCCAATCCAAGAAATCGGCACCGTCGATGTCCCCATCAAAATCATAGTCTGGCAAGGGAGTTCCAATAAAACATCGAATCGTGCCATCCTTTTTGCTGGTGACGTAGATCTCGCCTTCGGCATCAATTCCAAAACGCATGTCAGCACGGGTCTGACTATTGTTGCCACTTTTCTGTCTCACCAAGTCGAGTAGCTGAATGGGATCTCCACTGCTATCCACGAGACTTAGTTTTTGTAGAGGGGCCAGAAAAACGTCGCTCAGTGACGCCAAATCGGAAAAGTCGTCGCGGAGCTGAAGTTGGTCAACGTCGACGGCATAGATGTCCTGAAAATCGTCAGGTTTCCCAAATCTGCCAAAAGTTCCAAAATTCCCAAAAATGTACTTGCCACGCAACTCAGCGACTTGAGTTCCGCGGTAAACAAAGCCACCCGCGATGGCAGCGTTGTTCTGACCCGTGTTGTCCGCATCGTGGTCGTACTGCGTCACTGGGTAGGTGTAGGAATCGGATGGATGATTAGCAGGCAACACATCCGCAGCGATCGGATTGTCGGGGGCTTTGCCTGTCATGTCGAAGGTACCTTCGCGTACCGACCAGCCATAGTTGGCACCCTGCACGCCAATATTGACTTCCTCGATGTTGCGCTGCCCAATATCGGCAATCAGCATGTCGCCGTTGCCTCCGCGATCCCAGCTGAATTGATGTAGGTTTCTCAGGCCATACGCCCAGATTTCATCAAGAATACCGGCTTGCCCCCCAAACGGATTGTCTGCAGGCACCGTGTACGGATCCGATCCGCCCTGGAGTGAGTCGATCCGTAGCATCGCACCCAAGAAGTTCGTGGTGTCTTGCCCATTGGGACTGAGCGTTGTGTCACTCCCGCCGGCCGAAGGCGAGCGATAATTTCCTCCGTCCCCAAACGAGATGTACATGTTTCCGTAGTCAGGATCCCCTGGAGACAGATTGGGATTGAAGGCAACTTTTCCAATGTTATGGTCACCGCGCGGTTGCGACTGCGTGAGAATATCACGCCTGCTACTGGCAATCACATTTCCACTAGCGTTTAGACTCCATTCGCTCACGACCGACGTGTGTGAACGCCAGTCGAAAAGTGCAGCGCCACTGATACCAAATGGTTTAAGCCGCAGCCAACGAAATGGTTCTAACACCGAACAGCAGCAAGGAGACCATCAAAGATTGACTCAGATAAGACATCATGGGACGATTCTCTTTGGGCTTGTTGGCGAAATATTGCCGATCCAAAAGATCTGGCTACTTGTGTGGACATGCAGTTGGCAGCAAGAACAGGGAGAAAAGAAAAGGGATCCATCTTTGTAAGTCCATGGCTTGGGTGTGATCCAGTGATGTCCACCATCACGCGAGACACTATTTCCTCCCTTTCTTGGGGTAAATCATTGGATCATACTCAGATGAGTCGGTAATAGGCTAATATCACTAAGGTGCAGAAATCAGCTTGAATTGAAACTCATTTGCATCCCCTGCAATAACATTAACTTCTCCGGGCAGTTTCTGAAATTTTACTTGGACGAGTTCTGGAACACGACCTTTCTGTGGATCTTCAATCATTCGTCCCGTTTTTTTCATGGCAATGATGGTTACCCGGTAGGTTCCTGGCATAAGTCCCTTCTCGGCAGAAACTCGAAAATTTCCTGCCTGAACCGGGCCACCCGAACTATGACCACTCGAACCAAGGGCCGGTCGAAAATTGATAGCAGCACCATCCAACGGTTTGCCATCGACCGTTACCAATCCCGAAATGGCCAGCCGACCATCAACCGGTCCGCATCCGCTGATGCCTGTTAACCCAACCAACAGCAAGGAGACTCCAATAGCCCAGTAACGGTACACGGACCATGTATTCTTCCAAACATCGATAACTGCCCGACTCTGTTGTACCATTTGCTTATTTTCCTTAAGATTATCGCTTCGTCTTGTTTAGCAATTGCATCATTTACTCACGACTTCTACCTGGGGAAGACTTTTGCAAAATTTCCGGACCCCTTCCTGGGTTACTCCCGTTGCGCCGACATAAAGCTGGCGCAGATTACCGAGGCTTTGTAAATAATCCAGTGATTTGTCGGTAATCCGGGTCTCAAGAAGATTCAGCTCGCGAATGTTTTTTAGGCTTTTCAGATGAATCACGCCAGCATCAGTGATCGTCGGCCCTCGCAGTTGCAAATTCTGAAGCTTCTTCATGTCTTTCAAGTAAGCAAGTCCTTCGTCAGTGACTTGAGTCTCCAGTAAAATCAGCTCTTCTAAATCGACAAGGTTCGCCAGGTGAGCAAGACCGGCGTCTGAGGTTTGTGTCAGCCATAAATTAAGTGACCGAAGATTGGTAAGACTCTTCAGGTGAATAAGGCCTTCGTGGGTGACCCCAGTTTCTCGGAGATTGAGATTTTGCAGGTGGGGCAATTCACTCAGATGGGCAAGACCTGCGTCGCCTATCTGTGGGCCGTTGATTTTAACCGTTTTTAGCTTGGGAAGATCTCTTAGATGAAACAATGCGGCATCCGTAATCTGAGGGCTGATTAGTTGGATCGTTTCTAGAGAAGTCAAGCTGTGGAGAGGTTCCAAGCCGACGTCGGTCACATGCGTGTCGTAGAGAGATAGGGATTTCAATTGGAGCAGACTAGCTAA
>JBDOMT010000182.1:0-1765 GCA_039831705.1 Pirellulales bacterium | reverse complement strand
CCGCTTTGCCCGGTATCGAAGTACGCTTCCGTAGCCTAGTTCTACTGAAGTGATCGCCTGAAGGCGAGGGTTTTTAGATCCCAGTAGGAGACAATAAGCTTCCCTGGTTTCTCCACATCAGCCATCGCCACCTCAAGCCAGGCGATGGACCAAGAGTTGGTCGTCTGGTCTCTCAGCCGGATTGTTCACGCGGAAACAACAGGGTCTCCCAAGTTCCTGGGGAACCCCAGTGTTCATCTGCCCATGCTCTTCGACCCCGGTCGGACAACGCAAGACTTGCCAAAACGTCCCGGTCGTGCTGCTCCCGCTAAAAAGAAAACGAAAGCTCCAACATAAATTCCTCTTTCGAGGCTCAATAGCATGACTTTTGAACTCGCTGTCTACGCCTCGTGTTGCCGGTTACCCGAACACCACGCAAGACTCGCTTCCGACTGCCGGCTAAGCTTTGTCGGGTGGACTCTCACCACTGGGTCCCAACGAAAGGTTTCACCCGGATATTTCACCCGTTTCGTCGCGAGGCCCCGTAGCCATCCGAGGAAATGGTTCAGACCTTTCGTGCAAGCCGAAACATAACGCAGCCACGGAAGGCTTCACTTCGAGGAAAGCACCTGTGCCTGACGGCGATACCTTTCGGCCTGATAAATGAACGTGCTCCGCTTGGGTTTACTTTTCGCAATCGTGGCGAGTCTTCGATACTTGGCGGCGAGGTTCAACTTAGTCTGCACACGATTGTCTTTCTGGTCTGTCGTCATGGACTCTCTCCTGAAAAATGTTGGCCTGTATAATAACAACTTCCACGGCAACACTCCCCAATGTACCGCCGCCGATCACGCTCGTGGAATAGTCGGTAGGGCTGTTGGCAGCTAACGTTTATACAACACAAATATGTGTGTAAGCCGGGTTTATACACAAACTATGTAGATAAGCAGGTCGATATTCTAGCAAAATATAACCATGGAAGCGATGCAACGAGCATGTCTTTTCCTGCGGTCGGTGATAAAGCCCGATCGTAGGAACGGCAATTAGCTATCGGAGCGTGGTGTGCGACCAGCTAATAAGTCATCCCGCTGGTCAAGATACTTCTCAAGGACGTCGTCAGGGGCGTCGTGTACTCCAAAGGAGTGAGTCCGGCCCCCAATCTTTTTGGCCCACTGCCCATTCCTATGAGAGTAGAGCGGAAAATCTGACGTAGGCTTCCCTGGTTTCCGTTGCTTCTTAATGTTAGACTTCGGCACAGTTTCCCCTGTCTTTGGATGCGACCGGGCGTCGCACCATCTTAGGAGATCAAGCACAGAGAGTAAAATAACCTGCAAAACAAGCCGATTTTGGGGAATAGTGTAACGGCAGCACTACGGACTCTGACTCCGTCAGTCTAGGTTCAAATCCTAGTTCCCCAGCTTGTTTTTAAGAGGTTTTTTGAGAAGGCGACTTTGAAACGGGACCCAAAATGGGACCCAATCCTTGCACCGCTTCATCCGCTGCCCAGAGGGTGCTGGCGGTCGCTAGAGCATTGCTCCCAACGTAGTATTTGAGCGTGGTGGTGATATTCTTATGCCGCATCAACACCATGAGCTGCTGGGGTAGTGCCCTAGAGGCCCAGCGTTCTCCAAATGATCGACGTAGATCGTGGGCGCATATTTGACCTTGCCTCCCTTATCGCTGACGACGGCCCTGGCGGCCTCTCCAATGTCGCAGAGGACAGAGCTGGCCCATTGCATCTTAACCGTCCACATTTTGCCGGTCTTTCGGTTGTAGAGTTTGAATA
>JBDOMT010000438.1:0-1770 GCA_039831705.1 Pirellulales bacterium | reverse complement strand
CGGTGGTCCATTGGGACGGGCGATCCGTTGGCTGCCCAGCCTCAAGCGTTATGAAAAGACCGTACGTGATGCCCAATTTGCCGACAGCCTGTCCCGGTTGGTTCAGCAAAATGTTCCACTGACCGATGCGTTGCGCTGGTCCAGCCGCATAACCGGACAGCCCGTCAGGATTGAGGCGGTCCAGCGGGTTGCCCTTGCCATGGAAGGAGGGGAACCTCTTACCCCCAATCATCCCGATTTGGCCAGCATGTCACCCGTATTACGATGGGCATTGTCCTCGTATCAAGCCTCCTGTGCAGATGACAACACCCAGAAAAGTGATCCAAATATTCAATCTTTGAGCTGTCAATCATTGTGGACCAACTCTCCAGACGTCATCGCTTTGGCCAATAATCTGCAATTCGCCGCACAAACTGGTCAGAGACAGGTCCAGCGCCGGATGAACTTCTGGCGAGTCACTACTCCGGCAGCTGGCTACCTGCTCATCGCTGGTCCAGTGACACTCCTCTACGCACTTTGTCTGTTCGAACCGCTGGTGCAATTGTGGAAGGATCTGGGCAGATGAACGATGCCGATATCCAACTGGTGCAAACGCGAATCGCCGGCTGCCTCAGTCGGAGCCAGCAACTGGCGCCGGCCCTTGCGGCTTTTGCCGAGGAATTACCCTCGAGCCGTTCTCGGCGTGATTTACGACATCTGGCCGAGCAATTGAATCGGAACGCGACCACGAAAGAAATATTCAAGTCGGCTACTCGCCATCCCACCTGGCTGCCACTGCTGATGACTGCCGGCAAGCCGCCCACCGATGCCTCTCAGGAAGGCTCAACAGAAAACTCACTGGGGAGCAAAAAAATTGCTCCCGAAAGTACGTTTCTCCAAGCCTTGCTAACCGAAACGGCCCACAATCATCGGTTCCTTGGCCAACAAAAACGAGTCATGGCCTACCCACTCGTAGTCCTGGTTCTGGCCATGGGGGTCCTCGTTTTTTTGAGTGTGACGGTGGTGCCCGGCTTTGGTGAAATTTTTGACGATTTTGATCTGCAGGTGCCAGGCATTACGGTATTGGCACTGAACCTCTCCGACCTGATACGCTTTCATGCGGGCAGACTTGTGGCCTCCATGCTGGCCTGCGGAGTCTTGGGCTACTTGGCACTTCGCCTGCTCACAGTCCGAGGCTTACTGGGCCACTGGTTTGGCTTTCTGACTGCTGGAAGTTCCAACGACGTGGTGTCGGTAGCCCTGTTCACACGTCGACTGGCCGACTTACTCGACGCAGACTTGACTCTTCCCACAGCACTGCGACTGGCCAGTTGTGGCTGTCGCCGCGGCACCTTGCGTAGGGCATCCCTTCAACTGGCCTGCCACTACGAACAAACAGACAATCCAAACGAAATAGCGCCCCGCGGTCTACCACCTACCCTGACCGCCGCCATTACTGCTGGAGGGCCCAATCAGAAGCCTAGTACGGTCTTACTGTGGGAATTGGCCGACATGTATGGCCAATGGGTCCAGCAACGGTTCAGTAGGTCCGGAGGCTTGGTAGGCCCATTGGCCGTATGGGCCGCCGGGCTGGTTGTGGGATTCGTGATCCTTTCCCTGCTCGTGCCGCTGTTCGGTTTGATCAATGGCCTTACCGGATGAATTGATGCCTAACTCAAAATTCTTCACTCTCGATGTCACCTGGCCGCGTGCCTCACGGCTTGCGCCCTGGTGGCCCGCCGACTCGCTCGATGCGAGACAACAGTCGCTGGCACAGGTGCTACGGGGAGC
>JBDOMT010000242.1:0-7426 GCA_039831705.1 Pirellulales bacterium | reverse complement strand
TGCTGACCGGCGACAATGAAATCAACAAATACAATTTTGTCACCAAAACGAAGGGCGTCTTTCGTGCGCGCAAAGGTATTGATGAGGAAATTGTAACTCAAATTTCAGAAATGAAAGACGAGCCAGGGTGGATGCGTGATTTCCGACTCGACGCATTGAAAATTTTCGAATCCAAACCGATGCCCAAATGGGGCGGCAACATAGGCCTCGATTTCCAGGACATCTACTACTATCTGAAACCCACCGAAGGACAAGGAAAAACGTGGGACGATGTGCCGGATGAAATCAAGGAAACTTTTGAAAAACTAGGGATTCCTGAAGCGGAACGCAAATATTTGTCCGGTGTAAAGGCACAGTTTGAGAGTGAAGTGGTTTACGGTTCACTCGAAGAGGATCTGGCCAAGCAGGGAGTCATATTCACCGACACCGATACGGCAGTCCGTGAACATAGTGAGTTATTAAAGGAATACTTCGGCCAGATTATCCCGCCGACTGACAACAAGTTTGCTGCGCTCAACTCGGCCGTATGGTCTGGAGGCTCTTTCATTTACATACCCCCCGGGGTAAAAATCGAGTTTCCCTTACAAGCCTATTTTCGCATCAATGCGGAACAAATGGGCCAGTTCGAGCGAACGCTAATCATT
The DNA here is from genome assembly GCA_039831705.1 of Pirellulales bacterium. Classification (GTDB taxonomy): domain Bacteria; phylum Planctomycetota; class Planctomycetia; order Pirellulales; family Lacipirellulaceae; genus JAJRWS01. The sequence continues at coordinate 6,782 of JBDOMT010000242.1, read as the reverse complement.
GTCGACGAAGGCGCTGAAGTCCACTATGTCGAAGGTTGTACCGCGCCGATGTACTCTTCGGAGAGCCTCCACTCCGCGGTGGTTGAGATTGTGGTCAAGAAAAACGCCCGTTGCCGCTACACAACCATTCAGAACTGGGCCAACAATATTTACAACTTGGTCACCAAACGGGCGATGGCTTACGAAAATTCTCTGATGGAATGGATCGATGGCAATCTAGGCAGTGGCCTGACAATGAAGTATCCGGCCGTTTACATGATGGAGCCTGGTGCTCGGGGAGAAATTTTGTCGATTGCCTTTGCCTCTCAAGGCCAGCATCAAGATGCGGGGGCTAAGGTGGTGCACTGCGCACCCAATACCAAAAGCCGCATCATCAGTAAAAGCATCAGCAAAAATGGTGGTCGCAGCAGTTACCGAGGCCTTTGCAAGGTAGAAGAGGGTGCGGTCAACTCCAAGAGCAATGTCGTGTGCGACGCACTAATACTAGATTCGAAAAGCCGTAGTGATACTTACCCCTATATCGAAGTGGAAGAACAGGACGTACAGATAGAGCACGAAGCAAGGGTTTCACGCATTGGTGAAGAGCAACTCTTTTATCTGATGAGCCGCGGACTGACCGAAGCGGAAGCCAGTTCGATGATCGTCAGCGGGTTTATCGAACCCTTGATCAAAGAACTGCCGATGGAATATGCCATTGAGATGAACCGTCTCATTGAGTTGCAAATGGAAGGTTCGGTGGGTTAAGCAATGACGAGTACCTTGATGAATTCCACGACGGGCTTCACACAAGAAGCCTTTGACGCCTTTCTAGCCTCGCGCGATGAACCGGCCTGGCTCACCCAGATACGTCAGGACGACTGGTCTTGCTTCCTACAGAAATCGATGCCCTCAGCATGCGATGAAGAATGGATGCGTACCGATATTCGGCTCCTAAAGCTCGACCGCTTTGGCCTGCCCGATGATTCTCAAAAGGCATCCGCTGATTTAATCGATAACGCGGACAGTAACGTGGACTGGGGCCCTCAAACCTTGCTGGCCGAGGGAGTCGACCTGGGCGGTCGCGCTGCCTCTTACAATAGCCATCCACAAGAATCCAATCTGGAGGCAAAGTGGTCCGACCGGGGAGTGCTATTTGGCAGCCTCGATGCACTCGTTGCCGAACATGGAGATCTGTTGCGTCCGTTCTTTGAACAACGAATCGTCGATCCTAGTCACGACAAATTTTCCGCATTGTCATCCGCTTGCTGGTGTGGAGGCACCCTGCTCTACGTGCCTAAGGGTGTCTGTATCGATCAACCATTTCACTCGCTTTCAGCAATGTCCTCAGTTCCCACCCTAGCGACAGGTTCGGGCATCGACAACTTGCCGGGCATCGACTTGGGACGTACTCTCGTCATTCTGGAGGAGGGCGCCGAGGCGACGATGCTCTCGGAGACGGCAAGTTCGAACGACACCGGACACGGACTCCATTGTGGCACCATTGAGTTGCTGGTGGGGAAGGAAGCCAGTTTGCGCTACGTTAGTCTACAAAACTGGAACCTGGATACGTGGCATTTTGCTCACCAGCGAGCGCTAATCGGCCAACAAGGTAGGCTCCAGTGGACCATAGGCGCGTTGGGCAGTCGACTTGCCAAGGTCAATCAGCGTGTCGCGTTAACCGGCCAGGACGCAGAATCGCAAGTCAATGGCGTCATGTTCACTCAACAGCATCAACACCTCTGCTACAATACGCATCAGCACCACCAGGCTCCCAACTGCCACAGTGATTTACTTTACAAGACGGCCCTTCAGGACCGTTCTCGTACCGTCTGGAGAGGCATGATTCAGGTGGATAAAAGAGCCCAGCAGACCAATGCATACCAACGCAACGACAATTTGTTGTTGTCACCTAAAGCCCGTGCTGATTCCATTCCAGGTTTGGAAATAGAGGCAGACGATGTTCGCTGCACTCATGGCAGCACCTCGGGGCGCGTAGACAAAAGTCAGCTTTTCTATGCCATGTCTCGCGGTTACACACGCCAGGAAGCCATTCGGATGATAGTTGCCGGATTCTTTCAGCAGATATTTGATCGTATTTCGATACCAGGAGTCCGAGATGCGTTGGGAACTGCGATTGGCCAAGGCGTGCGGGAACTTTAAGCGATGTCAGCCTTTATTCCAGCTGCCAAAGAATCTGAGTTACCCAATCCGGGATCACTGCTGGTGGAAGTCGACCAGCGTTTGATCGTTCTGATCCGTGCGGCAGGACATTATTATGCATTGGACGATGTTTGCACACACGATGGGGGCCCTTTGAGCGACGGTCCGATCGACCCTCACCAAGCCACCATCGCCTGCCCACGACATGGTGCCAAATTCGATATCAAAACGGGGGCCGCCAAAACTATGCCCGCCACCAAAGCGACCACCAGCCATGAAGTCATGGTAGAAAATGGCATGATCATGGTTCGTTTGAGGAGTGAACAGTAGCTGAAGGTGAGGGTTTTTCATGTCCCAGAATGTGACAATAATTTTCACTCCGCATCAAAAGGTAAATTCTCATGCCCATTGCTGAAGACAAGGTCCGTGAAGCGCTCAAACAGGTGATCGACCCAGAATTGTTCGTCAATATTGTCGATTTGGGATTGATCTATGAAATCAAAGTCGACGAAAACGAAGCGGGAACCTCGGACGTACAGGTCAACATGACCATGACCAGCCCAGCCTGCCCCGCCGGACCACAACTCTTGGGCCAATCGAAAGATTTTGTCGGTCGCCTGGAAGGCGTGGGCGAAGTGGACGTGCGATTGGTTATGGATCCCCCATGGACCCCCGATCGCATGACCGAAGACGCCAAAGACACACTGGGAATTTTTTAGTTGTAAGTTACGAGGCGCTAGTTATGAAACACTGCGTTGGATCAAATAACTAGCGCCTAACAACTCGCGCCTAGCGACTATTCTCTATGCACTTATTTCTTTACGAGTGGATTACCGGCGGTGGGTTGGTGGAGCAACCTGGGCCACTGCCTGAGTCGATGCTGGCGGAAGGTTTAGCCATGGTGACGGCTTTGGCTGCCGATTTTTCTGCTCTAGCGGACTGCCAAGTCACCGTACTTCGCGACATGCGTCTTGATGTTCTGTCACTGCCCGCGTGTGACATTGTGGATATCCACTCGGCCCTGGACCATGCAGACGCGATCTGCCGATTTTCTGCTGCCGCGGATCTTACCTTGGTGATCGCTCCTGAATTTGACGACTTGCTGTTGAACACGGTCAAGCAGGTTGTTCGGGAAGGGGGTCATTTACTCTCCGCAGGTGAATCGCTGGTCGCCCTGGCAGCAGACAAGAGGCGCACCTCCCTACAACTGGCCACCTCAGGCATTCCGGTACCCGTGTCGGTCCTGCTGGCATCGGACCAGGAAAAGTTACCGAGTGATTTCAATTATCCGGGAGTCTTGAAGCCCATCCACGGAGCCGGTTCGCAGCATACCTTGTTGGTGGCCGGTGCCAGTGATGAACCGGATCCTCATCCCTGGCCGCGAATTCTAGAGCGTTATCATCCAGGAATACCGGCCAGTGTTGCTTTGCTCTGCGGACCGGCAGGCATCTATCCGTTGCCACCTTGCCGACAGCACCTTACTACCGACGGACGTTTCACTTATTTGGGAGGCTCTCTGATTCAGGACCCAGAGCTGGCAAAACGAGCCACGGTGCTAGCCCAACAGGCAATTGCCGCCATGCCCATGCCCCACGGCTACCTGGGAGTCGACCTGGTACTCGGAGAGTCCGCCACCGGCGAGGAAGATGTCATTATCGAAATCAACCCCCGCTTAACCACTTCCTACATTGGACTCCGCCAGGCTGCGACAGGTAACCTAGCGAGTGCCATGCTCGACGTAGCTGCAGGACGCACCACCAATCTGTCGTTTCGTACGGAGCCGCTGAAATTTTCCGTACCTCATCGAGTATCGTAACAGCCAATTTAACGCACGAATGTATCTGATCATGAAACAAGCCCAAACTTCACCTCCAACGAACGAACGTCTAAAGTCACTCGATGCATTGCGAGGTTTCGACATGTTCTGGATTGTGGGCGGAGCGTCCCTGGTCGGCGTGTTAGGCACAATGACCGGTTGGCCCATTTTTCAGAAGATCTTGGACGAATTGCACCATCCCGAGTGGAATGGTTTTTACTTTTTACGACCTGATCTTTCCACTGTTTCTATTCATTGCTGGCGTGGCAATGCCTTACTCAATCGGGCGCAAACTGGAGGAAAACACCCCGAAGGCAAAATTGGTTGCAAACATTATCCGCCGCGGCCTTACGTTAGTGCTGCTGGGATTGATTTACCAAGGTCTGTTCAAATTCGATTTTAACAACCTGAGGTATCCTAGTGTACTGGGACGTATCGGACTTGCCTGGATGTTTGCCGGGTTAATTTTTCTCCGTACCAGTTGGCGTGGACAATTGGTTTGGGTCGTCGGTCTGTTGTTGGTTTACTAGGCCGCTCTCATGTGGATCCCTGTGCCAGAATTTGGTGCCGGAGACTTATCACCCGGACATACATTGAGCAATTACATCGACCGCAGTCTACTACCGGGAAAATTGCTCCGAGGCGATCGCGACCCCGAAGGAATCTTCTCCACAATCCCAGCAGTGGCCACAGCCTTGCTGGGTGTCTTGGCGGGAACTTGGATTCGATCGCAGCAGACCAGCGGACATGCACAGGCTGCCGTGCTATTACTGGCAGGTCTCCTTTGCCTGAGTCTAGGTTGGTTTTGGGACCACTGGTTTCCGGTCAACAAAAATCTCTGGTCCAGTTCATTCGTGTTGGTGACCGCAGGTTGGAGCTTAATATTACTTTCCCTCTTCTATTGGATCATCGATGTACTCGGATATCACAAGTGGTCTTTGCCGTGGATGGTAATTGGCATGAATGCCATCACCGCCTATCTGGCCGTACGATTTATCAGTTTCCAACCTTTGGCTGAGCTGATATTCCAACGTGGCGAATCAGCCTTCCACCCTGCCCTGTTTGGTTGCTTGGGCTTCTTGCTGGAATGGTTGATCTTGTATGCAATGTATCGCCGAAAATGGTTTCTGAGAGTCTGAGGGAACATTTTCCTGTAACCTTTCACCTGCCAGGCGCCACTGACAGTATGGAAAGTTCGGTTTGTCTTAGCCAAACAAGCATCTTCGAACTACCGATTGCGTCAGTTGTAGCAAATATCCGACCAATCCACGTGGTCGAATTATGACCTACACTTTTCAGGGCACTCGTTCTTTGGCGTATCTCTGTCGCCATTGGTTTAGATTCTTTTTTCCACCCTTTTCACCGCACAGACATACGTATCGTAAACACTCATCCATCAATCGACAGCAGGAGCCCCCTAATGCGCCAATCCCAAATTGCACGAGTCCTTCTAATATTGACACTGATTGCCACTCACATGGCCTGTTCAACCCTTGTGTTTGCTCGTGGCCGAAGTGGTAATCGACGCGGAACAAGTGGAAAACCTGGCAGTGCATCACGTGGTACTACCGGTCATGGCAGAAATGGCCACTCCGGCGTAGTTGGCAATCAGGATGGAAAATCATCTCACGGAAAACACTTATCTTCGAAAGCAAACAGTTTTACTCCTCAAGCACACAATTTTTCATCCCAGGCAGGCCGGAGAAAGTCCGCTTTAGCAACGAACAAACAACTGCAAAACTTGCTGCAAAAACGATCCAGCCATTCGCCCACGAACCTCTCGAAACGCAGCGGACATTACCAACAGCACGCCAGCCAAGTGACCCAACAGTTCCAAAATAGTCCCCAGCCATTTTCACCCAACTGGTATGCACAACATCCTAATGCATGGCAGTATTCCCACCCACACACAGATGCTGCCATCGTCGCTTCCACTGCTGCAGTTGCCGCTTGGATTAGCGGTTATCGTGCTCCTGTGAATTCAGGCGGGTCAAGTACTACCGTCGTTTATCAAGAAACGCCTGCCGAGGGAACTGCCACAATCCCCCTATCGACCGATGTTGCCGCCAATGTCATTGAATCAGAATCTGTCGAAATCGACTCATGGTTGTCCTTGGGCATTTATTCGGTCTCCATCGCAAAAGGTGTGCCGCCTACACGAATGCTTCAACTGGCAATCAACCACCAGGGAGACCTGCGAGGGGTATTTCATGATTCGCTTGCCGACACTTCACAGAATATTGTGGGCCAACTGAACCTCAAAACCCAAGTAGCCCAGTGGTCGCTGGAGTCAAACAAAAACTTAACTTTTGAAGCACCGCTGCAGCAACTCACTCAGCCCACCGGACAGTTGCGAGCCAATCTGCCTTCAGGGTCCGAACTATGGAATTTGGCCCAGGTCGGCCATCAGGAAAAGTAAAATTAGGTTTTCCTCAATTAAGTTCTGACGAGAGAATTTGTGATCATTAACTAAATAAAAAAGACCATATGCCGTCGCTCCGCGACTCAGGTTTGGATTGACCACTGACACCTTGTTTAACCGTAGATCACTGACACCTTGTTTAACCGCGGAGCGGTGATATGTGAAAGCCTGGGACTTTAGTCCCATGGATCTGTACATAAACTGTTTGAGTCGCGGAGCGACGGCATGTGTAGCTTACTCTGCATCGTCTGTTGCTCTGAAATATAGATATTATTGTCTCCTACTAGGATCTAAAAACCCTCGCCTTCAGGCGATCACTTCAGTAGAACTAGGCTACGGAAGCGTACTTCGATACCGTGCAAAGCGGGCATAATAGCCGCGCAGCGGCGACATCGTTTAGCCGTG
>JBDOMT010000043.1:0-7449 GCA_039831705.1 Pirellulales bacterium | reverse complement strand
CTGGGTTTCCCGGCCACCGACGGTGAAATAAAAGGCTCCATCGCCCGGATTCACCACCATGTCGGAAACCTGCAAGGCCGCCGCGGAAACGAACTGTTCGGCTTTACCGCGGAAGGAAGCACCGTCGGGCGTCATGTGAACAGCATAGATAACTCCATAGATCCACTCGGCGATAAACAGTGACCGCTGGTATTTTTCCGGGAACTTTGCCCCCGTGCCAAAGGTAATTCCCGTGGGTGATCCGGGGCCAATATCAACCACCGCTGGCAAGCTATCCAGGTAGTAACTGGGCCATTTCCCGGTCCCGCTGCGCCAGCCAAATTCGCTGCCACTGGTTACATGATTGACACGTGTGGGGCGATACCAGGGTGAGCCGATATCCCATTCCATGTCGGCATCGTAGGTAAACATTTCGCCATCCGTGTTGAAAGCTACGTCAACCTGGTTACGAAATCCGCCGGCGATCACTTCCCAATGTTTGCCTTCAGGATCGGTACGCAGGATATGACCGACTCGATTGTCAGCGATCGCGTCCCTCGGTTCCGGCAACAAATGGTCATCGTGGGGATCGCGATAGGGCGAATCGGCAGCCGTGCCTTCGGGGAATGCAACGTCGTTGCCGTTGACAACATACAGCATGTTGTCGGGTCCAAGCACGACTTGGTTGGTGCCGTGTCCGTAACGACTTTGATAGTCCATAGACTTAAGTTGCTGCAAGTCGTCAAAGCGGTCATCACCGTTGGTATCGCGGAGCCGGTAGAAACCGCGACTGTCGGTGGCACAAACATACAGGCTGCTGTGTGCGTAGAGGACGCCACGACAATGTTTGAGTGTATTTTCCAGAATTTCAAATTGATCGACGCCGTCCCGCTCCTCGTTCATCGTCAGCCGCACGACACCGCGTTTATCGCGACCGAGAATCAGCCGGGCTTGTTCGTCGAACGTCATGCTAATCCATGAGCCCTCACCTTTATGCGCCGATCGAAGCAATTGAATGCGAAAACCAGTGGGCAGTGTAATCGAATCAACCGGCGTGGCCTGACCGCCGCCTGGCAATTCTGCATCAGTGTCTGCCCATACGTCGTGGCAGCAGAGGCACAGTATCAGCAGGATGATAAAATAGCGCATTGACATTGAGAATTATCTTGGCGAGCAAAGTGATCAGAATGTGATGACAGATCCTGATTGAGACGACTCGGTCGCGGCAGCCATCCACGCCACGGCAGCACGTGACTCCGCGGGCGTTATCCGCTGTGGGGCCTCTCCCATTTGTATGCAGTTGGCAAAGTAGCGCAACTCCTCCTGAAGCACACCCGCATATCTGCCAAGAGGGCGCGGCCAGTACATGGTGTCAGGCAACTTTACGCCATCCGCATCATGGATTGCCAAGCCGGCCTCGGCACAGTTGATGTACAGAGCACCTTCGGTACCGATGACTTCCATGCGAGCGTCGATCGCATACGGCGTACTCTCGGGCAAATGCCACACCGATTCGACAACCGCCACTGCGCCGTTGTCGAGCCGGGCAATCGACCAGCCGCCATCGGGGTACTTGTTCTGGCCGGGATGTACTTCCTGAGCATACACGGTCGAAACACTTGCCTGGCTGAACCAGAGCATCAGATCTGCGTCGTGGATGCCGTCGCCCATGAGAGCCGAAATGTCGTCGAGCACCGTGCGACCGATTCGCTTAGTAAGATTGCGCCGCGCGTGCATGGAAATAATTGTGCCAATCCGCCCCTCCTCAATGGCCTCCCTGGCAAGTAGCACACGCGAATCAAACCGGCAGATGTGTCCGACCATGAACAAGCCGGCCGCTTTGTCTACTGCCGAGATAATCTGATCGCAGTCAGCGACTGTCGGAGCCATGGGCTTTTCCAGAAGCACGTGCTTGCCGCTGCGCAGAGCGTCGATGGCGATATCGCGATGGTCGTTAATGTGTGTTGTGATGCTGACTGCGTCGATATCGGGATCGGCCAACAGTTCGCGATAGTCGGTATAACGTCGCTCAACGCCCAGCCGATCGGCGATCTCGGCAAGCCGCTCGGGACGTCGCGTACACAGGGCCGCCAGTTCGATATCCGGCATCTCAGCCACGTTGTCCGCATGTACTTCACCGAACCATCCCAGGCCAATGACTCCCCAATTCACGGCGTTTGATTTGTTCATTTAATGATCCTGATGGTTTGTTGATGGTTTGGCAAAAAGAACCGCGGGAACATTTCCATGTATTTTTGACGACAAGAAGCGGAAGAGAATTGACCGCCACCAGACTTGTCCCAGTGACGAGAGGTAGAAATCCGTTGGCCAAAGGTAGTTTAACGACTTGTGACAACCTGTCTAAATTTTGCCCCCTCACAGAGAAGGAATCAAGATAGGAGTTTGTCAAAGGGATTGTGATATTTCGTCATTTTCATCCCAATCCTCTGATTAGCCATCATTTAAATATAGCGTTCGCTGCGTTACAATCGCTGATTCATGCTATAAAGGGATATATTGTGATTACGATAATTCGGCGATTCTTCAAATCCTTTTTGCCCGAGTAAATCGAACATGGTAAAACGCCGTAAGATTGCCGTGCTGATCGAGTGGTCTCGGGCCTATGGTCGTGGTGCGTTGCGTGGCATTGCCAGGTACGTCAACGCGCATTGCACTTGGAAAGTCTATCAAACAGAGCGCGGGCTGTGTGACGAAGCTCCTGGCTGGCTGCGAGGCTGGGACGGCGACGGGATTATTGCTCGGATTGAAAGCGACCAACTGCTCAGGCAAATTCGGCGAATGAAGATTCCGGTGGTAGACATGTTTGAACACAGTCATGCCAGAAATATCTCCGGCGTCATCACGAACAATCGTACGATTGCCCGGATGGCCGCCGACCATCTGATCGAGCGCGGACTCAAGCACTTTGCGTATTGTGGATTGCCGGGAGTTTATTCCTCGGACGCACGGTCAGACTATTTTGCCGAGTATGTCCGCAGTAGAGGATACGACGTCAGCATTTACGAAAACCTTCGGCAGCCAGGCAAGAAGTTCATTTCCACAGCCGAGGACCACGAGCTGCGTTGTGAGGAGGCAGTGGCGACTTGGGTCGACTCACTGCCGAAGCCTGTTGGGCTGATGGCGTGCAACGACCTACGTGCCCACCAGGTGCTTATGGTTTGCAGTGACAGGGGTATTGTCGTCCCGGACGACGTAGCAGTGATTGGCGTCGACAACGATGAGTTGATCTGCGAGTTGTGCCATCCTCCGCTCTCGAGCATCGAACAGAATCCCGAACGAGCCGGTTACGAGGCGGCTGTGCTGCTCGATCGGTTGCTTGATGGTGAGACACCGTCAGTCGAACCGATCGTCGTTGAACCTCTCGGAGTAGTTCATCGACAATCGACCGACGTTGTGGCGGTTGGCGACGAAGATGTTGCTGCGGCTGTGCAGTTCATCCGGGCACACGCTTGTGACGGGATTCACGTTGGCGACATCCTCGAACACGTCCATACTTCGCGCAGTACCCTGGAGCGTCGCTTTAACAAGCTGCTTGGCCGTTCGCCGAAAGCCGAAATCCTCCGCACACAACTGGGGCACGTGAAGCAGCTACTCTTAATGACCGATTATCCTTTGGAGAAGATCGCTCAATTGACGGGTTTCAGATACACCGAATCAATGTGTTACAGTTTCAAGCGTACACTCGGTCAGACTCCCGGTCATTACCGCAGCAAGTCGCGATCGGAAGCAGGATCAACATCATCCAACGCAACAACTACACAGTAAGCCCCGCAAGCATACCGAGGAATATCATGGCAAAAATATTCCATCACATCGGCCTTCCCACCCACGAACCTCAGCCGAACGAAAATTACATTGCAGATACCAAAGTCTGGGTCACCGATCCGGCAGACCATCCCTACCGCGTTGAGTTTCTTCGCTTCGAGGACGATTCGCCAGTAACAGGCCCTATCCGCGACATGCCGCACGTTGCGTACCGAGTAGACGACATGAACGCGGCTGTCGAAGGAAAAGAGATGATCCTCGAACCCTTTTCTCCCATGGCCGGCCTGAGCGTCGCATTTGTCAAAGAGGACGGTGCTGTCGTCGAGTTCATGAAGTTTGCGGGAGATGCAACCGAATTTGCTCATTTACAAACGAACGATCCGCAATGACGCAGGTTTTATGGGTCGAGGCGGATTGTTCCGAATGATGACGGGACGTGGAAATCTGGCGACGCACCTTGCGGATCGATCCAGGTCATCCAGTCTTCGATGGTCTGTCCACTGATAGCATCATGGCTGAATTCAGCTCGGTACAAACCGGCGATCAGATAACTGCCGCTCTTGTCTTCATGCAGACAACCCAGTTTTTGAAACGTAGAGATTGGAATCTCCCCTTCGACGATATAGCCGGGCTTTGCAAGCGACGACTTTACTGCCAGTCCCTCGCACGACCAGGCCCAGTTCATCTGCCGGTGGTACCGGGCTTCATAGTCCAGAACTTCTCCACGAGGATCGATTTCGAGTGCGAAGTAGGGATTTAGGTTCGGCCCGGTGCTGAAGAATATTTCGACACGGTCAGAGCCGGTCACTTTCTCCATTGCGACCGCCCCGTCGGTCAGCACCACGTCTGCATCAGTCACGTCGAAACGGAAATACAAACGATGGTCATTCCACAAGGCACGAAATTCGGTTGCGGGCGATTCCTGGCGAGTCCAGGGGAAGGAAAAATCAGTCAGGACGTGAGCTGTTTGCCAGCCCTCATCACCCCCACAGCCATCCAGTGTAAGTGACCGCCCTTCGGCAACACGTTTTGCATGATAAACATTTGGTTGTCGGTGAGATGACGGCATATTCTACCTACGACCCGTATGGCGTTTATTACCACGGAGGAAGTGCTAATGTTCCACCGTCCAAAGTCAGGATGGTGCCATTGATGTATCCCGCCTCGTCACCGAGCAGGAAGACGGCTGCTTTGGCAACGTCCTCGGGTTCGCCTAGCCGCCGTACAGGAATCTTCTTCGCAACTTCAGCGTAGAGTTCATCAATTGGTTTGTCCCAACCCTCGCAGGAGGCGGCGAGCATTGGAGTCTTGACGGTGCCGGGGCTGATGCCAACCACGCGCGTAATGCCCGCGTAGTCGACGGCCAGACAGCGGACGAGCGCTTCAACGGCGGCCTTTGAGGCGCAGTACACCGCGTGTTGAGGAAAACCTATCTGCGCAGCCACCGAGGTCGTAATCAGAAACGTGCCGCCGCCCGCTTCGCGCATCGCGGGGATGCCGTACTTCGCCGTCAGCAGAACCCCCTTAACATTGACGCCCATCACCTTGTTCCAAATCGCCTCGTCAAATTCCTCGGCGGTCCCCTTTCCCCAAGCACCGGCATTGCAGTGTATGGCGTCGACCTTTCCAAAGGCAGACTTTGCGCCTTCGATGAGTCTTTGAACCTGATCCTCGACGGTCACGTCACACGAAATGAACTTCGCTCGCCCGGTTGCCGACAGTTCAGCTTCTAGAGCCTCACCTTCGGCCTGCTGAATCGAAGCCATGATCACCTTGGCACCGCGCGATACGAACTCCCGCGTGCAAGCTTCTCCGATGCCGGAGGTGCCTCCGGTGACGATGATGGTCTTGTTTTCAATGGACATGATAGTTGCTTTCGTTGTTGCTGTCGCCATTTAGTATCGCGGCCCTGGCTTCGATGGCGTCCTCAACCATGCGGTGAAAGTTATTGACAGGATCGTACCCCAACTCCCGGCGTGCACGAGAAATGTCAATGGAGAACGAATGATATTGTGGGTTCGGGATATCGATCGTGGGGATGCTGAGTTTGCCGGAAATGTAGTCAGCCGAATGACGGTATTGGAAAGACTCAGGCGCGGCGATGTTGTAGTCCCGCCCGAAAGACTTCTCATTGTCAAGCACCTTGGCGAGAGCCTGCATCAGGTCGTCAATATGTACAATGTGTCTGGTGAGTGGATCGCCTGCATTGTCGACCAGTACGGGAATGCGATCTTGCCCTTCCCTAACCAGTTCCAGCACTGCCGTCGGCACTTCCCCAAAACCGTGCCCGGGTTCTGCCGGGTTCACGTTCTTTAGAATGGAAAAGTGATTCAACAGATCGTCGCCTTCAAAAACCCACGACGAACGAAGAATGGTCGCACGGATGCCGTACTGAATTTCATATTGTTTGGTCATGGTTTCTTCCATGACTTTGGAGAAGGCATAGTACCCCGGGTAGGCTGCCAGCGGCGTCTCTTCACTGATCGGTTGGGGATGCGGGTAGAACCAGATTCCCTGAGCAGCATCTCCGCTCAACAGGATGAACTGTCGGATGCCGTTCGCAAAGCGGCAGGCTTCAAGGATATTCAACGTGCCACGGATGCTTACGTCGAAGAACTTATCCGCGTCTTCCTTCGCCGTTGCCAACTGGATGACGATGTCTGATCCACGCACGACATTTTGGCAGTCTTCTGCACTGGCAACGCTCCCCTCGACGCAGGTAACGTGATCTCCCGGGACCAGGCTTCGGTGGACCAGAGCGCGCACCCGATGCCCCTGGCTGCCGAGTAACTCGACAACCCGACGGCCGATTTTCCCCGAACCGCCAAATAGAGCGATCGTTGCCATGAAGGACTCTCTAGAATGAACACGGTGAAAGTGGCAAGCAGAAGGTTATTTCCCGCCGCTCTAGGAGACTGCTTATTTAATCCCCACGAGTTCGCTTCATGGGCGATTTTGCAGGACTCTGCCCTAATTATTCTGTTGTGCGGTGCGCCCAACCACAATGGTCGCATGCGTCAGTCTGATTAAGAAACTACGTCAGTAGGCATCGCTGGAGACCGATTTTCATAATCCATTTGACAGAAAATTCCATTGCTGTCAAATCTACTGTGATCGACTATAGTTTAAATTAAATCGGAGATAACATCTATGAACTCAACAACACTTTGGCGTCTGTATGCTGCCAGCTTTCTGCTTCTGATTCCGTGTGACGGACTTGCGGCTGATAACCTATCCTTGCCACTGAAGGCAGGTATCATCGGCGTCGACGCACACGCGTTGTCCTGGACAAAAATCCTGAACGATGCCAACGCGCCCGGCGAGTTGGCCGATATGGTTGTGGTGGCCGCTTACGCCGGTGGAAGTCCGGACATTCCGCAGAGCATGGAACTGCTGAAGAAACAGGAGGGGCCGGTTGCCGAGTTGGGTGTTGAGATAGTCGACTCGATCGACAAGCTTCTATCGAAGGTCGATGTTGTCATGGTCTTAAGCATCGACGGCCGTGCGCACTTAGAACAGGTTCGACCCGTCTTTGCATCCGGTAAGCCCGTGTTCATACTGATAGGAAAAATGATTTTCACCCTACCAAGGAAGATTATATCTCGATATGGGGTGTACATCAAGAAAAACTTGGCACAACTCCAGAGACCAAGAAGGCCAATCGCCCCCATGGGGGCGATTGGC
>JBDOMT010000480.1:0-30711 GCA_039831705.1 Pirellulales bacterium | reverse complement strand
CAGGTCAACGATTCTTAAATTTGGCGGATTCCGAAGTTTTTTTCGCAGTGGCCTGCCTGCTAGGGCCAATCGTTGTGGCGGCAGGTCTGGAAATGCGACCGGGTCGATCTCGGCAATGCGTGATTCTAGTGACTGGAGCCGTTCCTGCTAAATGTTGGAAGTGCCCCCAGCTTGCACAAAAAAGAGGGACCTCCTTCGTCTTCGACGCGACACCATGGGCAATTAGAAAGCTGGCGAAAGTAGACGTGTGCTGGATCAAAGCGGCAATGCTTCCGCGCCTTCATAAGTAGTTCGAGTTGCTCAATCCACTGCCGAGCGGTTGGCCGCCGGTTTCCATCGGAAGGGTCATGGCGGAATGCCCGTTCGAACAGGTTGTCAAAACTGTGCGGCAAGTCTTCCAAACGCAGAGATGCTGGCGGCGGATCGAGGCGTGTCGTGCTGATGTCCTTGGAAAATGCGAAGCGGTGTTCTGCGATGGCTTTTTCAATTGGTAGATCTCCCGAACCCCGGTAGCGTCCTACAAAGGGATGACGCCCAATAAAAAGCAGGTGAAAGATTAAGATTGCTAAGCCGAAATGATCATGATCGATCGTTCTGGGAACCTCGCGCAATTTTATTGACTGTAGTTCCGGTGGAGTGAAATGTGGCGTACCTACGGGACAGAAAAAAAGCTGGTCTTGGTGGGTTATTTGAAACGAATCACAGTCGATCAGGCGGACAACCATACGATGGTCCACCAATAAATTACCCTGCTTCACGTTGCCGATGATAATGTTCGCCTGGTGAATGGTATCAAATGCGGCTGCGGTGTTTCTGGCCGCTAATATCAGATGGCGCCATTGGGCTTCCGGGAAATGGTGGCGCCGGTTGGTGGTGCCATACAGTTCGTGTAAATGTCGAGCACCTGAAATTTTTGGCATGAGAATGCCTCGTAAAGCTCGATTGGAGGTAATGCCCTGGTCGTAAAGAAGGGAGCAGGGCCAGAAGGGAGCAGGGCCAGGCAGAGAGGGCTCCCAACTTGTCTGACCAGCGCTCAACCATGGCCTCAAGCTTGGTGATTTGTTCAGTCGGCAGAGGAGTTTGGTGGTAGAGCTTGGCAACCAGAGAGGTATCCCCTTCGATTTCGTGGACGGCACCTTCTCCTCCTTTACCGATCGTTTTGCCGATTTGGATGGTCCGCCCTTGGGAATCAATCATACGCAGAGCCCTATCGGGGAGACGTGATGCGAGGATGAGCGATTTATCATCGTCGGACCGAAGTTGCATGGCTTTGGATTGCAAGAATTGACTCAAACTCTCTTCCAAAGCAGCACTCGGCGTATCGTTTTGCAAATCGCTAAACAGCGGTTGGAAGAAGGGGGGGGTGGGGAGTCTGTGAATGAAACTGCAGGGCCACCCGTTCCAGACCATCGGTGAACAGGGCGACTTCGGTAAAGTTGCGATCTGCTACGCAAAATTCCAGCCGTTCGCGAAAATTATCTGCAGTCAGAAAATTTGTGGAATTCGCGTACTCACCCGATTGGGGCCAGAAAACAACCCCATAAGTGTCCCGGGTACCCAGAACGATGGCGCCATCTCCAATTTGGAAGAAAAACGCATGTCGGGGTGACAGGATGGCCACACATAGGGTGGTGGCAAATTGTCGCAGCGGACAGTCACGTTGGTTTGCTAATTCGCCAATTTGTTGCCGGGCTGTTTCGCACCAATGAATGAGGTGGTCGACACCGAGGTGATCGAAATGGCATTCGCTTTCGAAATGTTTGGCTGCACCTTGCAGGACTGCATCACAGGCAATCTGCGCGCCTTCTTCGCTGTATTCCGCGCTGCCAGCTCCATCTGCAACACAAGTGACCAGAGTATCGTTGGGACTGTTTCCCAGAATGGTTGTACCATGTTGATCCTGGCAGGGAGTTCCCCTGTATACATGGGACGGCCCCCGAATGCTTTTGGCAATAGTATGCCACACGACCTCACCTCCGCACATAAACTAAACCTGTTTGGCAATCAAACCTGTGCCCAACCACGTGGTCCGGTCGTAGGATCTTCCAAGTGAACTTCATCGCCAGGAGACGACCTGGAAACGGCTTGCTGCGAATTGGAGAGCCAACTGAAGAGCCAACTGAAGAGTTCACGAAACTTGGTGCCTTGCAGCCATAGTGGCTTGCGAAAACTAAGCTCTTCCAGGATAGCCATATTCGCACCTTCCACCCCTACGGCAAAGAAACTAAAAGATTTCTGTTCTTCTCCCGTATGGATTCGCGAGACGGCCGGTTTCCAGTGATCATTTGGCTCTCCATCCGTAATGAGGAAAGCCCAGGGGCGGTAGTAGGCAATACCGTGCTCTCGATAATTGTCTTTTCGTTGTTCTATCATGTCCAGCGCTACATCGATGGCTTCTCCCATGGGCGTTCCGCCGATGACCTGTAGTTTGGGTGGATCAAAATTTTCGGCGGTGACAAACTCAATCAGCCGGTTGACTCGTCCTCCAAAGGTAACGACCGCGACCTCAACTCGTTTGGCTGCCAGTGGATCTGCCAGGAGTTCCTGCCGATAAGTTTGTTAGCCTGCATTGAGCTCATCGATTCGAGGGCCATGCATGGAGGTCGAAGTATCGACAATGAGAACGCATGGAACCCGCGGTTCGGGGTTTTCGGCGAATTCTACCGATTGAAAGACATCATTCGAAGATATTTGATCCATAACGTTCCTCTCATGTGCCCTCTCGTTTATGCGAGGAGGCAGCCTTCGAAGGCCTTGTTTTGCAGCGAACGCCCTTTAACGTGAGTAAAAAGACACAGGACGTGAGGAGAAAGACACAGGCATTCAGTGGCAAAAACACCGTCGGAGCAAGTGCGAAGCAGTCTATCAGGCTAAGGCGGTCGGTGCAATTCGCTCAAGCCCGCACTTCCCCCCGTTTCTGCTACGGCGTCCCAAGTCCTGCCGTGTCTGCGTTATGTTTCGGTTCCGGGCACCGCGGCGCAGCTGTGGTCGCCTCAACGTGTATAAAACACGACTGCGGTCGCGAACCTCACATGCCTTGCCACGAAAGGACTTAGCTCAGCTATATTGGCAACAAGGGCCTCGCGACGAAACGGATGAAATATGCGAACTAACGAATGGGGTGGTGGTGCGGAATGGAGGGCGCGGGGATTTGTGAATCTATTTGCCGTTCGATTAACTGGTATTTATACTGGTGAAAGAGGCTATCCCTTCCCTTATGGCCCGCGTCTCTCATGGTTGATGCGGGGGTCCCTCCCTGTGGGTGTGGCATGCCGAATTTTCTGCCAGTTTTCCATTCCGATTTTCACCCGAGAGCGTTCATTATGCTCGGCAGCAGGTCCACAATGATTGTTTATTCGGTTATCTTCAAAGGGCCCATGCTTAAGGGGCGATTTGCTTCTGTTAATTTCCGCGCAGCAGCGACCATTGGACGCTGTGTGGCAATGGCTTGGTGTTTTCTCATGGCCATGGGAATCGGCCTGCACTCCGTAGCTGCTCAAGACGCCATTTTGAAGCCCCAGGGGAATTTGTCCGTTAAGCAATTTGCGCCCGGTGTGCTGACGATCATAGCGGCCGATGTGCAAGAGGAAGAGATCGACTCGATTCATGATCTGGCGGAAATTCGTGCCAATAAAAAATTGGAACGGGAGTCTAACACGTCAAGTAAAAGTCAAATTTTGTTCGAGATGGCGCACAACGCTCACTTTCGGTCCTCGGTCCGGTGTCTCGAATTTACCTTTAAACCATTGCGGATGTTGGAAGTCGATGTGCCACAAAAATCAGGTAAAATGCAGCGAAAGCTCATTTGGTATTTGGTCTACCGTGTGCGGAATACGGGCATTGGATTGGCCTCACAGGAGCAGGCAGATGGTACCTTTGCCGCAATCCCGAGCGACCACAAGCAGATGCGTTTTATTCCCCAACTTGTGCTTGTCAGTTTAGATCGGGATCAGAGTGGACAGCGGGTCCGTAAAGCCTATTTGGATCGCATCATTCCTACGGCAATAGGACCTATTGAAAGACGCGAATTTGCTGGTGGCAGATTGCTTAACAGTGTGCAGGTAGCGGAGCAACTGTTGACTCCGGAGGTGGGGCGAGGAGCCCAGGGTATTTGGGGAGTGGCCACCTGGGAGGATGTGGATCCTGCGATCGACTTTTTCTCAATATTCGTGGGAGGCCTGAGCAATGCCCTGAAGTGGCATGATCCGCCGGGGGCCTACCAGACCGGAGATTTGCCCGGTACTGGCCGAAAATTCCTTCGCAAGACGTTGCAGTTGAATTTCTGGCGTCCTGGCGATGACTTGGCTGAAAACGAGCGTGAGATTCGTTATGGAATCCCCCCAGGCCGGGCGAAAATCTACGATTGCGACGAAGGCGTTGCATATCAATGGGTTTACCGCTAAGCTGTATCTCTTGTTTGGTCAAGCCAAACTTTCCGCTGCGAATTCGAACCGCTTAGGTTGTATGTTGCAGGCAAACGGAAATATTTGTTTGACCGGGAGGCCTATCGGCTTGCCGTTAAACGGGTTATTGGCAAGTATTCCTGAGCTGTAGGGTAGCAAGTCTCAACTCTCCACACTCAACTCTCCACACTCAACTCTCCACACTCAACTCTCCACACTCAACTCTCCACACTCAACTCTCCACACTCAACTCTAAAAATGGCTCATAAAAAAGGACAAGGTTCCAGTCGGAACGGTCGTGATTCCAATGCCCAGCGGCGCGGCGTGAAAAAATATGGCGGCGAGAACGTTATCGCTGGTAATATTATCATTCGCCAGTTGGGCAACAAGTTCCACCCTGGCAAAGGGGTTGGACAGGGTAAAGATTACACACTCTACGCTTTGGTGGATGGCCAGATTCTATTTGATCGCAGTGGCCGCCGAGTGAATGTTGTTATGTCCTAGCGGTTTGTCAGCACCAAATATTTGGGTTGACCAAATCAGCCGCAACGCGCTAGCGTCCGGTTTTTTCGTTGCAGCCGTGGGCTAGCGCCTTGCGGCTGATCCTTTTGGACTACGGACTTTTACAAGCTCATGTTTGCCGATCGGGTCACCGTCCAAATCGAATCCGGTAAAGGGGGCGATGGTTGTGTTAGCTTCCGTCGCGAAAAATACGTACCTCGGGGTGGACCGGACGGGGGCGATGGCGGTCAGGGTGGGAGTGTCCTGATTCGTGCGGAAGTAGGGATCGACAGCTTGGCTGCGCTAGTGCATCGCAAGCATTGGCGGGCTAAATCGGGGACTCCTGGCAGTGGATCCAATCGGCATGGGGCCAATGCGGACGATTTGGTGATTCGCGTTCCACCCGGAACGATCGTGATTGATGCGGATGGCTCCTATGTGCTTAAGGATCTGGTAGAGGATCAGCAAATGGTGGTGGCCGCCCAGGGAGGGCGTGGTGGCAAGGGCAATACGCGATTCAAATCGTCCACCAATCGGGCTCCGCGAGAATCAACTCGTGGAGGGTCGGCGCAGAAGCGGCGTGTCACGTTTGAACTAAAGGTGATTGCCGATGTGGGATTGCTAGGAAAACCGAACGCAGGAAAAAGCACCCTTCTCAGCCGAGTTTCGCGGGCACGTCCAGAGATTGCCGACTATCCATTCACGACCAAAATTCCCAACCTGGGGATCGTGCAAGTCGATGTCGACCGTACGATGGTCATGGCGGATATTCCCGGTTTGATTGAGGGGGCCCATGCGGGAGTCGGATTGGGTCATGAGTTTCTAAGGCATGTCCAGCGTTCCCGGGTGCTGGTCCATTTGGTTGAGCCCCTTCCTGGTGATGGAACCGATCCGTTGCAGAACTATTGGACGATTCGTGAGGAGTTGAAGCAATACAACGACGAATTGGCCACGCGACCCGAATTGATTGCCGTGAGCAAGGCGGAGTTTCCAGGAGCCCAACAGATTCAGCAGGAACTCGAGCAGGCTGTGGGCAAAGAGGTGTTGCTCTTTTCATCGGTCACAGGCCAAGGGTTGAGCCAACTGATGTATCGCACCTATGCCATGTTGCATCCTGTGGATGATTGAATTAAGGGTTTTCCGTAGTGAATAAAACCGATTATTCCGGTCTTTTGGCCGTCGATGTTGGTAACAGCCGTTTGAAGTTAGGTTGGTACGCACCTCGTGGCTCGTGTTCGGACCCGGTTTCTGTCGACCCAGTCAGTCTCCATTCCTTACCCATTGTCTCCACCGTCTTGCCCCAACCGGATGATCGGTTGGAACTAAACTGTGCGACTGCCGACCATCCACTGGATGAAGAATTGTTGAGGAAGTGGTTGGAAACATTACCCTTGTCTTCCACCTGCTGTCTGGTTGCATCAGTTCAGCGCACCAGATTACAGCAAGTACTCGGAGTGCTGTCAGAGTACCAGTCGTCCTATCGTTTGATGGCACCCCATGTATTGCGCTACGACGATTTGCCAATGGTTGTTCGAGTAGATCATCCGCAACAGGTTGGCATCGACCGATTGCTCTGTGGGGTAACGGCCAATCATTTACGATCGTCGGAGCGGGCAGCCACCATTGTGGATATGGGTTCGGCCATTACCGTCGATCGAGTGGCGGCGGACGGTGCGTTTGAGGGGGGAGCGATCTTGCCGGGCCTTGCCATGTCAGCCTGTGCGTTGCAATCCGGTACCGATTTGTTGCCACGAGTGTTGCCTGAAGAAGAGCATGCGCAGCCCTGCGCCTTGGGAAAAAATACCTCGGCGGCCATCACCGCTGGATTGTATTGGGGAGTCATCGGAGCGATCCGTGAACTTGTACGGCAGCAGATGGCTTCGACAGAGTCGCCATGCGAATTGTTTATCACTGGAGGGGATGCCTTGCGATTTGCGGCTGGTCTGCAATCTCAGGATTTGACGATTCACTACCAGGAGCAGATGGTGCTCACGGGCATTTGGATTGTTGCACAGGAATTGTCGTGAAGGAGATTCGGCCTACCAACGTGTGTTTGTTATCGCCTCCCGGGCGTTCGGCGGTGGCAATGATTGGGGTGGTTGGTCCAAGTGCGACGAGAGTGGTGGAGTCCCAGTTTTATCCGGCAGCGCCCGCGCTGCGTTCACCGCGGGGTAACTTGAAATGGAGCCGGGAGACAGAACATCGACTGCGCGGAAATCAAGAAGTAACTCGTATTCTGTTTGGCCGTTGGGGTGGCCTCCAGGGCGAGGAAGTGGTTGTTTGCCGTCGTCTATTGCCCAAGGCCAAGACCTCATGCGATGAAGCCCAGTATGTGGAGGTCCATTGTCATGGCGGGCAACAAGCAGCTCAGCGCATAATCGACTCACTGGTTGCAGAGAATTGCCAGGTAATTCGCTGGGAAGAATGGACCCGGCAACAGTCCCTTGACCTCCTGCAAGCCGAAGCACGTATTGGGCTGGCTGCCGCCTTGACGCAGCGAACGGCGGCCATCCTGCTCGATCAGTACCAGGGAGCTCTGCGCCGGGAAATTGAGGCTCTCAAGGAGCAAATTGTCACCTGCCGTGACAATCCCGAAGGGTCATGCACGAACCCGGCAAAGAAAATTACCGCATTACTTTCGCGGCTGAATCTTGGCAACCATCTCACGCGTCCTTGGCAGATATTGTTAGCCGGACGACCCAATGTGGGTAAAAGTAGCCTGATGAATGCTCTCGTGGGTTACGCTCGGTCCATCGTCTTCGATCAGCCGGGAACCACACGTGACATCCTTTCGGCAACCACTGCCATGGCAGGTTGGCCCGTGCAACTGAATGATACGGCAGGGTTGCACGAAGCGTCCGATCCAATTGAATTGCAAGGCATCGGGCGGGCCCTCGAGCAATTTTCGCAGGCGGACTTGCTTGTCTGGGTGTTGGATTGGACTGTGCTGAGTCAAACTGTGAGTACGGCGAGCTTTGAGGGGGCGCTGCAGCTAGCTCAGCAGGAAATAGCGGATGTACGCCAATATTTTCCTGCAGAGTTGCCCATCTTGGTAGTACTGAACAAAGTAGACTTAGCTGGCAAGAATGAAGCGGACACAAAGGACGGCGGATTGCTGTCTGAATGCTTGAAGGAAGCACCATTCCCCATTCCAGCAATCGCCAATCTGGTACCAACCAGTGCGACTACCGGCGAAGGAGTCGAATTATTAGTGGCGACGATGGTTGCCCATCTGATTCCTCACCCACCGACTGCCGGCGAAGGCATCCCTTTCAATGACCGTCAGCAGCAGTTGCTTCAGCAGGCAAGCTGCCAATTGGAACAAGCCAATTTGCAACAGGCAATCGCAACACTGGATGAGGTATTGGGGTAGGGGCGAGGTCCTCACTCCCCTTCCTGCTGTCTCTGCTTGCATGCATGGCATCATTTGCCTCTCCTTTTTTCGAATAATCGGTCCAATTGGTACAAAGGGCTCATCTGGTTGAGCCGATAAGGAGGATGGCGGAGTTTACAGATTGGGGTAAACACGGCTAGTGCTTGTTGGTAACTCCCTTGGTGGTTGCCATTACATGGATTTAGAAATCAACGACTTTTGCGTCCGGCAGGAGCATCTCTCAACGGGCCGCTTGGATTAATAGGAGGGGGAGACATGGACAGGTGGAATCAAAATTCTGCATGCATCAGAAATGCATGCTGTGGAAATAAGCTTGACGGAGTCTGGTGGGTGATGCGTTTCGCGTCTCGAATCGCATGTTTGTGGGTGGTCGTGGGGCAACCTGTTCACGCGGAGGATGGGCAGTCGGACTGTCAGTCTGAGCAAATGGTTGAACAATCGATTGTTGTTTCCGACAACGATCAAACGGTGGCGACCGATCAGGCCACTCCATCGGATCAAAGTAGCCCGGATAGCCAAGATCAAGACGCAGACGCAGAAGTAAACGCAGAGACAGATGCCGTGGTCATGGTATCGGACCAGTTGGAGTCACAAGCCAAAGAGGTGGAAGAAGTCATCGAGCCGATTGCTCGTGTTTCAGACTATGAACCTGAATTGGCGGAACCAGTGTTGGCTGCCGAAGAGCCCAACTTGCCTGTGGCTCAAGTCCGTGTGACCGATGAATTGGTTGCTCCCGTTGCAGAACAGCCTTCGCCAGAGCTCGATGTCTCGGTCGAACCAATTGCAACTAAGCCACGCATCGAGCCGCTGGACAGTCAGTCTCCAGTTGCCGGATTCAGCGGTGTGCAGCCAGGAGTCAGTAGTCGTAGCGATGTTCTTGCTCGTTGGGGTGAGCCTGATGAAGGGCTCCAGCAAACGGCCCCGAGTCGTGCTAGTACCTTGAGCTATCAATTTGACGGCCTCTACAAAGTGCGGGTGGAACTGGCAGATGATCAAGTTCGTATCATTCACATTTCCTTGGACAAGCCGCGGAGTGTGGAAGATTTGGTAAGTTGCCTCGACTTAGATCATGTACGCGCCGCCACTTTACTTGGAGATCAAGGACGCCAGGTGGCGTTAGTCTATCCAGAGCGTGGTATTGAATTAAAGATTCTTTCTCGCGATAGCATTGAGATCAGTGAAGAGTCGTACACCGATGGAGGACCCTGGATTCAGCATATGGCCATTCGTCCTGTGATGGCGGCGACCTTCATGTTGCGGGCTCAGAACAATTTGCTTGGCTCGTGTCAGTTGAATATGAAAGATCTTCAGCAAGCCCTGGAGCTGGATCCGAAGTCGGCTCGCGCCTTTTGGCTGATTTCACTCGTTCGTCTGCATATTGGTCAGGCGGTGCAAGCCGAGAAGTTGGCAGCTCAAGCGGTAGAATTGGCTCCTCGCGAAGACCTTTATCGCTTGCATTGGGCGAAGTGCTTGCAAGGGCAGGCCCGTTATGACGAGGCAGTAAAACAGACACGCCAGGTACTTGAAGGGGCTGGCGCCACACCGATTGTGCGTGCTCAGGCCCTCCATCAAATGGGCCTACTTGCCGCATTGGGTTCTGAGGAAATTGCTCAGCGCGCAGTTGCGTTAAATTTGAAGTCTATTGAGATTGCCGATCGATTGGCAACCAGTGAAAGTGATAAGGTTCAACACGCCGCGCAGCGGTTGCTGATTGATGCCCATCTGGCAATCGCACTGGAGGTGGCACGCGGTAAGTGGCGGCAAAAAGAAGAATACGTAGCCCAGTGGGTGGCACGTGCTTCGGCCTTGGCGGAGAAGTTGGCCGATCGTGAAGGCGACGGTTTGCGCGCACGTTTGCAAGTTGCCGTTAGTGCACTAACGGCTGTGGTCAGTCTCGATTCGCCCATTGACCCTGAGCTTTGGCTTGAAGAGGCAACGGCAACTTCTGTCATTTTGCACGAATCGATATCGGATGAATTGGCCCGGCAGCAAATTGACTGGGACTTGGGCATAGCGTACTTCCAAGCAGCCCAGATAGAGCATCGCCGAGGTAACCCCGATCGGGCGATCCTGTATGGTGAGAAGGCCGAAGCCTTGTTGACCCCGCTGGCCAGCACACGCATTGGCCTGCCCGATACAGAGCATTTGCTGGGGCGGGTATATTTTCAGTTGGGGGCCGTCTATGCGGTCCATCAAGAAGATCACGTCCAAGCTTGTCAATGGTACGACCGTGCTGCGGATCGGTTGCTCAAGCAAGTTCCTGTGACCAGCATGGCGGTGCCAGGCCAGCATGGGGATGCGTTGGTGAGCATGGGCGTATCTTATTGGCAAACCGACAACCGCGAGCGGGCTCTGGAATTAACCCAAGCGGGATCCGACCTGGTCGAGGAAGCGGTAGCTGGCGGCATTCTCTCGGTCGACGCACTCGCCGTGCCCTATGGGAATTTGGCTGCCATGTACAAAGCACAGGGAGAGCAGCAACCGGCCACTCGCTATGCACGTTTGGCCAGCCAACATTTGCCGGTAAAAAAGGACACGAAACGTCGCTAGTGGGCTAACCCGGATTTCTCACACTTTCCTGCTACGCGTCGGCCAAGTCCTTGCCTGGCCGCGTCAGACCGCACAATTTAACCCTCAATGATATGACAATACGTATCCAGTCAAATTGATTGTCTTCCTTGCCAGACAAGGACTTACCACCGCTCGCCGAGCATTAGCCAAAGATGGTGCCCGAAAGTGTGAGAAATCCGGGTTAAACGATGTTTGTATTTGAACCAAGTACTTACGGTCCCTTATTAGCGCCCCTGGTTGCCATCGATCGTCGCTGTGACCTGGGGCCTGGGGTGGCCGATAAGTCGTTGCAATCAGAATTGGACCGTTTGACGGTAGCGCAAGCTTTTGCCCATGTCCAGGATGTCGATCCGGACATGGCCTCTGCGTGTCTGGCAGGCGCCTGTTTGCTCCACGACTTTCTAGACTTGTCGCACACGATCAGCCAGTCCATAACCACACCGACGGGCAGTTATTGGCATGGAATCATGCACCGCCGCGAAGGCGATTTCTCGAATGCCAAGTACTGGTTCCGACGCGTTGGCGAGCATCCGGTGTTTCAGCCACTCGCCGAGCAGGTTCAGGCCCAGGTATTACAGCATGCTGACTTGGGGCCTCTGGTAGCGGACGGCGGTTGGGACCCCAATGCGATGGTCGATGCCTGCCAGGCGGAGCAAGCAAATCCGACGAGCCTCGAAATCTGTCGAGACGTACAGCAGTGGGAATGGGAACTATTGTTTCACTACTGCTACGATCGGGCAGTGGGCTGAACGGGGCCGTAGCCGCAGATTATCTTTGGAAAATCGCGGACACTGTCGTGGGACTGGCAAAATTTAGTCCGTAGGGGAGATGGTTGCCATGGACCTACTCTTTGCGCTTGGTGCCATTAATCTATTTCAAGATCCCTCTCTCAGGAGAACTGCAAAACCAGATTACCCCTAAAGAATAGCAACAAGGAAGGGTTACCACGGAGTCACGGAGGCACGGAGAAGTGTTGTCAATGGTTCTTTTCTCCGTGCCCTCCGTGACTCCGTGGTTCAAGTCGTCGGTGTTTTTTGGCTGGGTGTGACTTTGCCGTTAGCCGGGATCCCACAAAGCCTGCCCCTTGTCGGCTTGCCAGCGAAAAGCGATAATGTGTCTTTTCCGCCCACACATTTCCCTTACATGAGAAGCAATCCATGACACGATCCGGAGCGGTTACATTTCAAGGAGCCCCCCTCACTCTGGTCGGCGAAGAAGTCACGGTCGGTCAGGAAGCGCCCGACTTCACGTTGCACTACTTTGAGGGTGGCATGCAGCCTATCACCTTGGCTGATCTGAAGGGTAAGCCGACCTTGTTGAGCGTGGTGCCGTCGCTCGATACGGGGGTCTGCCAAATTCAGACAAAAAAATTCAATGAATCCTTGAGCCAACTGGGCGATCAAGTTAACGCACTGACGGTGAGCCTCGATTTGCCGTTTGCCATGAACCGTTTTTGCGGGGCCGAAGATATTACCAATATTCGTCCAGCGAGCGATTACCAAAATCGCAACTTCGGCAAGAATTGGGGAACACTGATTGAGGAGTTGCTGATCCTTTGTCGAGCCATTTTTGTACTCGATGCCAGCGGCAAGGTGGTTCATGCTCAATATGTGAGCGAAGTAACAGACGAACCGGATTACGATGCCGCACTCGCGGCGCTCAAAGCTTAAGTCGCCCTAGAGTCTGGTCAAGCCTTACTTTTAGGGTAGCCGCAGCTAGTAAGTACTGGTAGGGCAAAGGTTTATTTATGCATCAACCCAAAAAGACAAGTTTGACAAAGCACTAGTTAATTTTGCCACGTGCGCAATTTTACCCCCGACACAACAAAAAAATTAAACCGTATAACAAAAAGGTAACGCAAATACCATGGCCAGTCTTGTGACCCGTTCAGCCCCTGATTTCACGGCTCAGGCCGTCATGCCCGATGGTTCGTTTCAGGAGATTTCACTTTCGCAGTACAAGGGAAAATATGTGCTGCTGTTTTTCTATCCACTCGATTTCACGTTTGTCTGTCCTACCGAAATCATTGCTTTTAGTGATGCGGCAGAAAAGTTCGAGGCGGCCGGAGTGCAGTTGCTCAGTTGCTCCATCGACAGCCATTTTACCCATTTGGCTTGGCGCAACACGGCCCGCAGTGAAGGCGGTCTGGGGGACATTCAATATCCCATGGTGGCTGACCTGAACAAGCAAATTGCCGCCGACTACGAGGTGCTGTTAGATGGCGGCATCGCCCTGCGAGGTCTGTTTTTGATCGACAAAGAAGGAGTCGTGCGGCATCAGGTGGTGAATGATTTGCCGCTGGGGCGGAGTGTCGACGAAGCCTTGCGAATGGTCGAAGCACTGCAGTATTTTGAAGAAAATGGCGAGGTCTGTCCGGCCAATTGGCAGCAGGGTAAAGCTACGATTAAGCCCAGTCCGGCCGGCAGTCAGGAGTTTTTTGAGAAGGAATACGCTTGAGTCTGGTCAAGCCGAACTTTTCATCTGCCAGCGGTAAGAATTGATTGCAGTGGCGTGATTGATTGGCGCTGGCAGACGAAAATATTCGTTTGACGAGGAGCAGGATGTATGCGGATAATTCAATAATCTTTCACGGTGTTACCTGAAAGGGTGATAGCGAGTGGTTTTTAGGAGCAATGATCATGGTTCGTTTCCCCCCCCCACAAGCGTTGTACTAATTGTTGCGGTCCTTTCGGTCAGCGGCTGTTCGTCTCGAGAGGGTGAGAATTCGAGCGCATCGCATAGTGCTGCCACGCCCCAGAGTGAGGCCATTGAAAAGCAGCCCCAGCAGGAAGCGGTTTCGGCACCGTCCGACGTGACAACACCTGACGAGCCGATCGAAACGACTCCAGCCAAGGTCACACAGCAAGCGTTAACGGCAGAGTCCGCCCCTTCGACACCACCGCCTGTCGCCGCGGTTGCAGAATCCCAGGAACAGGCGGTTCTGTTGGGCTCTGCGGATCTTACCGCCGGTATTCCGGGAGAAGGTGGGTTGACTCTCGCGCAGATCAGAACATGGCTTGCGGATCCGAAACAACACGCAGTGCTGAAGCCAGAGTTGCCACCAGGTCTGGCGGCAGGTGCCAGCCAGATTACAGGAATTGACACCAATCCGATGACTCGAGCAAAAATCGAATTGGGGCGCCAACTCTACTTCGACAAGCGACTTTCATCCGACAGCACCGTGAGCTGCGCCAGTTGCCACGATCCTAAGTTCGATTATGCCTTCAATACCCAGTTTGGGGTAGGCATCGATGGCCAAAAAGGCGGTCGAAACCCGCCCGTTGCTTACAATCGGATTCTGAGTGGTCCTCAGTTTTGGGATGGCCGAGCCGAATCTTTGGAAGCGCAGGCGGTCGGTCCCATCGCCAATTCGATAGAAATGGGGAATACCCACGAGGCCTGTGTGGCCACGGTCCATTATATCGAGGGCTACCACATGCAATTTAATGCCATCTTTGGGGATGCTGAAAACCCTGAGCAGGAGACGGTCACAATTGACAACATTGGTCGTGTTCTGGCTACGTTTGAACGAGCGATCGTAACTGGTCCATCTCCCTGGGATTACTACCGTCAGTTGGCTGATTTTGAGCAGGCATACGCCGATGACATCGAGGATCTGGAAGAGCTGAAGCAGGAAGATGAGGAATTGTACAACGAGTATCAGCAACTTCAGCAAGCCAGTACGGACCATCCGATCAGTCCTAGCGCGATCCATGGTGGCGAGTTGTTCTTCGCCGATCAGGGAGGTTGCACGGCATGCCATGTTGGCGCAAATTTCACCGATGAGAAGTACCACAACCTGGGTGTGGGAATGGATAAGCCTGACGACCAGATCGATGTGGGTCGTTTGGAAGTGACCAAAGATGACAAGCATCGAGGGGCTTTCAAAACGCCCACGGTACGCAATGTTGAGCTGACCGGGCCATACATGCACGATGGCTCGCAACAAACATTGGAGGAGGTTGTGGCCTGGTATGCCAAGGGAGGACACCCCAATGCACACCTGAGTGAGAAAGTCAAAAAGCTCACTCTCTCCGACCAAGATCAAAAAGATCTGGTCGAATTCATGAAAGCGCTGACCGGTCCGTTGCCCCAAGTCGAACGGGCCCGCTTGCCGCAGTGAAGCGATGCACTAGGATTCATCGTCATCCACGACTTTGGATTTCACGACCCGCGCGTCGATAATTTTGTCGCTGATTTTATCGTGCGGGTACTGTTGGTGCGTGTTTCTGTCATCGAAGGGATCGGTGGTGGTGCCTGAGGAAAATTCCCAGGAGGTCACCGTTTTGCCGTGTGCATGGCGAGTCCACCACCAACCAATCATCTTTTTCAGCAGTGTGCGAACGGGAGGAACCAGCAGCGATAGCCCGAGTAGATCGGTCAGCACACCCGGAGTGATCAGTAGCACGCCGGCCACAAGAATCAACGCTCCATCTCCCATCGCGCTTGCCGGAAGCATACCCTGCCGCATTTCTCCTTGCACACGCTCCATGACTTGCCAACCTTGCCAGCGAGCCAGCGCTGCGCCGGCAAAGCCCGTGCCCAGAACGAGCCCGATGGTGGTCCAGAAACCAATCCAATTGCCCATCTGGAACAAGAGCCATAGCTCCACCAGCGGGATAGCGGTAAACAAAATCATGAGCAGTAATAGTGGCGGCATGGCATCAATTTCCCGTCCAAAGGATTAGATGTAACTGTCAAGTATAAAATAGCCCATCTCGGAATTCTTTTGAACAGAAGTTAACAGAGGCAACGGAGATAAAATGCTCTGTTGCCTCTGTTAACTTCTGTTCAATCTGACTTGGTAGCGATTTCCAAAATGCCGAAGTTGTTTTTGAGCGGTGACAAGGTCGACTTTTGTATTTATCCATGCTGGCAAATTGGACGGCGATTTGGGTTAGCACCATTTTGGCTACACTTCGCCCTAACAATTCTCTGCCAGTGAATAATTACCACGAAGGACACAAAGAGCACGAAGAATAGGTACGAATTGGAACTTTTCACGATTTGCTGAATAGTCGAAAGCTCTTTGTTTCTCCGCGTATAGCAAAGTGGTTATTCTTTTCTTTCCTTCGTGTCCTTCGTGCTCTTCGTGGTCATACTGTTGCAATCGGAGGGTTTTGTAACTCCTGGATTTCTAATGGGGTGTTTGAAATATCTCGCACCACCTTTATTTCCAGGGATGATCGTTGAAATGGTTTCTGAAAAGTGCAAAACCTGAACTAAGATAGTAAGTCTTCTTCTTGCCAGTCGCTGAGATGCTGTTGGATAAAATGGATAATCGACTGATGTTCGTCGGTACCACGGCCATGGACCGTCAACGGTTCACCAAATGCAAAGCGAACTTTTTTTGCAGGATCAATTTTCCCCAAATCTTTGACCCAGGAGCCGATTCCCCAAGCGTCCGTTTTCAAGGCCATGGGGGCGATCGGCACGCCTGCTCGCCGGGCCAATTTGATGCCCAGGGTGTTGAACTTGGCTGGGTCAAAATCGGGTGTACGAATTCCTTGGGGAAAGGCGACAACAGAAGTACCCCGGTTCAAACGTTCCGATCCACCTTCCAGAATAAGTTTTAAATCCTGGCGGGGATTGGTTTGACTCAGGGCAATCGGGTCACGTGAACGCATGACATGTTTGAAAAAAGGGAAATTCAGTAAGCTCGGCTTCACAATGAACGTAGTATTTCGAATCGGCTGTAAGATCGCGGGGAGGACAGTCGTTTCCATCATGCCCATGTGGTTTCCGATCACCAGATAGGGAGTTGTCAGTTGTCGTAGATGATCGATCCCTGTGATTTCACATTGGACACCTACCGACTCCAGACTTTGGAGAACTTCCAGACTGCTTTGACTCCATTGGGCCCCATCGTACATTCCCCGTTTAGCCATGTTGCTGGAATGCACGACATTGGTCAAAAAGTGACGGTAGAAAGTGACCGTAGGCAAGGTCTTGGCCCACCAGGAGACCTTGTTGGGTTTCGTGCGGTAGACGCCGTTGGTGTAGGTTAGCTGTTGCATCCTTCAGCGGTATGGGTGTGAGGTAAGGGTGATTGCTGGAATGTACTTCAATTCTAGCCGGACAACCAAGCCCTATGATACAGGCAACACCGCACTTGAATCCACAGAACCGTTTAAAAAACCCCACCTATCCAGCCCTTGTCATCCTGATGGAGTCTCCCCGACTCCTGTCATCCTGATGGAGCCTAGGCGACTGAAGGATCTCCGTAGAGCAAAGTAGATTTTTCAGTCGTAGACCAAAACAAGTTTCGGCGCCCTCTCCCGCAGGATGACAGGAAGCGACGATGTGGTCCGTATTTACTCCAGATTCGAACGAGGCCTTACTAATACGGATACTTATTTATTGGTCGATCCTTACCCTGCCGGCGTCCAGTAAGAAGGCAGCCCTGCCTTGGTTTCCTGCAAAATTTCCAAAATCGCCTTACGCTCACTGGTAGAGAGATGGTCAAATTCGGAATCCGTGTTCACCCCAGTCAGAATGTCCCACAGTCGCTGAAAGACTGGTTTCTGGACTTCCGGCGGCAAGGCA
Organism: Pirellulales bacterium; assembly: GCA_039831705.1. Taxonomy (GTDB): domain Bacteria; phylum Planctomycetota; class Planctomycetia; order Pirellulales; family Lacipirellulaceae; genus JAJRWS01. Next base: position 13,296 of record JBDOMT010000480.1, on the reverse strand, counting down.
TCGAAGGAAGCTGAGTAGATAAGATAGCTGCATCGATTTTTGAACAAATGGGATTGCAGGTCAAAATCACGTAGTGAGCGTCCCAGGGAGTCGCGCGGTCCGGTCTGAGAGAAATCGGCAGCGAACGAAGAGGTTCCTTTCATGGGAGAGGTGAGTTGTGCTTCTTCGACATAGAGTAGGTAGTGAACCAGTTTCTCTACCACCGTGTTGATTCGCCTCTGGGTGCTATCACTCATGGTATCGAGGGGCCGCTCCAGGGCCTTGTTCATGACCTGATCGTAGGCCATGGCGGAACGTGTTTCGTAAGTGGCACGGGTAATACGGTTTTGCATTTGGGATTGATGCTCCAGCACCATCAGGGCGATTAGGTCGCTGTGTGGGATCAGGTAAGGATGGGTGTTGACGCGACTGCTGAGTTGGGTGACATTCGCTCCGGCCTCCCGATCGAGAGTTACCGGTTTAGCTTGTGAGTCAGCCACTTGGTTACCCATGTGACGCTGTCGGCCATGGGTGCCGGTTACGTACCAGCCTCCCCAGCGTTTGTTGATGGGACTCGCATGGTCGATATTAAAAGTACCCGAACCGATAAGCGGATGCCCGCTGCGATCGGAGAATACGGACCGTACCAGCAGTCCCGGGACACCTTGAGTACGCGAAGAGGCATGGCAAACAAGGCACTGTCCCTGGTCTCGTACGAACTTCGGTCGGTCGGTCTGGTTGACATCGAGTGTATAAAAAATAGGGCCCAGTTCCGGATCGATTGAAGCAGCTTCAATGACATCACCCTGTTGCACCCAACCCAGATAGACCGTGTCACTAAAATAGATTGCCCGAGGTCGGGCTGGATTAATCTTTTGCAACTGCAAGCTCGTTTTGGAAAAGACAAGCATCTGCGAGGAACGGGGCACGGCCAGCGCTTCCAGCAACGCCGGTAAATATTCCTGTTGGGAATCGTAGCCCAGCTTTACTTCGCCGGAATCAAGTTTCTTTTGTAGTGTGGCTATTGGATCGTAGACCGGAGCGGTGCTGTAATGGATGGGCCCTTTTTCAAAGGCGATCTGCCCAACTGCAGAGCGTGGAAACCCGCCCAGGAGCACAACAACACAGATCCAAAAACCAGCCTGCGGCAGCCCCATACTTGGAGTCCATGGAATGGAATAGGAAGAGCGATTCACGGAGACCCTCCAGGTCAAAGTAGCAGTCATTGCCGGGGTTTTAATTCAACCCTTCAAATCAACGCAGAGGCCCCTTTAAATCAACGCAGAGGACGCGGAGTTGCGCAGAGTTAGTTTGAATACACCTCTCTGCGGTTCTCGGCGTCCTCTGCACCTCTGCGTTACATTTCTTTCAGGGAAACGCGCTAGTGCTTTGTCAAACTTATCTTTTTGGGTTGACGCAAGGAAATATTTGCCTTGCCAGTAATTATGGCTGCGGCTACCAAAAAGTAAGGCTTGACCAGACACTGGTTACCGAATAACTCCGGTCTTAAACGCAATTACCATGCCAGAACCAGCAATTTGTCCGGGAAGAACTCTTTTAGCCCTGGCCCCGGTATTATCACAAATATCCCATCATTTGTGAAATAGCCAAGTTAAGAAAGATCCGCACAGGTGTGCGGATGGGCACACTTTTTCCTCTCCGCACCCTGGTAATGCCTTTACGGGCTAGCCCATGGGCTAGCCAACCTCGGCAGTTTGCCCCACCATCTTTTCGAGTGCCGAGACCACGGAATCTTTGTGGAAAGGCTTGATGATGAAATCGCTGGCTCCCAGTTGGAGCGCCTGCCTGAGAATGTCGGTCTGTTCCAAGGCACTCACCACCAGAATTTTTGCCTCGGGATCGTGTTCGATGATCCCCTCTATCGCATGCAGACCGTCACTCACCGGCATTACCAGATCGAGGGTAACCGCATCAGGTTGGAGTTTTTTATATAGTTCAACCGCCTCCGCGCCATTGCCTGCCTCACCGACGACGGACCAACCGGCTTCGGTAGTGACATCCTTGATGATGGTGCGGATGATCAATGCGTCATCGGTAATGAGTAGTTTTTTGTTCATGGTTCGACTCCTGGATAGTCCACGGTTGGTTTAGAGTACGGTGGCTAGTTCATTATTGATTTCCACATTAAAATCACCGCTTTGCGAGTCAAATATGATGCGGCGTCCCTTGCTTCCCCCCAAGTGTTCGCCCACCAGGCGGATGCTATTCGCGTTTAGAATGTCTGTAACCATGCGTGCATTTTCTTGGCCAATTTGTATGGGGCCAGCAGATGTGAACATGTTCGAACCGCCAGCCATTTTTGCCACCAAGCCGGATTGATTGGCTCCAAACTTGCTCAATTCCTTAATCATGTAAGGGATTGCCGTATCGGCAAATTTTCCGGGCGCTCCGGTACGACCGTCGGAACATGATAGAACAATATGCGCCATCCCGCCGACATGAAGACGCTTATGGTAGAGAGACAAGGCGATGCATGAGCCGACAATCGCATGCAACTGCTCAGGTGCCTGAGCGAAGGCGATCTGGGTCATGCCAACCATGGGAGACTTCTTCTTTTTCTTGGCATCAGGTGGTGATGTTGCAAGGCTATTGAGCATGGTGGGTCGACTCCAAGGGGAGGGATACTAGTTCGTTGGACAGGGTTAGGCGGAAATTAACTCCGCCGATTGAATGATTCGTTCCAGTAGCGACTCGGAGGGCACGAAGAAAACGTTCCAATCGAGTTCTTGCCCCAAACGGTGGAATTGTGTGTGGCACAGGAGAACCTGATCGCTGGCCATCGCTTGGGCCATCAACGCTTGTTGTAGTACGCATGCTCCATAGTCCTGGATAAACATGGGCGGCGATGGCACCAGGCTGACTTCGAGCAGGCGTGTCAATTCGTTCATGTAAGCACAACCGAGAATGTTTCCCGTTTCGCTGATCGCTGATTTTTCCAATTCGGTCCATTCAGACGTATCACTTGGCTCTTGACCCAGAAGTGATGCGGCCAGTTGCTTGCCATTGATATCGTCGAAAGTCAGGATAATTTGACCATCGAACTCTCCTTCCAGGTTGAGAACCACAATGGTTAACAATTCTTCTCCCACATTGAGATGTTCGGCTACATCTTCTAGGGCAATCTCATGCACATGATCCAGCACCAGGCTCATCTGCCCGTGAGTCCACCGAGACATGGAGGTGGAAGCATTTTGGGTGGCAAGTGCAAATAAATTGGACAGTGTTGACAGTGTGTTGGTAGAAGTCTGAGTCATTGGATCCTTTATCCCTATGCGTGAGTAAGTTGTCTGGCTGGCAGTTGTGACATGGCAAGCAGGGCAGCCGTATCGAGGATCAGTGCGACTCGCCCATCCCCCAAAATGCTGGCTCCGGCAATCCCTTCCACATCCCGATAATTCTCTGCCATCGATTTGATCACAATATCCTCCTCGCCCAGCAGGCTATGCACGATCAATCCTAGTTCTTGATCATTCACTCGAAGAACGACCAGAGCAGCATCTTCGAGAGAAGGGGATCCTCCATTGGCCGACTGGCTCCAGGTGAACAGACGGGAGAGTGAAGCAATCGATACCACTCGATCGCGTACCACGGCTGTTTGCTGACCATGGACCGTTTTGATTGCCAGATCGTTGAGATGGACAATTTCTACGATCGATTCCACTGGCAGGGCGAATACATCATGATCGATTTCTGCCAATAGGCTGGGAAGGATTGCCAAAGTCACCGGCAGTTTAATGGTAAATACGGAGCCTCGGCCAACCTGGCTATCGAGTTCCACGGTGCCGCTGAGATCTTCAATCTTCTTGCGTACGATATCCATTCCCATACCGCGGCCTGAGACTTCTGTTACCTTTTCCGCCGTGCTCAGGCCCGGTTCCCAAATCAGTTGATAAATTTGCTGAGGGGTGAGTTTTTCCGCATCTGCAGGGGCAATGATATTTTTTTCAAGCGCCTTGCCGAGAATTTTATCTGGATCGATTCCTTTGCCATCATCGGTAACCTGAACCCAGATACTGTTGCCTCGATGAAACGCATCGAGTGTCACTTGTCCCATTTCAGGCTTGCCGGCGGCGAGTCGGTCGGCAGGATCTTCCACCCCATGATCGGCGGAGTTCCTCACCATATGAATAAGGGGGTCGGCCAGTTCGTCGATCATGCGCTTGTCAAGTTCAGTCTTCTCGCCCCGGATGACCAGTTCAATCGACTTGCCGTTGGCCCGTGTGATATCCCGAATCACTCGCTTGAAGCGAGTAAAGAGCGGACCGATGGGAACCATGCGTGTATCCATCACGCTTTTTTGAATTCCATCGGTCACCCGGTCCAATTCATGCACCGCTTCGGCCAGATCATTGACCATGCTTTTGGATTGAGCCAACTTCGTAATGTCTTGCCGTATGTTCTCTAAATCTTGACGCATACGACGAGCACTCTTGCAAATCTGTTCTTGGCTGAACGCCCAATTTTGTTGACCGGTGTGCTCTTCAGGAGCGATTTTATCCAGTTGGCGTATGACTCCCTCGAGTGATTGGGCCGTTTGTTTAACCGACGTGGTTGACTTAAAGCGATCGCCAATCCGTGCCAATCGCGACCGGTTGATCACCAATTGGCCGGCCAGATTCATCAGTTGGTCCAATCGCTCAATATCAACCCGCAGTGTTTCGGCCGGTTTCTTGGCTCCCTTGGTAGGGGACTTTTCCGCCGCCGCAGCCTTCTTAGGTGCTGGCGTTTTCTCTTGGGTCGCAGTTTTGACCAACTGCTTGGGGCTAGTTGCTGCCGGTTTTTTGACCGCTGCCTGTTGGGGAGAGTTGCTGCTCTGCGTGTCGACTTTTTCCGTAGGTTCTTGTGACACGTCCTGTTCAGATGACGAAGGGTTGCCCTCTTTTTCGATCAAGTCGACGGTGACACTCTCGACTCCCTCCAAGTGGAGTTCCTGCAGGAGCAACTCGGGACTCACCTCGGTGGCGAGTCCAAGCACCACCCGCTGTAGTTCATCTAAACTCTCCAAACTATTTTGGCTAGGATCACAGTGGATTATTTGTCCATGTCGTGCCGCCTTTTCGACCACCAGGTTGGCTTTGAATCCTGCCAAAATTAGCGATTGTTGGAAATTGATGACGACGAACAAAGATGGCCCATTAGTTGGTGCCAGTGTGGTGATTTTCGTACGCAGTGGTTCGAATGTTGGGGCCGTAACAGCCCCTGTTGGGCTGGCCTCTTCCTGACAGTTAGACCCGTTGGTAGCTGCATCAGGCTCACTTACCTGGATGAGTTCCAGGTAAGCGAATTCAAATTGGTCTTGAATCGGGCCGCCAGCTTGCAGTTGTTTCACGTAGTTGCGCAATTCGTCAACACAGTGCAACAGCGCATCGACCATGACCTGGGTCACCGGGTCGCCCGACTGCCTCAGTTGTTGCAATAAATCTTCCATGTAGTGGGACAGTTTGGCCACCCGGTTCAAGCCGATGGAAGCGGCGGAACCCTTGATGCGATGGCAGGTAATGAGCAGATCTTCGGTAGTCGAATCATTGGGCTCGGCAAGCAGCGTATCACTGAGGCTGTCGAGGGAGAATTGCACCTCGTCGATGAAAATAGACAAGTACTTCGCAGGTACGTCATCTTCGTCTTGGATCGACTCAAGTGGATTGATGACAGGTTCGGCAGCCCGCGACTCTTCTGCCGCTGTTTGGTTCTCATCGGCAGTTTCCTCCGCAGAGTCAGCGGTACGGCTTGGGAAATCGATATCAATGGAACTTTTTTGCGGTTTGTCGGTGCCGCTTACTTCGAGAATGGCTTGAATGTGTGTCGTGACTTCGGAGAATTCTACTTCAACATTATCGGGGTTTTTTAGTCCCTCAATCATCGCTTCCAGTCGATCGACCGCCTGAAACACGACCTCGACGATGTCGGTGTTAAAGTATAGTTTGTCGTTTCTAGCCGCATCGAATATATTTTCGACTTTGTGGGTTAACGCATTGATGTTGTCCAACCCCAGCATCGCGGATAACCCTTTGAGGCTGTGGGCGGCCCGGAACATCGTATTCATAGCCTCGTCGTCATAGTGCTGCTGTTCGTTTTTGGCAAGCGTATGCACCCATTGGTCGAGGCTCAATAAATTGTCGTTGAGCTGGATGAGTAGATCATCGGATTCGTCCAGAAAATCTGTGAGCATTTCACCTAGAAGATCATTTTCGCTCATCGTACGTTTATCCTTTTCCTTGGAAAGTTCCGCGCTGCTTAGTGCAATTCCAACGGGGTGTAAATTTAAGGCTTGAAGTGTCTCCAGGCGGTCTCACGTTGGAGCCCCTGCAGTAAATCGGATACGCCTTCAGCCGCTCCTGTCACCAAATAGCTTGTTTTTTTGAGGCTTTTCAGGAGGTGGACGAGCACCTTCTGCTTGGAGGGCGTATCAAAGTAAATCAAGACATTTTTTAGGAAGATAACGTCGAACGGTGGTCCTGGCAGCGGATTCAGCAAATTGTGCGTATGAAATTTCATCCACTGGGTCAATGTTGACTTCGCGGTCCAGGTGGAAGTGCTTTTACACGCATCGAAATACTTCCTGCGGCTGCTGTCAGGGACATGTTGCATGGCCCGTCCACCAAAGGTTGCCTCTTTGGCTACCTCTACTGCTCCAATGCCAATGTCGGTGCCAACGATTTCGATTTTCCACTGGCTCGTATCGTTGATGGCGCTGGCAATGCAGGTCGCAATGGTACAGGCCTCATCTCCGGTGCTGCAGGCGGCCGACCAAATCCGCAAACTCTTGCGAATCTTCCCGGCCTTAGTCAACGAAAGTCGTTGTTTTAGGTATTCATCCTGAAACCAATCCCAATGCGACATATCGCGGAAGAGGTAAGTTTCGTGCGTAGTAATTTCCTGTAAGAAGGCGTCCCATTCAGGATCCTTATCGCTGAGTTTGCTTACGATTCGGAAGTAGTCGTCAAACGATTCCAACTCAGTAGCGCGCAAACGACGACGCAGACGATTGGAAAGAAGGGTTTTCTTTTGCGGAGAAATACGAATGCCGGCCCGATCATAAATCAGCTTGGCATATTTGGCCAACTGGCTATCGGTGATCTGTAAGTTCAGTATGGCGGCGGTCATGATGTTGTTGATTTTGGATTAAAGTGTGGCCTTAGGATTCGTTCTCTTTTGTAAATACAAATCAAGCAAGCAAGAGCCGGATCGGCGAGAACCGGCTCTTGCTGCAAACGTCCGTTCTCTATTCCAAGCGGAAGCCGCCCACCACTTCGCGGAGTGCGGTGGCTTGGGCACCCAGTTCTTCGCTGCTGGAAGCCATCTCTTCGCTGCCGGCGGCGGATTGCTCGGTGATATTCGAGATCTGCTGGATCGCATTGGCCACTTCGCTGGCATTTTGTGCCTGTTCGACGGTGGCTTCGGCGATCTCGGAAATCTTGGTTGCGGTCGTTTCGACACCGGCGATAATTTTCTTCAGTGCTTCGCCCGTTTGCTCGCTGAGAACGGCCCCATCCTCGACCCGTTGGGTCGATTCCTTAATCAAGGAGGAAATTTCCTTGGCCGCTTCACTGGAACGCTCGGCCAGCTTGCGAACTTCGTCGGCCACTACGGCAAAACCAAGCCCATGCTCACCGGCCCGAGCCGCTTCGATGGCCGCATTGAGGGCGAGCAGGTTGGTCTGGCTGGCGATTTCGGAAATCACTTGAATGATTTCACTGATCTGGCTGGAAGAAGTCTTGATCAATTCCATCGCTTCGACCGATTTTTGCACCGCCGAGCCGCCATCTTCGGCCAATTCACTTGTCTCTGTGGCGACTTGGTTGGCTCCTCCGGCATTGTCCTTGACCGCTTCGATGCTACGCGTGAGCTGCTCGATAGAAGCTCCCATCTCTTCGACCGAGGCGCTCTGGGTCTGAGCCCCTTGGGCTAAAGTTTGAGCACTTTCGGCGACCACTCGTGAACCTTCAGTGAACTGGGCGGCTCCTTCCACAACCTGGCCAATCACTTCGCGCAGATCGCCGATCATTTTTCGCAATCCGTCGGCCAACTTGCCAATGGCGTCGGTGCCGGTCACTGGATTCTCATGGGTCAAATCGCCTTCTGCAGCCGCATTGACCACTTCCAACAGCAGATCGACCTTGTCTTGTAATTCCTGTTGGTTCTGCTGCTCGCGTTCCTGGTTGTCGCGTTCGCGTTGCGCGGCCTTCTTTTGATCAGTAACCAAGTCCCATGCGACCATCGGCCCAGTGTAATTGCCATTGTTGTCGTAGATCGCCGCCGCCTCGAGCGCCAAATACTCCTCGCCAAATTGAATTTCGGCCGAGTGTGGCAAATTCTTAGGATCGCCCAGCAAATTGCGCTGGTAAGAGGGATTCTTGTGGAAGATGTCGTAAGATCTGCCCGCGATTTCATCGACTTTGCATGGCAAAGACGATTCGATCGTCTTCAAAGTCTTCGCCGAAGCGGGATTCATGTAGGTGATGATTCCATCAACATTCGCTAGTAGAATATTGGTCGGTGCATTTTCCACCAGGGCCGTCTTCTCTGCTGCGTCGGCCTCGCTCTTTAGTTTTTCGGTGACCACTTCCCAGGTGACCATCGGACCCAGGTAGGCGCCCTTTACATCGTAAGAAGCACTGATCAACAGGTCAAGTTTTTCCTCGCCAACTTGAATGAGCGCGCGATGCGGCATGTTCTTGTCGTTGCCGAGGATGCGACGTTGGTATGCAGGGTCCTGGTGAAAGATGTCGATATTCTGTCCCACCAGGTCGTTAGCTTTGACCGGTAGCAAATGCTCCAAAGTTTTCAGCGTTTTCACGCTGGAAGGATTGGCGTAGGTAATTTCCAGATCGGTATTGGCCACCAGAATATTGATGGGTGAATTATCACTCATTGCCTGAGCAATCTGTAGCTGAGTACACAGTTGGTCGACCTCTTCCGCGGTCGATTGGCTATTGGATTTCAGGTCGGTGGTTTCGGTAGCTGCGCTCGTTGTCATAGGATTACCCTTTATGTTTAGTAACTCGGATTTTGTGTAAACGTTAAGTGGACTTGTTGGAGAGTCGAATACGCGGGTGCAACACAACTTAGGAAGGGGCCTTTTTATCCAGTTCCGTCACAACCTCCTCACTGAGAATTTTGTCGATTTCCAGTAGGATGAGCAGGCGATTTTCAAATTGCACCAAGCCCGTCAGATATTCCTGTCCCAAGCCGACAACCGTCGGCGGTGGTGGAGAAATTTGCTCAGTGGAAATCCGTAACACTTCGCTGACCGCATCGACGATGATGCCTATGGTCTTGCCTTGGACGTTGATTACCATGATCCGGCTTTCATCGGTGAGTTCACCGACTTCCAGCCCAAAACGTAATCGCAGGTCGAGTATCGGTATGACCGTGCTGCGAAGGTTGATCAGACCTTTGATGTAGCTAGGGGTTTGCGGAACCCGCGTGATTTCCCCCATCAGGATGATCTCCTGTACTCGGGTGATCTCAATGCCATACTCCTCCTTCGCCAACTGAAAACTTACGATTTGGAGCGACCCAGACGTTTGTTGGGCTAGGCTGATAGAGTCTTCCGCCAAAGCTTGTTTGGGAGGAGATTCTTTAGTTGGAGTCTCTTTGGGAGGAGACTCAAGTGTAGAAGCGGCCATTGATTACCTTCCTCCTTTTTAAGTTGCACAATCCCCGATTAGGTTTGCTCGAATCTCGGTGTGAGATTGGAGCGGTACCAATTAGGTACAAAATGGCGGAAAACCCGTTTTTCTGTGGGCAGTGTGCAATTTGCTGAGGAGGAAGCCAGTCCGATTCTCCGAAGTTGAACGAATTTGTGGATTCGTCCGAAAGTTTCGATGAGCGGAAATGCTTTTCAAGTCTCAGCAAGTTTGTGGTGGTAACTCTCCTTCTTTGCCCCCATCCGGCCAAGTAAATAGCCATAGGTTTATTGCCACAACGATAATTAGGTTTGAGAATGGCGAAGAGCAAGTAAAAATTTGCTAAAAATTCGAGATGCGTAGAGTTCACAAGATAAAGGGCCAAATTATTGCCCGCACAATCGGACCATTCGGGATGATCGAGGCAGGAGGTACACATCACTGAGTACCAGCCGATTTACCTGGATGTTCATGAAATATCTGGGTTAAGAGATAGGTTCTGCTTGCCGAGCGGGATCCTTGTGCGAACAGGTTGCGTTGCATATAGACGTGGGCGTCAAACGTTGTGCGTGGTGAATTGTCGTGCAAATGCCCCTTCCGGCAGAAGGGACTTACTGGCTAGCCCCACTTCAAACTCCAAAATCGCCCATAAAACCATTTGTAAACCCACACCCGCAAGCTACGGTTGTTGCGCCAGTCATCCGGCATGTGATGGCAATGGTTCGCGATAGGTCGATCTTGCATAGCTGAGATAAAGGGCAAAATGATGAAACGACAAAAACGGTTGGTCATGCATGTAGACGACGATTCGGCCATTCGCAACTTGGTGCGAAGTGCCTTGGAAAGGGCTGGATACGAGGTGCTTTCGATCGCTGACCCAACCACCGCTAACGCCACCCTGCTGGACACCGATTGCCGCGTGGTTCTGCTTGATGTCGATATGCCAGGTATCAATGGTTTGGACCTGTTGCAACAAATCAAAAATCAGGATGGAGGAGTTCAGGTCATCATGCTGACGGGCCTGGTGTCGATGAGCACGATGCTGCAGTCGATGCGCTGTGGAGCGGAAGCATGTCTGTTCAAGCCGATCGAAGATTTTGAACAACTGAAGCAGGCATTGACAGAAGCATTTGTCAAAGTCGACCGTTGGTGGTCATCGTTGCAAGAACTATCCGAACGAAAGAATCGAGAAACGGCTTCCCTGAGCCGGTAGCATTTTTGCACTCCAGTAGCTCCGAAGTCACGAAAACGCCAATCACGGAATTCATCAAATGTCCGAAGTCGCACAAGATGAATTGCTCGCGGGATTCATCTACGAGTCGATTGACCTGCTACGCGATTTGCCTGATCAACTAGAAACGTACTGCAGCAATCCCGCAGATGGTGGTCCGCTCGATGGAGTGTTTCGTTCGGTACATACGATCATGGGTAACGCCGGTTTCTTTGGCTTAGTGCAGATCAAGAAATTTTCCCACTCCTTGGAAAACACCCTCGATGAAATTCGCAAACAGACCATCGCTTTGGACGAGTCGCTGACACGCGTATTGGTCGATGGATTCGACCTGTTGGATGCCATGTTGGATGAAGTGCAAGAAGGTGCATTGGCTGATGAATTGGCAGCGCCCCAACAGGAACTGCTGGATCGTATCGAGGAGCTGACGAAAGATTCACGTTCGGGCGACCCACTGGAACAGGTCTTGCTTTTGCTCTCCGAGCTTAATGAAGAAATCGCCAGTGCTGATGTGGAATTCTCCGCAACCTGGTCGGCTCGAATTCACCAGATTCAATCGGAGCTGACCGGTGAGGATTCTCCACAGGAGGACGCGTCGCCCGCTCCCGGCGATCCTCAAGATTCAAGCGAAAACTTGACTCCCGAGCAGTGGATCGATACAAAATTCCAATGCCAAGGGCACGATATAACGTCTCAGGTACGCCCGCTACTGGAGTGGTTTCTGACGGTCGACAAGGGTGGGTACAGCAAGTCGATGGGGCAAACATTTTTGGATTTGCTCCACGTACTGATCGATGGGGCCAAGGAAAATGGTGATTCGCCGCTGCAAGAAGGTCTCTCGGCCACGTTTCAGAATGGGCGAATGATTTTCCAAAGTTCGATGGATTTCGACCATAATCTGGCGGCCATCCTGTAGGAAAAATTGTCCGCCGCGCTTATGCCTTGCCGGTTTGTTGATGAGCAGGAGGAGCCAAAAGAGGCTGACAACAGTGCAGACGATAATGGGGTGTCTTTGGTTGCGCGGGAGGGGTCTCAACCATCCGGCAAGGAGCCCGCCAAGCTGGAGGGCAAGAATGCCGCGCCTCAGAAAAACCGCTATTTGCGTGTCAAAGAGGGATTGGTCGATTCGTTTCTCACCGACGTGTCCAACCTGTTTATCACCTGCGAACGGCTTAAAGATATTCAGTCACGCATGTCACGGGACTTGAGAGCCAACAGCCTGGTGGATGAACTTCGTCAGATCAACCTGTCATTCAGCGGCCAGACAGCGGCCCTGCAGACCAGTGTGGTGGCCCTGCGAAAAGTACCAGCACGCGACCTGTTTTCCAAGTTTCCCCGAGTTGCCCGTACCTTGGCAACGGAACTTGGCAAGCAGTTGGACGTTCATCTTGAAGGTGAAGAAATAGAAATCGACAAATCGTTGGTTGAGGATCTCGATGGTCCTCTAATGCACATGATCCGCAATGTGTGCGATCATGCCATCGACTTGCCCCAGAAGAGGCTCGATCGGGGCGTCGAAGAGACGGGCAATTTATGGCTGAACTGCGAGCTTTCGAAAACGCATGTGGTGATTACCATCAAGGATGATGGACGTGGCATCGATCCAGGTCGACTGCGCACCAAAGTCGTGGATAAAGAAATATTATCCCAGGAACAAGCGGCAGCTCTGAGCGACCAGCAGGCCATCGAACTGGTCTTTCATCCAGGATTCTCAACGGCGGAAAAAATCTCCGACGTTTCTGGACGCGGAGTCGGCTTGGATGTGGTCCGCACCACCCTGCGTGAGCATAACGGAGATGTTCATGTTGTTTCGCATTTGGGGGTGGGAACTACTTTTCGACTTGAAATTCCGATTCGCACAGCGGTGATCGTAGTCGATGCCCTGTTGCTGAAGCAGGAGCAGAATGTTTTTGCCTTGCCATTTGAATACATACGAGAAATCATCGAATTTCAACCGGAAGACTTTTCCTCGGTGCAAGGAAATTATGTGGTCACGGTTCGTGGCAAGCCTTACGCGGCAGTGCCTCTCTCAGCCTTGCTGGGGATGGCACCTCGAACTCAGGCTGCGACCAAGGGCCCAAGCTGGAACAAAGGTCTGATTGTGACGGGCAAGAAAGGCCAAATATGTCTGTTGGTCGATGACATTCTCAGCCAACGTAAATTGGTCTTCAATGAAATCAGCGACATACTGGATACCACGGAAAATATAGACGGAGTTTCGCAACTGGGAGGCGGACAATTGGCGATGGTTCTCAATGCATCCGAACTCATTGAGAGCGCCTCGACCAATGTGACAGAACCTATGCCATGTGTGTGAGACACGACTTTGAGCAGTCCCCTAGCCCCCGATCAAGCGAATAAAGAGCGTAAGTTCTACTTGTTTTTGGAATCGAGCTTAATGCGCACCGAAATCGTATGGCATCGCGTATCGCCTCT
>JBDOMT010000199.1:0-30736 GCA_039831705.1 Pirellulales bacterium | reverse complement strand
TGGCGAATCCCATACAGACGCGGATGTTCACGGTTGGTTACTCGATGCGACCGTCGAATTGTTTCAACAAGCGTGTTCCTATGGACGCGAAAAAGGTATTAGCCTAACCGTAGAGATTCATCCATTCACTTTGGGTATCAATGTCGATTGGTTGATCCGTCTCTGTGATCAGCTTGATGATACAGGCTTCAGCATCACCTACGATTGTTGTCATTTTGCGGTGGGATTACCCAATCATTACATCGAGGCGATTGGCCAACTCGGAAAGAGAATTGGTCATGTCCATTTTAGCGATAGCGATAAAAAAAGTTCGGAACTGCATTTTGCACCGGGAACCGGTTGTCTCGATTTGGACGGCATCGTAAATGCGCTGAAACAAATTGGCTTTGACGGCACCATGATGCTTGATCTGTGGCTTTATCCAATGCCGGAGTATGGAACTGAAATTGGTGTCCCCTATGTGCGTGAGGTCATCAGGCGACTTGAACTTGGAGGCTGTTGAAGTGACAATGAAAGCCGCCGTATTGCCGGCGATAGGTAGCCCACTGGAAATCCGTGAGGTGCCGCGACCTGTAATTGGTCCCGAGGAGGTGTTGATTGAAACGCATACCTGCGGGATCTGTCGTACCGACGTGCATATCCAGGATGGCCTGGCCTATGTGCCTGAGATGCCTCACATACCAGGCCACGAGCCGGCCGGTGTGGTGGTGGAAGTGGGCCAGCGAGTCGAACATGTGACTGTTGGCCAGCGAGTCGTACCCCATCTGTTTGAAACCTGTGGAGTGTGCCCGTATTGTCGTACTGGTCGTGATGCGCAGTGTGCCAACGTGAAAAACATTATTGGTGTCACCTCCAATGGTGGATTCGCTGAATTTTTTAAGGCGCCTGCAGCCAACCTGTTACTCTTGCCGGAAGCGGTCCCCTTTGACATTGGGGGACTTACCAGTTGTGCAGTCATCACGGCCGTTCATGCCTACCGACGAGCTCGGCTGGAGGTCAACGACACGGTTCTAGTACTCGGCACCGGTGGAATTGGCCAGATTCTCATTCAGATTCTCAAGCACGCGGGGACTCGCGTAATCGGGATGAGCCGTTCGGAGCGTAGCCTGGAGCTGGCAAGAGAGGCTGGAGCCGACTTCTCTGTTTCACTGTGCGATAATGACGCCCGAGACCAAGTCCTCGACTTTACCGCTGGGATCGGTGTGGCATGCACATTCGAGTGTGTAGGATTTGCCAACACCATGAAAATGGCGGCAGCCTGCTCAGCCCGTGGAGGACAGATTGTCGTCATTGGTGAAGAAGCTGAATTTCCGGCAATTGATACCATTCAGATTGCACAACGCGAATTAGAGATCATTGGCTCACGTAACGGTTCGCGACAAGATGCCGCGGATGCTATTGAGTGGATGGCCGAGGGGATCATTTTGCCACCGATCGTTAAACGGTTTTCACTCGAGCAGATCAATGAAGGACTTCAAGTGGTACGCGACGGTACAGCCCATGGTCGAGTTGTGGTGACTATTTAGTTCCACCTGCATCTAATTCGAGAGAGAATTCTATCTGTCCTTTCACCGGTGATCAGAGCATTCTTTCCACGTAATTCCGTATCCAACATGCCCTCTGTTTACCACAGACTTGTGGGATTTGGGAATGCACCGTAACGGATAAAAACTCGAGGAATTTCCAGCAATTTCCTTAAAATTTGAGCCCCAGGACTTGAACCCGTAACAGGCTTTAAATAGTATACAACTATTGCAAAAAAGCCATGTGCTGAAAGTAAAAAACGAGTAAGTTGGCCTGGGAAATCGGTGTCGTCTCTACGGCCACTCTGAGCCGACCGAGATGCTCTTCAGGCATTGCGTCAATATTGCTGGTAGTCTCTGCCCACAAATTAGAGCAAACACTCGGATCATAATATGCCATTAGTAGGTGCAAAACAGCTGGCAGAGCTTTCGACTTCGATTTTTGAAGCGGTCGGTGCGTCCACGGAAAACGCTCGTTGGGTTGCAGAGCACTTGGTTCAATCGAACTTGTCAGGCCATGATTCCCACGGAGTGATCCGCGTGGGACAGTATGTTCAGGCCGTGGACGAAGGCACTGTTAACCCAATTGCATTGCCTACGTGTGAGCGAGAGAATCTCACCTGTGCTGGTTTCGATGGCCATCATTGCTTTGGCCAGGTTGCGGTCAACACAGCGTTGGAATGGGCCATGACTCGATCTACTCACCATGGAAGTGCGACGGTCACGGTCAACAACTGTTACCACAGTGGTCGTTTGGGTGCTTACACCTCTCGCGCTGCCCAGCGCGGATTGGTCAGTATCATGATGGTCAATGCGGGAGGTGGAGGACAGTGGGTGACACCTTTTGGAGGCAGGGCAGGGCGCATAAGCACCAATCCGATTTCGATAGCCGCCCCTTCGCCGTCAGCGTATCCCTTGATGCTTGATATTGCCACATCCGTCGTACCGGAAGGTAAAGTCCGAAGCCATTTTCGAGAAGGAAAAGCCGTTCCGAAAGAATGGATTGTCGATGGTGACGGAAATTCCTCGGATGACCCTCAAAGCCTTTACAATTCCCAACCAGGCGCACTGTTACCGATGGGTGGCGAAATCGGCTACAAGGGATTCGGCTTGGCAGTAATGATCGACGTGTTAGCTGGAGCCCTTTCGGGTGCAGGATGCTGCAGTTCGTCTGAGGTTTCGCCCAGTGATGGCATCTTTCTTATCGTACTCGACCCTCAACGTTTCACCGGCCGCCAAGATTTTGCCCGCCAGGTGGATGGTCTTATCGAACATATCAAGTCTTGCCCGACGGCTCCTGGATTCGAAGACGTTTATTTGCCTGGTGAATTAGAACACCGCACTGAGCAACTCCGGCAAAAAGAAGGTATTCCACTCAGCAATGAAACGTGGACTGAAATCAAACAGTTAGCGGATCGGTTCAAAGTGGCCCAACCTGCTCTCACAGGTACTTAGCCCTAGCCCGCATATTTCATCCGTTTCTGCTACGGCGTCCCAAGTCCTTCCGTGGCTACGTTATGTTTCGGTCTGCGATCCTCAACGTGTAAAAAACACGCTTGCGGTCGCAAACCTCACATGCCTTGCCACAAAAGGACTTAGAACCTATCCCATAACCGGAACACTGTTGAGGATGCTGGATTTAGAATACTAGCACGAAGCGCCAGCGAGTGAGTCTACAGCAACCATATCTGACCCACTCGCTGGCGCTTCGTGCTTGTATTTAGGAATTTCAGCCACTCAAATACTCTACACTGCTAACGTTCAATTTGCGTCCACGGTGCGCGGATATTTTAACACAAAGGCGCGGAGGTGCGCAGAGTTGATTTCAATACCTTTCTCTGCGGTTCTCAGCGTCCTCTGTACCTCTGCGTTGATACGAAGGCAACGAAGAGAAGGCGTTGTTACTCGTGGGAACAGAATAGAACCGCTCATTGACGCTAATAAACGCTAATGAAATTGCCACCGGAATCTAAACCCTATGGATCTGTGCGGCATGGACAATCACTCATGGCACATCAGTCATTACTCCTTTTCCGCACTTCTCCCGATCACTTTCCGCTAATTCCCGTCAGTCGTCAATTCATTTTCCGTAGGAGTCGGGCTTGAGTCGGAGCAATTTGAGCACCTTGCGTTGGACTGGGGAGAGTTTAGTGACGAAGACTTCGGTATCACCGCCACGTTTTAGCTCGTGTCGTTGAATCGGCTCGAAGATATCGATCACGCGCCGTGTCGTCGGAGCAGCGCACGCTCGTCCCTCAGGGTAGAGTGGCAGATCGTCAACTTTCTCTCGGACCATGGCTTGCCGTAGCTCACGTTCCAGGAGCGTTTGCACTAGCAGGACGAAGAAGTAAGCGCAGAGCAGCGCCTGAATCCGGCTGACATCCTTGAGATAGACCGGTGCGACTTCAAAGTCGTTCTTGAACTGCGAGAATCGCTTTTCGATAAGCGGCTGTCGCTTGTAGGCGCGGAGCACCTCTTCGGCAGACATCTGGTCGGCATTGGTGATCAAGGGGAAGATCCCATCGGTCGCCAGAGCGTCAGCCAGATGATTGAGGTCCAGGTCGATCTTTATATCATACCGCGTCTCAACTTTTTTGACGTACTGTGTGTTCGCTCCTGGTCGTCCGGGGGTAGATTGCGTGTAGCTTTCCAACTCCTGGGTTTCGATGTCTACAGCGATCACACGTCCGGCGGGAGAAGCGGAGAGGATTTTGTCGACCGCCTCCTGCACCTTCTCACGAGTACGAAAGCGGGTCTTGGGGGATTGAAGCCGGGTGCGAAGTTTACCCAGTTCGTGACGAAGCTTTTCTATCTGATTGGCTCGCGTCATCGCATTCTGATCTTTCTTCCGCTGACTGAAGAACCACAACAGTCGAAAACCGTCCGAAGTGCGAAGTGGCTCTGCCGCCACACGGAATTGGTCCAGGAGTTGGCCGTCGTCATCGAGCACTTCGTACAGGTCATCCCACCTAATCGAGTCGGGTGTTTCGGTCGCCCGTTGGCGAAACTGCTTGTCCTCCCGTCGGGTGCGCGGCAAGATCGTCACAAAGCGGCCGCCACGGGAATCGATGGTCTGTAAGTTGGTTGTCGATGCTAGTTTGCAATCGGCCACATAAAGAAAGTCAGAACTGCCCACCAGTTGACGCATCAGTTCCCAGGTTTCCAGGTGCGTCTGATCGTCCGCCGTATTGCCGCTTGCCGTGGTAAAGTAGATCGGCACGCCGCCGTCGTCGGTCACGGTGAGAATGTAGAGCAGTTGCTTCAAGTCAGGTCGATGGTCTTTATTGTGACCCCAGGTAATCCCCAGCGTGGGAAAGCCTCGTCTCAATCCTTCTTGGTAGGCGCCGTCGTAGGCCCCCTGGAACGTGACGGTCGTCGAGTCGTTATGTAACTCGTCGAGGCTCAGATTAAATTCCTTGATCACGTGCTGGACAACGCTCATGGCGAGTGAACTACTTAATCCATCAAAGAGCCGATCGAGACAGCGGCCAATTCGATCGTCGTTGAGATGCTTGAGTTTGGAGGTCTGAATGCCGGTCAGGTCTGGCGCGTGGCGATGCGCCCACTCGCCCAGACCGTAGATCGGCTCACGTGACAGCAGAATATTTTGGATGAGTAGTTTCAGGCCACGTCGGGTAGGGATCTCCATCCGCGGACCATCGACAGGCAGATGCTTCTCGAAGAATGATTCGAGCCGTATCCGATCGAGAACCCAATTAATCATCGGCAGCGCGCCGACTGTCCAGTAGCGGAGTGTCATGCCGTCGACATGGGCAAAAAGTGTTTCATCGGTCGCCTTCGCAGCGGGTTTCTTTTTCTTGCTCATAGCTGCCGATATAACCTATCGGGACCTGAGCGCGAAGCGCGAGATTCGACCGAAAAATTATTTGGCGCGACTTACATAAACTTCCATCGACGTAAGTCGAGTCCGGCACGACTTACGTCAATGCGCATCGTCGTAACTATTTTTGCCAAAAATATTCGGCCATATTGACATTGCCAGCCACAGCCCAAAACGCAGAATGCCTTCCGCATGGCAACTGTATCAGCGCGGCACACTCATCCGAAAGTATGAGGAGTTTCTCGTGGCATCCGCCTTCCATCTTGCTCAATTTACTGACCGCTACCAGAAAATCCAGGAGAATTAGCGAGACGCCTATGGCATCGCCCTGGGGCATGGCGAGAAAATAAATTCGGCCCCGGCGACATGACTCGTGAATTACCGCAGTCTTGCTACGCCCGCACGCCTAATAAGGAAAATGAATTTAACGCCGAAAGAAATTCGCGGATATCGATTTCGAGAAGTGCGGAAAAGAAGTCATTAGCGTGTATTAGTGTCCATTAGCGGTTTGTTAAAATGCCTGCTCATTCAACGCTACCCTGCGGCTGATTAAAAACCTATCCCATAACCGGAACACAGTTAAGGATGCTGAATTTAGGAATTTCAGCCTGTTGATGGTAATGGGATAGGCACTTAAAACACCTCGCGACGAAACGAGTGAAATATGCGGGCTAGCATCGTAAGGATGTGAACGATTGGAATCCTGGAATATGCCAACAGTCTGGTCGCAACCGCCTGGCCCAAATATCTCAGGCCAGAATGTCTTTGATGACGGTGCCGGATACGTCGGTGAGCCGGAAATCGCGTCCCGCATAACTGTGGGTGAGCTGTGTATGGTCGATCCCCAACAGGTGCAGTAACGTAGCATGGAAATCGTACATGCTCACCTTATTCTCTTGTGCGAAGTATCCAAAATCATCAGTGGTCCCATAGGCCATGCCACCACATACGCCCCCACCAGCCATCCACATGGTGAATCCGTAGGGATTATGGTCGCGACCATCGGTGCCTTGAACCACCGGCGTGCGTCCAAATTCGGTGCCCCAGACGACGAGCGTTTCATCGAGCAGCCCACGCTGTTTGAGATCGGTGAGCAGGGCTGCGATTGGTTGATCGACTTCTTTGGCGTTGTTGGTATGCCCATTGCGAAGGTCCCCATGTTGATCCCATTTATAGCTGTGAGAACATTGCACAAAACGGACACCGTTTTCCACCAGGCGCCGCGATAGCAGACACTGTCGCCCAAAATTGTCTGTGGGTCCGCCGCCAATCCCGTAGAGGTCATACGTAGCCGGGGATTCCCGACTGATATCCAGTACATGAGGTGCCTCCATCTGCATGCGAAATGCCAATTCGTAGGATCTAATGCGACCTTCCAAACGAAGATCGTCGGCTGATCGTGCAGCATGCTGTCGGTTTTCGGCCTGGATCAGGTCGAGTTGCAATCGCTGCAGGGGATCGGACAGTTCAGCTCGAGCGAGATTTTTAATGCGTGCTTGTGTCATGGGAACTTTGGAATCACCGACGGCCGTACCCTGGAAGGCCGCGGGTAAGAATGCCGAACCGTAATTCTGTTGCGCCCCATGCATCATAGGTGGTGAGATCGTGACGAACCCTGGTAGATTCTGGTTCTCGCTTCCCAGTCCGTAGGTAATCCAAGCGCCCATGCTGGGTCGGGTGAACACGGCCGAACCCGTATGCAGTTGCAAAATGGCGCCACCGTGGTCGACCTGCTCTACATGCATCGACCGGATCAGGCAGATGTCGTCAATCATGGACCCAACCTGGGGAAAGAGATCGCTCACCGGCAGTCCACTTTCGCCGTAGTGGTTGAATTTCCAGGGAGAGCGCATCAGGTTACCCACTTCGGCAAACTGCAATGGGGTAGAGAAGGGGAGTGGCTGACCATCGTATTTGGCCAATTGCGGCTTGGGATCAAACGTATCAATATGGGAGACACCACCATGCATGAATAGGAAGATGACGTTCTTTGCCCGCGGACGGTGGTGCGTGTTGGAAGATTGCAAAGTGTTTGCAGACGCAGAAGTGTCGGCAGCCCTATCGAGCATACCTAGCAGCGCCACATTACCGAAACCACAAGCCACTTTCGACAAAAGTTGACGGCGGGAAAAATTCCCATTGAGGTGCCAATGCTGGGTACTTTTCGCTGCGTGATGCCGGGTGTTGGTAGTCATATTTTAAGCCCCCTGTTTTCGTGTCGTCGGTATTATGGCTATTGGGTTGAATATATATTTGATCAATTAGTCGACATAAATAAATTCGTTGAGACAAAGGAGCGACTGACAAAAAGCCCGCCAGGCGGCCAATTTTACTGGATCGATGGTTGCCTCAGAGTGTGTACGTTGGAAAGACTGATAGTGACGTCGAAGTGTCCCCTCATCGAGTTCAGAATCGTAAATAGCAACATGATCAATCGCACCATGGAACCACTCGGAGTCGTCTTGTCGTGAACCAATGGTCAATGGAGTGGATCCCGTAGGTACGTCGCCGGTGACTTTCACCTCGTCCACAAGATCACCGTTAATGTAAAGTCGGCGGCGCTGGTTACCATAGGTAAAAGCCACATAGGTCCACCGATGAAGGGGAGCTACAAATGGCGTTTCGGCGCGTAAACGCATGCCGCCAAGTTGCGGATGGAAAAATTCAGAGTAGACCACATTCTGCCGGTGGCCTGCGACGTCCTTGCCATAAACGGCCAGTTTCCAGTAACGCTGGCTGGCCCCGTCACGACCAACGATCATCATGTAAGGACGGATTTCAGCCGGGCGGATGCAGCATTCGACGGTGATTGCACTGCGCGCACGATTAAGGGTATTGAAAGAGCTATACTCAAGGCGTTGATTGACCCCGTTGAGTTCGATTCCGCGGAGATGATGGTAAGCTAGAAGCGACTCATGACGGCGAACAAGTTGCTGGAAATCGCTGTCATCGTTAGCGGATGTTTCTAGATTAGCCAGAAGTATTGCAGGATCGAGCTTGCTGGCAACTTGCTGATAGCCAGACAAAAATTCCTCCGCACGCGCCACTTCGTCGTCGCTGGCTAATCGGCCAAGTGTTTGCAAGTAGGCCTGTTGAATTCTCGAATGGAGCAGGTCGCTGGCGTCGTCTGGCGACCGGTGTGAGGACAACAACCGCTCAGCGAACTGCTCAGCCTGGGCACGTACAAACGGACTGTTCAGCAGGAACAAGGCTTGTGGTGCAACGGTGGTTTCACCGCGACTCCCAGTCGGTTCGTGCGAATTAGCGACGTCGAACAATTTGAGCATTTCAGGGCGTGCATTCCGAATGACCGGCAAGTAGACACTGCGGCGAGGCTCTTGGAAGGGTGGAAAATGATCTTTTCCAGAAATGTCCACCACAAACAACTCGCGTGCCTTATCGTTAGTCGTGTAGCCCTCAGTAAAGAGGGTACCGCCCTGAGTGAAATCAAGCATACCGCTTACCGCTAACAATGTGTCGCGAAGCTCTTCAGCATCCAGTCGACGCCGTGGCATTCGCCACAGAAGTTGATTGTTGGGATCTGCATCTGCGGCTGCAACATTTTCACTATAGGCTTGCTGGTAAGTGTTGCTGTTGAGCATCAGGCGGTGCATGGCCTTGAGCGACCAGCCGCTCTCCACGAAGCGGCTGGCCAGCCAGTCGAGCAGAGCAGGGTGCGTGGGTAGCTGGCCTTGCCAGCCAAAATTATCGGAGGTGGAGACCAGTCCTTTGCCAAAATGGTGCTGCCAGATGCGGTTGATCATGACCCGTGCCGTGAGCGGATGGTCGGGGGAAGCCAGCCACCGCGCCAGTTGCAGGCGGCCACTGTGATTGCCATCGATCGGCGGATGTTCGACCCCGGCAATAATCTGCAGGAATCGTCGTGGTGCCACTGGACCCAACAAGCGGTAGTTCCCGCGCTGGTGGATACGCAGGTTACGTGAATTTGTGAAATCGCGGACCGTCATTACCTTGGTAGGCTTCCCATCTGGTCCAGGGATCTCCTCTTCAATCCATTTCGAATCGGGGAGATGGTCAGCCATGACTCGAGTACTGGCAAATATTCCGGCGAGTGCGTAATAATCTTTAACCGGAATGGGGTCAAATTTATGATCATGGCACCGTGCGCAGCCGATGGTAAGGCCCATGAAAGCGATTCCAGTGGTGTTCAGTTGCTCGTCAACGATGTCCAATAACATCTGGCGTTTATCTCTCATGACAACCGGTTTGGCTCCCACTTGGAGGAAGCCGGTGGCGACCTTTTGCTCATAGTCCTTTTTTAGATCACCCGTTTTGGCAAGCAGGTCGCCAGCCAGTTGCTCGGTGAGAAACTGGTCGTACGGTTTGTCTTCGTTGAAAGCTCCAATCACATAGTCGCGGTAGCGCCACGCGTGCAGGTAAGCGTTGTTGCCATCGTGGGCCGCGGATTCGGCATAGCGGACGACATCCAGCCAGTGCCGGCCCCAGCGTTCACCGTAGCGGGGTGAATCGAGCAAACGATCGACTACTTTGGCGCTGGCGTTGTTGGATTGATCACCTAGAAAATTGACGATTTCCTCAAGTGTGGGTGGAAGGCCCGTCAAGTCGAAAGTGATCCTACGCAACCATGTGCGCCGATCAGCGCGAGGAGCTGGACGGAGTCCCTTTGCCTCAAGTTGTGCCAGGATGAACTGATCCAAGGGCGAGGCAATCCATTCTGATTCGACAACAGCCGGTATCTCAGGATCGATAACCGGTTGGAACGCCCAAAACGATTTTTCTTGTGCGGTAAATGTCGTTGTCTCTGCCGGATCGTCGTCCACCAGCTTAGGTTGCAGGGGATAGCCGGGCCACACGGCTCCCTCGGCAACCCATCGTTGGAGAGTGGTGATTTCTGCTGGAGTCAATTCACCGTCAGGAGGCATTCGCAGATTTTTGCCACCGCGAACCAGTTGAATCAGACGGCTTTCTTCAGGCTGGCCGGGAATGACCACAGGTCCGGTGTGACCACCTTGAAAGAGTCGAACGGCGGTGTGCAAACGCAAGCCCGATTTCTCTTCCTTGGGTCCGTGGCATTGGAAACAATGCTTGGCGAACAGAGGACGAACGGATCGTTCAAAGAACTCAGCGCCGGTTGAATTGTCTTCTGTTACCCCACCAGCAGTGCCCTGGCCGGAAATCAGCACGCCGATGAGGGTTGCCGTCAAGATCGCGCCTGCTGACCAGCTGTTAAAATTCACGATGAGCCTCATTGATTTTCTGCAGCAACGCCAAAAAGTATTGCTTCTGCACACTCCCATTATCATCAAACAAACACTTCATGTACAACTTCACTGGGAACAAAGGTTGGAATTTCATTGCGACCGTTGTGTGAAAAGTTCAATTCTTCCTGATCGACACCCAGTGCGTGCAAGATGGTGGCATGCAGTGAGTTGGGATGGATAGGGCGTTCGATGGCCGTGTAACCGACCGGGTCGGTGGCTCCAATTATCTGTCCGCCTCGGACACCGCCGCCAGCAAGCCAGATCGTGAAACCTCCGGGGGAATGATCGCGCCCGTTGTTTTTTTCAGCACCCGGCGTACGTCCGAATTCACCGCCCCAGATAACGAGGGTCGAGTCGAGCATGCCGCGTTGTTTTAGGTCGGCCAACAGACCGGCGACAGGGCGATCGCTACGCTGGGCACAGCTTAGATGCCCGCCACGAAGGTCGGCGTGGGAATCCCATCCGGGGACATAGATTTGGATGAAACGGACGCCCCGTTGGACCAATCGCCGTGCTAAAAGGCACTGCGTCCCAACCTCCACGGATTTCTTATGATCGATTCCATACAACCGGTTGGTGGCCACGGTTTCTGTTGTCAGGTCGAACGCTTCGGGAGCATTGGCCTGCATTTGAAACGCCAATTCGTAAGATCGGATGCGCGCATCGAGTTCCGATTCGGCAGCCGTTCGCCGGCTGTGTAACTGATTGAGGTAGGTAACGAAATCGATCTGCCGCCGGCGTCCTGACTGCGTGATCCCCGTGGGGTTCGCCAGGTGCGAAATCGAGGTCCCTTGAATTCGCGTCCCTTGGTAGCGGGAAGGAAGGAACCCGGAGGCGTAAGTGGGCCGCTTCGGGGTTCCGAATACCACGTACCCTGGCAGATTGCTGTTTTCACTCCCGAGCCCGTAACTTACCCATGCCCCCAGGCTGGGGCGATCACCAATCGTAGTGCCAGTGGTCATGATGTACTCGCCGGGCATGTGGACGGCCGTGTCATGTTGCATGCTGCGAATGATGCACAGTTCGTCCACCTGCTCGGCGATCGCGGGCAGCAGACTGGAGACCGGATGCCCCGATTGGCCATATTGACTAAAGGTGAAAGGGCTGGCCATTAGGGTCCGTGTGCCATTGCCCATGGATGCAGTCCGCTGAAACAGGCGCTGAATACTCTCAGGAGTTTCCTGGCCATCGAGTCGTGTCAAGTCGGGTTTAGGATCGAACGTGTCGACATGGCTGGGCCCTCCGCCCATGAACAAAAAAATGACACTTTTGGCGGTGGCTTCGTGCCTGACTGACAACGGTACCGATGCGGATGCGGGACGATCGTCCGCCACCAGGCCGGCCAGTGCCAAGGCCCCAAAGCCGAGGCCCGTGTGTCTCAACATTTCGCGTCGAGTGATTGGTAGTTTTCCAAATTGCCCGCAGCAGCTCAGGTGAGAAAAATGAGATTTCATCGTCAGTTCTCTTTTACGGTATGTAAAATAATTCGTTGAGATTCAGAACTGCCTGGCAGAGTTTGGCCAGTCCGGACATCGGCTCTGGACTGCCGGGCACCAGCTCGGCGGTTGGCGGAATCCGCCGATGTTCGGGGTCCCGAGGATAAGCCTCGTAATTTGCGAATCCATCAGCCTTAATGGTTTCTTTCACCACCAGACGGAAGACGCGGCCAGCATGGAGTTTTACCGGGTCGAATGCGAAAACGCACGATCCATGCTCGGTAGCAAATGGCTTGCCACGGACCGCATAGGGGGAGCTTGCTTCGCCCAACGAAGTCAAATGATCGACATCCTCACCGATAAAACCTTCGATGCAGCTTACTCCGTTGGTATGCATGATCAGTTCCACTTCGGCGATTTCTTGCGCGGTATCGAAGTAATAAGTGACGGTCGCGGTTGTAGGATCGGGAGTGTGGTCGGCGTAGCCATTTGCATGCAGGATGTACTTGCCAATTTCACCGGACTGCAAGACCGCGGCACCGCCAAGTGAGGGTGGCTCAGCCGGTGCCACATCGACGCGGACGATGTGTGGGACGCGGTTGCGCCAGGCAAGATTGCTTTCCTCTTGAGCAAAGG
The DNA here is from genome assembly GCA_039831705.1 of Pirellulales bacterium. Taxonomy (GTDB): domain Bacteria; phylum Planctomycetota; class Planctomycetia; order Pirellulales; family Lacipirellulaceae; genus JAJRWS01. The sequence goes on along the minus strand of JBDOMT010000199.1, from coordinate 18,057 downwards.
TCAGATACTTGAGAGCCGCTTCCATCTCGGGACCATCCGGACTGCGGCCCAGAGCCAAGAGAAAGGCCAGTTCAATTTTGTTGGTCGCTGCCGACGAAGATTGTTTCCGAACTGTGGCAGCGAACGCTTCGGCCCAGGCAACACCGTTCGGGCTGTTGAGCAGAAACAGTGGCTGTAGCGGACTGGTGGAGACCTGTCTTTGGGCACAACTGGCGGACATTTCGGATGGCCCACCGAATAGCGCGATTACCTCATTGGGTTGATCTCGTTTCTGGAATAGGTACAGACTTCGACGGTCAGACGACTGGCCGACCGGTACGCTGGGTCCGCCGATCGATTTGTCGAGCTTTCCGCTAACCGCCAACATCACATCCCGAACAGTCTCTGCTTCCAGTCGCCGACGAGGCCAACGCCAATAAAGGTGGTTGTCTGGATCGACTGTTTGCGGGGTCACGGCTGGAGACGGGTCATCACTTGCTACGAGCCGGAAGTTGGCCTTTCTGTTCGGTGATTCACGGATCACCCGCGATGACTGCCGATAGGTATTGCTTTTCACAATCAAACGCTGGATATGCTTGGTGCTCCAGCCGCTTTCAATCAGCTGGCGCGCCAGGTAGTCCAGTAATTGAGGGTGCGTGGGCGTTGCGCCGCGGAGGCCAAAGTTCCCCGGTGTTGCCACCAAGCTGCGACCAAAATGATAACTCCAGATGCGGTTCACCCACACCCTCGCTGTGAGTGGATGGGTCGGGTCGGTGATCCATTGTGCCAGTGCAGTGCGCGGACGAAGTTCCAAAATGCGCTGTTTACCGCTAGCGAGGAACTCAGGGAAACCGGGCGTAACCGTTTCCTTCGGCTGGTAGGTATCGCCTCGATTCAACAAGTAAGCCTTACGCTCGGCGAGTTCACGGGTATCCATAATGAGAGGGAAATTGCCGGCCATTGGCAACACACTCAGTGCATGGGGACTGGTGATCGGTGAATAGAATCCCCATGTTTGCGTCACCTGTTCCTTGTTTTTATTGATTTCTGCGCGCAAGGCATCCAGCCGTTTTTTTTCGTCTTCGGTAATACGAAAACCATTGCAGCCAGCAATTCGAATATTGAGTCGGGCACGATGCACCCGAAACATAGCTTCCTCCTGCGGAGATCGTTCCTTGGCAGAGGCATGCAAGATCCGTCGGATGGCTGGGGGCTGTTCGTCATAACCCGCGCCGATAATGCGCGCACGAATGTCGAGCTTCGCTTTCGTCCATTTGCGTACTGACTGGTGAAAGGCTTCCTGTGGTGGGGAACTCTGTAATACGAGATTCCCCGGATATCCACGGATGAAAAAGGCCTGTAGACGGTAGTAGTCGCGTTCGGTAATCGGATCGAAACGGTGATCATGGCACTGGGCGCAAGCCATGGTAAGTCCCAGCATGGCGGACGATGTGGCATTGACGATGTCGACATACATGTCATTTTCCTGGCGGACACAGCTCAACTCTTCCGTCGCCAGCCGCGCTGCTGCCAAGAAACCGGTGGCGATAATATTCTCGTCGCTGTACGGCTCGAGTTCATCACCGGCTAATTGTTGTGTGAGAAAACGGTCGTATGGCTTGTCCCGGTTGAAGCTGTCAACAACCCAGTCGCGGTAGCGCCAAAAGTGGGGTTGGTCGTGGTTTTCGACGAAGCCGGTCGATTCGGCAAACCGCGCCACATCGAGCCAGTGCCGCCCCCAACGCTCACCGTAATGCGGTGAGCTGAGCATCCGTTCCACCAATCGGTCGAACGCACCAGGCTCGGTGTCGGAAGTAAACTCGGACACTTGTTGGCGGCTCAGCGGCAGTCCCCACAAATTGAGTGATAGGCGACGCAACAAAGTCACGCGATCGGCTGGAGGTGACGGCTCGATACCCGCTTGCTTCTGCCGAGCAAGGATGAATGCATCGATTGGAGTACGGATCCAGTCGTTGCGATCCACTGTGGGAATGCGCAGCCCGGTGATCGGTTGAAAGGCCCAATGCGATGCTGTCTCGGAGGTGTCCGCGGCAAAAACCTGTGCTGCGTGGATGCCGATTGCTAAGGTTGTCAAGAGCAACCACAAGCTGCCGATGAATCTCCATGACCGCATCATGCTTCCTCGTTTCATCCCTAGGATCACCCCGAATCGAGGTCGTATGTCTAGGCAAAGAATTGAAAACTATCAATAATAATCCTAATTGAACCACTCCATGAAGACAACTGAATTTTTATAATCAGAGCGATATCAGGCTCAATCACGCAGTTGCGAAGAAGAACAGCCGAAGAATAGAAAGGTTGATGTCAATTATTGGTGTTGGTCTCAATCCGACCTTGCCCTAATTACTTGATTGCAGTCAAGATCGGACCGCAGCCCGTACGTCCGCGAAAAGTTGATCGGCTGTCTTAATAAGATAGGCAAAATCGCCTCCACATTGGATCCAGTCCGCTCCAAGATTGGCCCATCGCACTGAGTTTTCAGCCACTGCATTTTCACCAAAGCCAACCCAGAGGCCTGCCTCGTGAGCTTTCCGAACAACGGTCTTGATCGTTGCCACTACCTCGGGGTGGTCCAAGTCTCCTAGAACACCCATGGAAGCAGAAAGATCAAATGGCCCTACGACAATTGAATCAATACCTTCGATTGCGACAATCTCATCCAGGTCGTTGACTGCGTCGGTGTTTTCTATCTGAACCGACAAGAACAGACCATTCTTCGCCTCATCCAAGACTCGGGACAATGGTCGTCTGCCATAATCTGATGGACGCCGCGGTCCAAAGCCACGATTGCCCAGGGGCTTATAGCGGCACGTTTGCACCACTTCCCGCACTTCATCGGCCGAGCGAACTTGGGGCACGATGATACCTTCTGCACCAGTATCCAAAATTCGCTTCAGCAACGAGCTCTCGGAGCTGGGCACACGCACCAGGGCAGGGGTAGCGCCGGCACGTGCTGCAATCAAATGGCCTAGTACGGTTTCGATCCCAATGGGGTTATGCTCCATGTCGATCCAAAAAAAATCGACCGACGGGGCCAATGCTTCAACCACAGCAGGATCGCAGAGTGTGATGCCCGTGCCAAGGCAAAGTTCTTTGGCCTCCAGCTTATTACGGAAGGTAGAGATGTGGTTGATCAAGTGTGGCTCCCTAATTTTCAGATGGCACGTTACGAAAAAACATTGTTCCCACTAATAATGCCACCTTTGTTTACTGTCAAGTACTTATCTTGGATTTGAAATTCCCTATAGAAAGTTGCAACCTTATTACTTTTTACGATGACTCAGAAGAGACTATTGAAAAGTGCGATGTTTCAGATCGGCGCCCGATTCGATGCAGGTGATCAAATTCAAAATTTCGGCTTTGGTGAAGGTGTTCAGCAAACCTTTAGGCATCGAGGAGACAGCCGAAAAACTTTTTTCTTCGATTTCACTTGCTAAGAAAGTGGTGAGTGTCGGGTCGAGTGGACTGGTTTGGACAAACAGCTGGTTTCCATGTTGACGCACGATTCTGCCAGTCACCGTCTTACCGTTGCGTGTGAGGAGTACGACATCTCGATACTGTTCGGAGACTGCTTTGGAGGACACCATCCCAAGCATCTTAGTCAAAATAGGGCATAATACGACTGTTCGTAAGTAAGCTAAGTAAGGAAGGAAGGAAGTAAGGAAGGAAGTTATGCATTAAAAGGAATTGTTATTGAGCACTTGATTTTGCTAAGATAAACGCCTCGTCCACAGACTCAAGGAGACGTGTGATGAAAGTATGCAAGATGGTTGATCTGAGATGGTTGATCTTAAAATGGAAAAACTCTCACTCGAACAGGGCTCTTTTCACATCAACCATCAATTCTCCCAGATCAAACATTCAACATGTTTATAATTCTAAAGGGGGATTTACTTTAGTCGAACTGCTGGTGGTGATCGCCATCATCGGAATTCTCGTTGCCCTGTTGTTACCCGCCATACAAGCGGCCCGGGAATCAGCCCGACGGAGTCAGTGCTTGAACAACATCCGCCAACTTGGCGTGGCGATGCTCAATCATGAAAGCGCTAAGGGACAGTTTGCCAAAAATGAGCAACTGATTTACAACCAAGGGGGCCAGAGTGCACGACGCCATCTTGCCTCTCATTTGGTCATGGTCACACCCTACCTCGAAGCGGCTAATCTTTATGGTCAGATTGATCTGAGTCCCGAGGCGCCACTCGTTCCCGGTGATCAGTTGATTCAAGACGTGCCACTACGAGCCTTGCCACTGGCCATACTCACTTGCCCAAGCGATACTAAAACCGGAGTGGTCGAATCAGATAACGGTTTTGTGAAAAAGTGGAGAGGTCTGATCACTTGGCGCGGTCCCGTCGCTACGACCAGCTACGCCGGCTCGATGGGCGCTCAGCTCATGGGCTGGGCCGGCTGTGACGTACGCACCATCGTCAATTACACTGGCGGTTACTACGGCGAGAACAGGACTTATCCGGGCGACGACTGGTTTAATGTAACCTCCGTTGGCAAGTCGTGCGGTCTTACGGGCAATCAACGCGGTGACTGCCCCGACCCGGCCACACTCTCGGGTGTCTTCAGTCGCAGCGCTTGGTCGGCCAGTCTTCGCCAAATCGAAGATGGTACCTCCAATACGATAATGATGGGGGAGATCCGCCCCTCAGCCTCTGGCTTCAATTGGATCTATGGATGGACCAAATCCGAAGGCCTGTGGTTCGCCACGACGGCGCCACTCAACTTCGAAACCGATCCTGAAGAAGTACCACTTCGAGGCCGTAGATTACCCCGCTGTCGTGATTGGGAATCCGACTTCAATACGGCCATGGGCTTCAAATCACGCCATCCGGGAGGAGTCAACTTCGTTTACTGCGACGGCTCGGTCCATTTCTTGCCTGAGGAAATTGACTACACCGTTTATCAAAGACTGGGCGCACGTAGCGATGGAGAGTCGGGATCATGACAATATCTGCATGGTTCGTCCGCTTTCGACTTACTGGGTGGCTCATTCGCTTCAACATCCTCTGGTTCATTGGCTCGCTCTGCGGTTGCGCCCCAGAAGTATCCGGCCCCGAAACCTTCTCAACAGTTGGGGTCGTTACCCTTGATGGGTCGCCCGTGGGCAACGCTGACATCACGTTCCATCCAAGCTCGGGCGAATCGGAGATTGGAGGCGGATATGCCATCACTGATGAAGACGGATCATACCGTGCAACCATCTTCGTCGACGGCGGCAAGTCAACCAAGCCGGGCCTTCCAGCAGGGGATTATGACGTTGATGTAGTTAAATTGGAGCAAGTTGCTGGTGACGCCTCCTTAAGCAAGCCACCACGTAACATTCTGCCAGCCAGATATGGCTTCACCAAATCTTCGGAGCTGAAAGTAACGGTGAGCGCCGAAGGCGAAAATCAATTCGACTTTCATCTAAGCCAGTGATTACGGACAATCTGTGCTTTGTCACAGCCGGTTATGGGGCCCATCCATGTCGATTCGACTGAGCGGATCGGGAAATGTGACTGACTTGCACCGTCTCTGGCGCACGGAAAAACAGCCACAAAACATCGGCTCGGGTGTTTTCGTAGACGGGTATGTTTATCGATCCAATGCCGAAAGCGGCAAGGGCTTGCAGTGCCTCGATCCCACCACGGACGAAATCCAATGGTCGCAAAGGACTCCAGCTGCGGCTTGGGGATCGATTGTCAAAGCGGAGAACTTGCTTTACTTCACAGGCCAGGATGGCACCACGATTGACTTCCGTCCCAATCCACAAGAGTACCAGGAAATCAGCGAGAATGAACTGAATGAATCCTGCAACGGCACCATCGCCGTTTCTGACGGACAGGTTTTTATACGCACCGACAAGCATCTGTTCTGCATTGCCGAATGACAAGCGATTAGCCCAACGCCTGTTGTATCACCTCGCCGTGAATGTCGGTGAGTCGAAAATCGCGGCCATAGTTCTCAGTGGTCAAGGTACCCAGCGCATAGACCATCCGGCCAAACGCACTTATTGCCACGGCTAGAGAATGGAACGGACTTGCAGAATCAATACGGTGCATGGTTTTGATTCCATGGTATAAAAAAAACTGTACCCAATCGCAGTTCAAACCTATCTCCTGCAGGTGGCCCTGCTTGTCCTACTGGACTTCCCTTGCGATTATAACATGCTTACCAATTCAATCCATAAGGAAATCATTCATGAGATATTTCCCTGCCAAACTCCTACTTGTCGTATGTTTTCTCTGGCTATTCGTTGGACCTGCCATCGGCGAAACAATCATGTGACCAATGCCGGACGGAACCCGGCTAGCGACCGATATCTACTTGCCTGACGGTCAAGGTCCGTTTCCTGTCGTGCTGGTTCGTACAACTTACAACAAGAACAATCTCAATAGGATAGCCAAGGATTTCAAACAGCAAGGGTATGCCTCCGTGATGCAGGACACGCGCGGCCTGTTGGCAAGTGAAGGAACCTTTGCAGGATTCGCAGATGGCAGTTGGGGCGCGCACCAGGATGGTGCCAATACGTTAGTCTGGATTCGAAAGCAACCAAGGTGCAACGGCAAGGTGGCGACCTGGAGTCCTTCTGCGCTGGGGATTACCCAGGTCATGATGGCCGGTTCGGGCGCCAACCGTACCTGCCAGTACATTCAAGTAGCCGGCTGTCACTACTATACCATGGGGGACTGCGACGATCCCGAGGCGCCGGGAAACGAGTGGCGCATTGCCGAAAGCTGGCCTCCATTCTCCACACGCGAAACGGCCTACTACTTGGCCTTAGGTAAAGGGTTGGCCTTAGGGAAAGGGTTGTCCTTGGAGGAGGGGATATCAAATAGAGGTATGATGACTACTGACCTGGAGCAGATTTACAAAGGCATGATCGGGTTCGATTACGATCCGGCGAATCTTTGCCCCACGCACGGCGGTGCGAATCTCCGCATGGGGCCGTTGGATGGAGGTCCTTTCGATCAGCGCAAGCTGGCCAAACGGTCGGATGTTCTCACCTGCTTCACAGCGCCGCTGGAAAAGCCGCTGGAAATCACCGGTGCAGTCCGTTTGAAACTGTACGTTTCTTCTAACGCTCTCGACACCGACTTTACCGCCAAGCTACTGGACATATATCACGGCGGCAAGCAGATTCTGCTGACTGACAATATCCAGCGTGTCAAACTGCGCAACGGCTTCGAACGCGCCGATCTCTTGCCTCCCGGTGCTGTGGGCGAAATAAATATCGACCTCTGGTCCCTGAGCCTGGTGTTGAACCAAGGACATCGCGTTGGCATTCAGATCTCCAGCAGCAACTATCCGCGATTCGAGATAAATCCCAACACGAGTGAAGTTTCGCTGGTAAAGAGTTGCTAGTGGGGATGTGTAGCCAAAATAGCATTGACCTACAGTTGCAACGTCCAATTTGCCAGCATGAAAAAGTGCAAAAGTCGAACTTGGTGCTTGTCTATCAACGAGATCCTCAGATGCTTGACCAATTTGAAAGCTGCTTGCAATTCGCTGTTTCCACATGGTTTCGTTGATTGTAATTCCGGCGTCATGCAGATCCTTAAAAAAGTGCCCGAATCGGTTGGCCATCCGCCAGACGGTAGGGTCGCCCCAGGGAATCGTAGATTTTCCGAGTGTGATCCAGCCCAAACCTCCAGAAAATAGTCGCTGCTAAATCGCCCGGCGTGACCGGATCGCTCGCCGGATAAGCCCCCGATTGATCGCTAGCGCCAAAGGTTGCGCCGCCGACAACGCCACCTCCTGCTAATACCACGCTATAACAATGGGGCCAATGATCGCGGCCCGCGGCTTTATTAATCTTGGGCGATCGACCGAATTCTCCCATCGCCACAACCAAGGTGGAATTCAGCAAATTCCGCTGGTTCAAATCCTCAATCAAAGCCGAAAATGCCTGATCCGCAGGAGGCAGAAGATCTTTTTTATGACGTGAAAAATTATCCGCATGGCTATCCCAGTTGGCCAACTGCCCATTGTAGACCTTGTCGTTTACGTTGATGAACTTGACGCCACCTTCCACAAGGCGCCGAGCCAGAAGCAAACTTTGCCCGAGACGATGCCGGCCATATCGATCTCTAACCGACTCCGGCTCCTGATCCACTGCGAAAGAGTCAGCCATCGCCGAATTTTTAAGCAACTGATAAGCCCGTTCACGATATTTGCGCATCGAATCCGAGGCAGCATCCATTCTCTTCGCATTCAGCACTCGCAACAGGTTTTGTCGCGACTCTAGCCGTTTACCAGAGATAGTCGTAGGCAGGCGCAATTCACTCACGTCGAAATTTGCTTGATTTGGATCTTCGAGCAACTGATACGGGTCATATTGGGCCCCCAGGAATCCAGCATTCTGTCCCGGAAGATCAACGACGTTATGCATCACATGCGGCAACGCAACATGGGTCAAAGGATTTTGCTGCGAAGTCTCGATACGTTTGTCTAAGCAATAATCCAAGACCGAACCATAAGAAGGAAAATCACTTGTTCGCGAAGCTCCCAAAATTTCGTTGTCACCGCCCGATGGAGTTCGGCCCACTAGCATCTCATACATGGCGGCGTTATGATTGGTCATTGGATGATGCAACGACCGGATCACCGCCAACTTGTCAACAACTTGAGCCGTCTTCGGTAAATACTCACATACGAAGCGACCTGGCACACTGGTAGAAATTGGCTTGAATTCACCTCGGATCTCCGACGGTGACTCCGGCTTCATATCCCACGTGTCAAGATGGCTGGGCCCTCCGTAATACATCAACAAAATGCAAGATTGGATCTTTGACCCCTGGGCAGCGGTTGCCCCATGGGCCAAACCATGGTTTAGTGCGCAACCCAAGAGGCTATAGATGCTATGCTGTAAAAATTCGCGCCGCGCCCACTGAGTCATATTCAATTCTCCCTCCACAGCCGTTAGCCCATTGGACTAACGAATGCATTTTAGACTGAGCTCCCATTCAATCCCACCTTGCAAATCCACCTCATTTTAACAACCAGCAACCCACTTGTGTCTAGGTAAATTCCGACTCGCAAGTCGCTGTTTATACTGTTGCCCATGGGGTCCCTTGGCACGATGACATGAAATGCGGTAATTCTCTTAGGTTCAAAAGGTTACCACGAATTACGTACCAAGGGGGCGAAGGTATCTGGGAAATAAAGGATGAATGTTAGCCATGGCTTGATTCAATCTTTGGACTGGACAAGAATAGTGCACGAAAGATTGGAAAATGTATGATGGATCATTAAGAAGCTGGCTGAGTCTGCCATACCCACGGACGATGTAATTTCAAAAAACTGGACACGACGATGACACAGTTTCACGGTGGTAGGCTGGCAGCCCGTGCTCTAAAAAATGCCGGTGTCGAGTGCCTCTTTACACTCTGCGGCGGACATGTGATGCCGATTTATGATGGTTGCCTGGACGAGGGAATAAACATCGTCGACGTTCGGCACGAACAGGCGGCCACGCATGCTGCCGACGCATGGGCGCGAGTCAATCCGGGAAAGATCGGGGTTGCGGTGGTGACTGCCGGACCTGGAGTGACCGACTGTGTGACAGGAGTTGCCAATGCGTGGCGGGCCAACTCACCGATACTGGTATTTGGTGGTCAGGGGCCTCTGATCAATCTTCGGCGTGGATCACTGCAAGAGATGGACCACGTGAACCTGATGAAACCGATCACCAAGTGGGCCGATGCGTGTTACCAAACCGAACGCATTCCTGAATACATCGAGACGGCCATCAAGCATGCCATCTCTGGTTCGCCCGGTCCTGTGTATCTCGAAATTCCTATGGACGTGCTGATGAATGTGGGCGAGTTGGACCGTCGATGGGATCGCCCAATCCGGACAGTGCCTCCCGCTATCATGCCCGATCGAGGGTCTGTGCTCGAGGCCTTGGAAATTCTCCAATGCGCTGAGCGTCCCATGCTGATGGCCGGAACCAGTGTGAAGTGGTCGAATGGACAGACTCAGCTCCATAAGTTCCTGGAGAAAACGAATATTCCCGCTTATACCAATGGCATGGGCCGAGGGACCCTACCCCGTGATTCACAACACCTGTTTAACCGTACCCGCCGAGAAGCCACGGAAGAATGCGACGTCCTTGTGCTCGCCGGGACCATTCTCGATTTTCGGATGAAGTTTGGCAAAAACATACCGGCGGATGCCAAGATCGTTCAGCTTGACATGGACTATTCAATCATTGGCCAGAATCGCCCGTGTGACGTGGCGCTGGTTGGTAATCTTGCACGCACCTTTGAGATGCTTTTACAGTCGATGGAAGATGAAGCCATACACCTCGACTTCTCAGCACACAGTGCTCGGCTCCGTGAACGCGAAGAGTTGATGGAGAAGGAACTGGCCGAACGGTACCTGTCCGACGAAGTCCCCATTGACTCGCTAAGACTCTGTAAGGAAATTGCCAACGCGGTCACCGACGACATGATCGTCATCGGTGACGGTGGAGACATCGTGGCGCAAGCCTCGAAGGTTGTTCCTATACCACGTAACGGCTTTTGGATGGACCCCGGTCCACTGGGAACTCTCGGGGTAGGAATGCCCTTTGCCATTGCAGGGCAAATAGCACACCCGGACAAACGAGTGATGATCATCTACGGCGATGGCAGTTTTGGCCTCAATGGTTTCGAGTACGACACGGCCATTCGTTTCAATTTGCCGATTGTTGGCATTGTCGGCAACGATGCTGCTTGGGGCCAGATGATGCGGCCACAGGCGGCAGCTTTCGGCGAAGCTCGACTTGTGGCTACCAAGCTCGCCTACACGCGTTACGACAAAGTGGTTGAGGCGCTAGGCGGCCACGGAGAATACGTCACCGATCCCAAAGAAATCCAGCCGGCCATCCAGCGGGCCTTCGACAGTGGCAAACCGGCCTGTGTGAACGTTGAGATCAAGCAGGATCTAACCTATCAGGGTGGGTCGTACATTTGATTCCCAACTCTCTCACTCAGGTTGGTACATAAACTGGGAGTGAGCCACCGATGAAGATGGCGCCATCAACGTTCATGATTTTCTGATTTGGCAACCGGAGAATCTACTTGCCCTCGGATTTCCATTGCTTCATCAAGGCGATGTTTTTACGAATGATCTCAACTCGATCTTGCCCCCCTTGCTTCGGCTGCATATAGAGTTCCATGTCGGAATCGTAAACCGCTTCGGACTCGTGCTGCTGGCCAAGATCTCCGGTTGACTCGATCCACTGATCAAGCTTCCCGCGCAGATCGGTGAGCACAGATGCGGATTTCAAATCGGCCGCCAGATTGTGTAATTCGTTCGGATCAGCTTGGAGATCGTAGAGTTCTTCCGGGGGGCGTGTCTTTGCCATGATCAAAGACTGTGCCTCGTTCAAACTACCTTCCTTATGCAGTCGACGCATCGCGATGAGAACCTCTTTGCCGTCCTTGTACCGATTGGGTTGCAGATAGGGACGTTCGGGAAATCCATTGCGGATATACTTGTACCGAGTGGTGCAGAGCCCACGAATTCGGTCCACCGTCTCGTCGCATCGATCTCGCGCGGAAACGATAAACTCTCGATCTTGATAATTGTCAGCAAACAGATCGACCGATTGTAAGTAGTCTGGAATTTTGATTCCAGCCAAAGCCAACGACGTTGCCGCCATGTCGATATGCACGATCAGATCATCTCGGGTTGTCCCATCGGTTATATTCGGTCCGGCAACAATGAACGGGATTCGCATTCCTTCTTCATAGCAGAATTGTTTGCCCCGAGCGTGACTGATCCCATGATCGGTAATGAAGAATAGATAGGTATTTTCATACACGCCTTCCTTCTTGAGGCGAGCAACAATTTTTCCGACCGCTTGTCGGCATTGACGACCGAATTCAAATAGCGTCTCCAGTCATCTGTGATTACTGGGTCGTTTGGATAGTAGACGGGTAGTTTCACCTCGGCGTTCTTTACCGGTCGTGGCGAGTTGTTGGTTCGCCCCTTGCCACCGTGTAATTGAATTTGGGCAAAGAAAGGCTGTCCAGGCTTTCGGCGACTCCAATCGCCAATATCATAGGTTGCCTCTTTGTCCCACTCGAAATTGTAGTCGGTTTTACCTCTCATCCTATTTGCAGCCATTTTGGGATTCTGCAAAAACCTCTCGTTCAGATTACAGCTCCAGTAACCCGCCTCACGAAACAATTGCGGTATGAGTTTCACATGCTCTGGAAGGTTGATCTTTTCTCGGCCCCGACCACTCCGATGATGGTGGGCTCCGATTGTAGTTTGGTACATCCCGGTAACCAACGCCGATCGGCATGTTGAACAAACGGGGGCAGTTACGTACGCGCGATTGAATTTCAGGCCGTTCTTAGCGAGTGCATCCACATGGGGTGTCGTTATCGTTGTTTCACCATAACATCCAAAGTGCGCCGACATGTCTTCGACAACGATCCACACAATATTGGGACGCGTTTCGGCGGCACAGGGAGAGGTCGAGCAGAAAGCAACGACCAATAAGCCAAGATAGCAGGGCAGACGCATGGAAAACCTCACGAAAAGTAAAATGATAGCAGGCAAATTATTTTCGGATGCACTGGAAACTACTCCAGACTCTGAAGTGGTTCATTCTAACCGTGTGCACCTTTGCGTATCTAGTACATCACATATTTCTCAAACGAAGAGTGGGGGCCAGCGGTCAAAAATACGGGAAAATTGCTACGCACTCGACAAGGGTGAGAGGCTCATTCTGCTACAGTAGATAATAATACCACCCTGCAACGGTTGCAGGCAGTTGCCGATGGAAAATTTCGGATAATGGATACTCGTAAGACTTTACTGACAGACCGAGAATCATGCATTTTTCTAAGCCGATGCGCCTTTCATGGTACGGGGGACTGTTACTTGCTCAGTTATTCATGGCGTCTGTTGGATCGGTGGATGCGGCAGGTGTCAAACCGTCGGGCGACGATTTGGCCGAACTGCTTTTTGTGAAGAAGGTCCAACCGTTATTCGTGGAAAAGTGTGGTGGCTGCCATGGCGAAAGGGCAAAACCGATCAAGGGCAGTTACGACATGCGCTCACGGGCGACGTTGCTGGCCGGCGGTGAGTCAGAGGAAGTCGCCGTAGTTGCCGGTCAGCCTGACCAGAGCCCGTTACTGGCGGCGGTACAGTGGATCAATGGCATGGAAATGCCGCCCAAAGAAAATGACCGACTTACCCATGTTCAGATCCAATGGATTCGCCAGTGGATTGCGGCGGGCGCGCCGTGGCCGACTGCAGATCGACGCAAACAACTCTCTCAGCAATCGTGGCCCGAAACGGGTACTGCCGGTCAGATAGTCAAGACCAGTGGCGGCCAATCGGAGCAGTGGACTCATAGGCTTTATCTGGACGAACATCTCTGGGCCTATCGGTCGCTTGGCAAGCCAACGATTCCAACCGAGTTTGCCGCAGCCACTGGAAACGGCGTGGATGTGTTTGTGAACCGAAAACTCTCGGCCGCGAAACTTGACAGCGCTCCGCGTGCCGACAAGCGAACTCTCATCCGTCGGGCGACGTTCGATCTCACCGGTTTGCCGCCGACAGCTGAAGAGATTCAGAATTTCCTGGCCGACGAGTCGCCCACGGCGTTTGCCAAATTGATTGATCGATTGCTGGAGAGCGACCGTTATGGCGAACAATGGGGCCGACATTGGTTGGATGTTGTGCGCTATGCGGACAGCGCCGGGTTTTCCAATGATTACGCCCGCCCCAACGCCTGGCGATATCGCGATTATGTGATCCGCGCGTTCAACGCCGACAAGCCGTACGACCAATTCATTCGCGAACAAGTTGCTGGTGACGAATTGGCTGGTGACAACCCGGAACATCTCATCGCAACCGGGTTCTTGCGGATGGGGCCGTGGGAACATACAGGAATGAGCGTGGCGGCGGTGACACGTCAGCAATACTTGGATGACATCACGAATATCGTCGGCGTAACATATTTAGGACAGGAGCTGCGCTGCGCGAAGTGCCACGATCACAAATTCGATCCGATCCCCACGTTGGACTACTATCGCATGCAGGCGGTCTTTTCGCCGCTTCAATTTGCCGACCGAGACGCTGCCTATCTTGCCGTTGAAAACACTTCGGCATTTGCCACGGAGAAAGCCCGCCTCGAGCGTCTGCGTAAAGTCGATGGAGTGAGAGGCCTGGACACCGTGCCGCACGATCAGTGGCCGGTCGATACGTTCGATGCGGATAGTGAAACGAAGGGCCATGACAAGGTCAATAAGAAACGTGAAGAGTGCTTGGATCGCGAGAGAAAACGCTACCAACCGCTTGCGCTGAGCGTTTATAGTGGTCCGTCGCGAAAGTTCACGTCAAAGCAATCTATTGTGAAAATGCCGAATCGAAAGCAGCGTAAGGGGAAGGTTGCGCCAATCCACTTGTTGCTTGGCGGTTCGATCGAAACGCCAGGAGTCGAAGTTGCGCCGGGCGTGTTGAGTTTGATCGCGGGCCTGCAAACCGAACTCGTTTCTACCTCGAACGAGCCTGTCAACACAGTTGAAATCACCAAGCAAACGCAAGGACGCCGATTGGATTTGGCCAACTGGCTGGCGTCACCGAAAAATCCGCTGACTGCGCGTGTGATGGTCAATCGAATATGGCAATACCATTTCGGTTGCGCGATCGCGGGCAATCCGAACAACTTCGGTCAAACGGGGCAGAAGCCTTCGCACCCCGAACTGCTTGACTTTCTGGCCAGGGCGTTTATTTCCAGCGGCTGGTCGATTAAAAAGATGCACCGTGTGATGATGCTTTCGGAGGTGTACCAGCGTTCCAGCCGTCATCCCCAGGCCGAACAAGTTAGCGCAGTCGATCCAGACAATCGACTGCTAACACATTTCAGCCCCCGCCGTATGACGGCCGAGGAATTGCGCGACACAATGTTGTTCGTTTCTCAAGAATTGAATCTGGAAATGGGTGGCCTACCGGCGCGACCCATGATCAATCTGGAAGCTGCCATGCAGCCGCGCCACATCATGGGATCAGTCGGACCGGCCTACCAGGCCATGCCCACGCCAGCGCAGCGCAATCGACGAACAGTCTATACTCAGCGCACACGCACTATGCGCGATCCGATGATGGAAGTGTTCAATCAACCCGACCTGGACTTGTCGTGCGAACGACGCGACAGTTCGACTATCTCGCCGCAAGTATTCACATTGTTCAACGGACAAAATACTCACGATCGGGCTTTGGCCATGGCGGATTGGTTGCGGCAAAAATACGCCGATGTGGAATCGCGCATCGATTCGGCTATCGAGCTTGCCTATGGTCGCCCGGCCACAATCGCCGAGCGTGTGCCTTGTCTGTCTCATTACCTGAAGATAGTTGAACATCATCGCGGTCACCCGCCAGAACGGACAGATTTGCCGGAATACGTGATTCGTGAAATGGTTGAGGAGATGACCGGATTGCATTTTTATTGGGTCGAGGATCTGGACGTGTACCGGGATTATGTGCCCGACTTGAAACCGTGGGACGTTTCCGCCGAAACCCGCGCGTTGGCCGATATTTGTTTGGTATTGTTGAACAGCAACGAGTTTATTTATGTCTATTGAGCATGCGACTAGACGATCCTTTCTCTACGGCCTGGGGGCGAGCCTCGGTGCGGTCGCGTTTTCTGATTTGTTGGCAAAAGAGCAGGTCAGTCCGCCCGCTTCGCCCATCGAATCATCGACAACACAGATCGGTCACCACGTGTCCAAGGCCAAAGCGTGTATTTTTCTCTACATGGCAGGCGGCCCAAGCCATATTGATACCTTTGATCCAAAGCCCAAGCTGGACCAACTGCACATGCAGAAATTTGTGCGTAAGGACAAATTTGCCTCGGCCATGGCGTCGGGACAACGCTATTTCGTGAAGAGTCCGTTTAAGTTTCAGCGGGCTGGCCAGTCGGGCATCGAAATGTGCGAACATTGGAAGCATTTGGCTGATATGGCGGATGACCTGTGCGTCTATCGGGGCTGCGTCGCCGAGTCGATCAACCACCCAACGGCCAACTATCATATGAACACGGGCAACCGATTTGGCGGTGATCCGGCCTTCGGTGCGTGGGTCAATTATGGACTCGGTTCGGAAAACGATAATCTTCCGGGCTTCGTCGTGATGCCGGAAGTGGCACATCCGCAGGGAGGCGCCGCCAACTGGTCGAACGGCTTCCTGCCTCCCAGCCTTCAGGGAACGGCGCTGCGCGCCAAGGGATCACCAATCCTGAATCTGAATCCACCGCGCGGGGTCACACCCAAGCATCAACGCCACAATCTGGATTTGCTTTCTGATCTGAACCGGCATCATGCCGAACAACATCCAAATCACGATCAGCTGGCCGCGCGAATGCAGAGCTATGAATTGGCGTTTCGCATGCAAACGGAAGTGCCGGACCTGCTGGACCTGGCGCAGGAAGACGCGCGCACGCAACGGCTTTACGGGTTGGACGAAGAGCCGACGGCAAAGTTCGGTCGCAACTGCCTACTGGCCAGACGGCTGGTCGAAAAAGGCGTGCGCTTTGTTCAGCTGTATGCCGCCGGTTGGGATTCGCATGATTATATCGAGCGGGCCCATGCTCAGCGGTTGCGCTCGGTTGACAAACCGATTGCAGGTTTGATCACGGATCTCAAGCAGCGCGGATTGCTCGAAAGCACATTGATTGTTTGGACAGGTGAGTTTGGCCGCAGCCCGGACAATGGCCAACGAGGTGGTGGGCAACGGATGGGGCGTGATCACAATGCCAAGGGAATGGCGATGTTCCTGGCCGGCGGTGGCGTGAATGCAGGGCACGCCATTGGAGCGACCGACGAACTGGGTGAAAAGGCGGTCGAAGTCGTTCACCCGATCAAAGATCTGCACGTCACGTTGCTGCATCTGATGGGTTTGGATGATAACAAACTAACGTATTTTCACGGCGGCCGTTTCAAACAACTCTCCCAGATTGGCGGGGTGTTGATCCCCGAATTGATTGCCTGATCGCCCTGCGGTTGATAAAGAAAAAGGCATTGCCTTTTGGGTACACACCTGCAGAGCCGTTGGTTTGTGGGAGTGAATGAGAAAAATTCCAATGCCCTGGATTCAGGGGGGCGTAAGCAGTTACAATGCGAGACATTCCAATCCTGGAGCTGTTTCAGGTACACTCAAAGGGGATATCCTCGATCCAAGGGAGTTGGCATGTCTCGTCTTTCTCTAATGTTGACGCTTGCACTCTGCTTGTTGCTTTTAGCATCTTCCGCCCAGGGGTCGGACTGGCCACGATTTCGTGGACCCAACGGCTCTGGAATTTCCAGTGACAAGGCTCCCATGCCTGTGGTTTGGAGCGAATCCAAGAATCTGAAATGGAAGCGCGCACTCCCCGGACCAGGCTCGTCCTGTCCGATTGTTCTGGGGGATCGCATTTTTGTGACTTCCTGGTCAGGTTATGGGTTAAGCCAGGATAACCCAGGCGAACAGACGCAGTTGCGTGCCATTTAACCTGCGTCGATCGAGAGACCGGAGAAATTGTCTGGTCGGCGACGGTTCAACCGTTCCTTCCCGAAGACAAATATGGCGGCATGTTTGCGGAACACGGATATGCTTCGCACACACCCGTTTCGGATGGGGAACACGTGTATGTATATTTTGGCAAGACGGGCGCCTTGGCTTTTGACATGGATGGTAATCAGCTTTGGCAGCAGAGTGTGGGAATGGAGTCCGATCCACGTGGTTGGGGCTCCGCATCGAGTCCCATTCTTTACAATAATTTGCTAATCGTTACAGCGACCGCCGAAAGTGAAGCACTCGTTGCTTTGGATAAGACCACGGGAAAAGAAGTATGGCGCCAAGAAGCCAGTGGATTGAACAGTGTATGGGGAACACCCATTCTGGTCGAAGTCGACGACCATCGCACCGATTTAGTGATTGCAGTACCCGACGAGATTTGGGGCCTCGATCCTAATACGGGTAAATTGCGTTGGTACTGTAAGTCACCTGTCCCCAACTCATTCTGTGCCAGTGTGGTAACTCAGGATGGAATCGTGTACGGGCTCTGGCGGAGGTGGTGGAATCGCT
>JBDOMT010000422.1:0-7460 GCA_039831705.1 Pirellulales bacterium | reverse complement strand
CCGCGATTAAAAAAAGGTGTTCGTGATCAATCCAAATTTAAGTCGCGACAGCATGTGTTACCTTTGGATTTCAACCCAAGAAACCATTCATGACGCATGTCGTTGTCTGTGACTTGTGTGTCAACAAACGATAGTTGATTATGCGTTCCGCTTTTACGAGGCTAGTCAAATCGCGGCTTTTCGCGATGGTCGATTAATAACCTTACCATTTCCTTGGAGTTTATGATGATTCGTATTCCTACATGTCTGCTTCTAACCTTCATTGCCTGCAACCCTCTCGTTGCCGGGGAACCGCAGCGTGCTCCCGCTGATTCGTCCAAGTTGCGGTCTCTCTTTAATGGCAAGGACTTGGGCGGGTGGAGTGGGGATCCGAGGTTGTGGTCGGTTAGGGATGGAGTGATCCATGGAGAGACGACTGCGGAAAATCCGGCGCAAGGTAACACGTTCCTCATCTGGCGTGGTGGGACTACCGGAGATTTTGTATTGCACTTCGCATTCCGTTGCAGCGCTGCCAATAACTCGGGCGTTCAGTATCGATCTCGACATATCACCGAGGGTAAAGTCCGCAACCCTTGGGTGGTGCGTGGTTATCAACATGAAATACGCAATGAAAACAAGTTGCCCAATGTGGCCGGATTTATCTACGACGAAGGTGGTAAGCGCGGCCGTATCTGTCTGGTGGGGGAGCGGGCTATGTGGCACGATGGGCAGAAGAAGGTTATTGGTTCATTGATCGATGGACGTGGCTTCCAGGAGCTATTCAAACTTGGTGATTGGAACGAAGCGGTAATATTCGCTCAAGGCAACCAAATGTTTCATTACCTCAACAACCGGCTTATTTTGGACTTTGTGGACAACGACCCACAATTGGCGTTGCGCGATGGGATCTTGGCGCTGCAGTTGCACGCCGGCAAGCCGATGTGGACGGAGTTCAAGGATATCCGCATCAGAGAGGTTGAGAGTGCTAAATAATCCCCAGTGACCATCCAGTGCGCGGCTGGCGGCGCAGGTAGGGGTCGGCTTCGGGGCAATCGGTCGCTTTCAAGTTGACTCGGTCCCAATGGATTTTTTTGCCTACGCGATAGGCTACATTGCCCAGATGATTGGCTTCGGTGAGGGGGCCCGCGTAGCTGAAGGGACTGGCTGTGGGGGTTCCATTCTGGCAAGCCAGTAGCCATTCGGCCTGCTGACCGGGTGAATCGGGAATGAAGGGGGTAGGCGGCTGATAGTCCTGGAAATTGGTTTCCGGTAACATAACATGCTTGCCGTAGTCGGATAACAGCATCCCCTGGTCACCCACAAACAATACCCCATTGCCCCATTGGGGAATCCCTTGCTCGCGCCAGATGTCCGGTTTGTACGAGCCTTGGTACCAGTTGAGCTTACAGGCGGGCAGATCTCCTCTGGGGCCATATTCGTAAACTGCCCGCATCGATGCGGGAGCGATTTCTGGTTGAGGGGGGGGTCCGCTGGCTTCGATGGTGCGAGGGGCATCCAGTTTCAGTGCCCAATAAGGCAGGTCGATCCAGTGGCTGCCCAAATCGGACATTGTGCCATTGCCGAAATCCCACCAGCGATACCACTTGGGTCCAGGGAAATAAACGTCGTGGAACGGACGCTCAGGCGCGGGACCCAGCCACAGGTTCCAATCAAGATGTTTTGGTACTGGAGTACTCTGCTGTGGTCGTTCCGTCACCCAGACAATATCTTTGTTTTGCTTAGCCTCTGCTTCACTCTGCCAGCCCCAGGCACGGGATACCCAGACATGGACTTCGTGAACTTTTCCAATGGCACCCGATTGGATCAATTCAACCACCCGGTGGTAGTTCGAACCGGAATGGATTTGCGTCCCCATTTGGGTGGCAACGCCGGCGGATGCCGCGGCTTCGGTAATGCGGCGTGCCTCATAAACATTGTAGGTAAGCGGTTTTTCACAATAAACGTGTTTGCCCAGTTGCAAGGCAGGCATCGTCGCGAAGGCATGCGTGTGTTCGGTCGTACTCACCACCACCCCGTCGATGTCAGCGGGATGATCATAAAGTCGGCGAAAATCGGTATACCTGCAGGCTTGAGGAAATTTTTTCGCAGCCTGTTCCAGGTTGTGTCCATTGATGTCGCAGAGAGCCACAACTCGAACATTTTTGGTGGCCGCCGAATTGGGACCGGTCATGACCCTCAGATTGTCGCCACCTCGTCCGCCGACACCAATAAAGGCCAGATTGAGCTTTTCATTGGCCGCCGCGCGAATACCCCCATTGGCCGCCGCGCGAATACCATGGGGAGTCCCAATAGCGGCCAATCCGGCAACGGAGCCTTGGGCCAGAAAACGACGTCGTGAGAAGTGATTGGTTTGAAGCATGATTGATTATCTCAGGTTTCAATATTAGACAGCTACCTTAATCATGGCTTGAATAATTTTGGCTGCGCGGCTTCCCAATCAGCCTGGTCTACTTTTTGCGTATGGTGCAAGAGTACGAAAATGCCCTTTTTGTTGCCAACCACCACATCGGGCCAATCATCGCCGTTGACGTCCGCTGCGGTCACTTGGGTGCCGACTCCCGAATTGCGGTCGATCAGGTGAGGGACGAAGTGGGTCGAACCTTGCTCACGCACGGTCTGAAACCAGTAATTGACCGCCGGATCGTGTGCGCCCGGATCGTGACCGTTATGGGCCCAATAACGTTTACCCGTGACCAGGTCAGGGATTCCATCTCCGTTCATGTCCGCCAGTGCCATCGCATGGGGTTGAGAAAAGGCCACCCCATAGCGGTTGTCTTCCGTCTTGGCTCCCATGATTTTGTGTTCGCGAAATGCAATGGCATCTCCCTCGGTGTACTGTTCAAACCAGGAAAGTCCGTAGGCATGCGCGGCAATGCTGGTGACGACATCGTTGTCGCCATCGCCATCGATATCGTAAGCAAACATCTGAGCGCCACCGAATTCCGCAAATGGAACCGGATGAAACGTCCAGAACTTCGTTCCGGCGTCTGTGGAGGGTTGTTCCCACCAACCATCTTTTTCCAGTAGGTCGGGCCGTTCGTCTCCATTCACATCTCCCACTCCCAAACCGTGCGTGTAGCGCTGGTAATCACGCTTGGGAGTGATGGCATGAAAGGTCCAGGGTTGGGTTGGCTGGTCGGGATTAAGCTCGGCGTATCCCAGTTGTCCGCCCGTGTTGAATACCAGTTCGGGCACCCCATCACCGGTCACGTCAACCATCGTAGGAGACTCATTGTCGACCACCTGATGAATTAAATATCGCTGCCAATCCCCTGGCTTGTTCTGAGGATTTTGATACCAGAAAACTTCCTGACCTGGAAAGCCGATAACGACAATGTCAGTCCACGAATCGTGATCGATATCGTAGGTGAAGGTGAGGAAGTGGCTCGAATAGCCATTGATGTCAAACGGTTTGGCTGGGTAGTACGTTTGCCGTTGTCCGTAATCTGGACCCGCATACCAGTAGGGCCCCGCCACGATATCAATTTCTCCATCTTGATTGAAATCGCCAGTCGAGGCGCCCTCGCAAAAATATTGATCCGAGAGCTGCACCCGTTCAAATCGATGAAGCAGGTACTCCTCAGCGACCGCCGAGGGTAACAAACAAGCCAACCATATTCCAACGGTACAATAGTGACAACCAGCTTGAACGCTGCTACGCATGATGTCTATCCCCAAGAAGTCGATGTCGTGAGTAGTAAGACCTACCGTCAAGATACGGTTTCTCGTCCTTTGGCGAAAGCACCCTAGGCGAGTTGCCAGAACTGCGCACGGCTTACTTCGCCCTGCGACGCTGATTCCGGCTAGGCATGACTGTTGAATCGATTTCAACGGTAATAACAGGTGATTTTTCAATTTCGTGAGCCATGTTACTTGGCAGAGTAAACGTAAGCTTGTCTTGTGAACTTTTATGTTTTCACTCCTTATTTGCTCCAGAGGTTGTGCCAGTGATAGAAGTCGACGATTTTCATAAAGTGTTTTCCGATCAGGTTGCAGTGGCCAATCTGAGTTTTCGGCTCGAGCCCGGTCAGACCTTGGGGCTGATTGGGCCCAATGGTGCTGGTAAAACTACGACCTTGCGCGCATTGGCTGGGATACTGCCTGCCAGTCGAGGCCAGTTGAAAGTGGCCGGATTCGATGTCGAGATTGATCCGATGGAGGCCAAATCACGCCTTGCTTTCGTCCCCGATGAGCCGCCCCTATTTCACGACTTAACGGTCATAGAACATCTCGACTTTTATGCAAGCGTCTACGGTGTGTGTGATGCAAATCCCAAATCGCACGATTTGCTGGACCAGTTCGATCTGGTCGAGAAGTGGCATACTGCCGCCAGTGATCTCTCTCGCGGCATGCGTCAGAAACTGGCAATCTGCTGTGCCTTCTTGCACGATCCACAAGTCATTCTGTTGGATGAACCACTGACGGGCCTCGATCCTCGCGGTATTCGCTGTTATAAGGAGGCTTTACGGAACCGGGCCAAGGATGGTGCAGCGATTGTCGTCAGTTCACATTTGTTGGCAATGGTGGAAGACGTATGTACGCACGTGATGATTCTCGAAGCTGGCATTCAGCGATTCTTTGGCTCGCTTGAGCAGTTGCGTGATTCATTCGGTCGACAGGACGGAGTGGCTTCTCTGGAAGCCATTTATTTCGCGGCAACTCAAGACGATCTTCAGTTGAGTGCAACATGAGTGAGCAGGCCCAAACATTGGCGATGTTGCGTCTCGTTGCCTGCCAGGGCCGAGGCCGATTGCGCCGCATGGGACAGCGGTTTCTGTTGCCCCGTCGTTTCATTCTGTCTCTCCTGGCTCTATTGCTGGCAGTTGCCTGGTTAGGCAATGCGGTGATGACGGTTTGGCTGCGTGAATCGGCAACTCCCGAGTTGCTGCGTGCATTGATTGGTTTGGGATTGGCCTTTTATGCAATCTGGCATCTGGCCATGGCCGCCTGCTTTCGTCCTCAGCAGTGTCTGGAGTGGATCGAGAGTGAGCGAGAACTCTTGGAAGCTTGCCCACTACGTCCGTGTGAACTGCTGACTTACAAGTTGGCATCGATTGCCACAACCACCATATTAAAGGCAAGTGTACTCATCCTGCTCCTGCTGCCTGATCTAAAGTGCGTGCCACTTGCCCTGGCAGGCATTCTACTGGGGATGTTCTTTTTAGAGTTATGGCGGATGGGTGTGGAAATAGCCGCCTGGGGCATGAGTAATCGCAGTTTTATCGCTTTTCGGATTGTGGTGATAACGGTTCTGGGTGGATTCAGTGTTGTGGTTGGAGTCATGCTGCTACACAGTCCATTGCTCCAAGGTGAGATTCATGTGGGCCAAGGAGTGATGAATCAACTGGGGCAACTGCTGGTAGAAATGAGTGCTTCTGCTGTGGGAAAGGTACAGATTTTATTCAGTCCCTTTGTCAGCATGATCTGCGCCAAAGAGATGACCCCAGATTCCCTGCTTTCCAGTGGCCTGGCGTTAGCAATGGTCGCGTTTGCGGGCGGTTTGGTCTTTCGTCTGTTTGCCATCATGCCACAGCGTAAAGCTCACCGAGAAAAGGTCGACTATCAAAGGAATCAATGGCAGCAGAATCAAGGGGAATCAAATAGAGGGGCCGGAAGTCCTTTGTGCGAAAACTCGGGCACTGTCGCACAACGTTGGTTGGGGGCTTATCAGCAAAAGATTCCTGCCTCCTTTCTTCTGAAGGGACCTGTGGGCGCTATTGCCTGGAGACAATGGCTGGGATCGCGTCGCTATGCGGGCAGTCTGCTAACAGCTCTGGTAATACCAGGCGTCATGGCCATGACGCCGATGGTCGTGGTCGCGGATCCTTTGGGCGCATTCCTTGCCACCGCAGGCGCGCTTGCTTTCTACACATTTTTGCTGCTACCGACCGCGTTGCGATTTGACTTCAGGCGTGATTTGGATCGAATGGCAATGTTCAAAAGCATGCCGATACCACCCTCCGCGATGACCCTGGGGCAATTGGCGACACCTGTTCTCATCAGCACATTATTTCAGGCTACTGTGTTGGCGGTGGCGGCTTTGATCCATGAGCAAACGTTTCTACTTTATCTGGGGACGTTACTGGTCTTGTTGCCAGTGAACGTGCTCGTATTTGCGCTAGATAATTTGATCTTTATTCTTTATCCCTATCGTATCGGACAAGAAGGACTGGAAATATTTCTGCGCACGATGCTTACCTTCACCGGTAAAGGCCTGTTGTTTGTGTTGGGATTAGCAATGATTTCTGTTTGGGGATATGGGGCTGCGTTAGTGGCTCGAACCCTTTCCAGCCAGTTCGGGGTTGCGCATCTCGGCTATACCATCTTTTTAGCCGGGCTGCTGGTGGGAACGTGTCTGATCTCTTGGGCCCTGGTCGTGGCCCTTTGGCACGCATACGAACGACTTAACCCGGTGGAAGATATTCCCCGTTAGTGAAATCGTTCGGCAAAGTATTGGCCGTAGGATTTGGTATGCTACTTGTCAAAGAGACGTCTTGAAGCAAATAGTATAGATTGATGTCATCTGCACAAAGGTTGCGTCAAGCGTTGGTTTATTACTTCTTCAGGCTCTTCGTGGTAGTAATGTAATTTGTAGTTTTAAATCCCCGAAGGATATGAAGGTATGCAAGTTTTACGTACGTGTTTAATTCTAGGGTGCCTGATTCTCCTGGCGGGATTTGGGGGTGGGCCTCAGGCTTGCGCGGAAAAACCACCGAACATTGTTTACATTCTGGCGGATGATTTGGGCTATGGGGATGTTTCGTGCTTGAATGAACAGTGCGTCTGGTCGACGCCAAATATCGATCGACTGGCAGGTGAGGGAATTCGTTTCACTGATGCCCATTCCGGTTCGGCTGTCTGCACTCCTACCCGATATGGCATACTGACTGGCCGCTATGCATGGAGGTCACGTCTGAAACGGGGAGTGCTGCACGGTGATTCACCCCATCTGATCGATCCGGAGCGAATGACCGTAGCCTCGTTCTTGAAAAAGCATGGCTACCATACGGGAGTCATCGGCAAATGGCACCTGGGCTGGGATTTTGCCAATCAATCAGCAGATCCTCAGCAAATTGACTTTTCCAAGCCGGTCGAAAATGGGCCGCCCGTTTATGGTTTTGACTATTCTTATTGTCACAACGGCTCGCTCGACATGGCCCCCTACGTGTACGTGGAAAATGGCCAGATCACGGCGGCACCCGATCGAACGACAGAAAACAAAGATTACCAGGCTTACTGGCACAAGGGCCTGACTGGCGCCGACTTCGATCACACCGATGTGCTCCCCAACTTTACCCGTCATGCGGTTGAATACTTACGCACCCATGGGCGAAATAGTAAACCGTTTTTCCTATATTTGCCTCTGCCCGCTCCGCACACACCGATCTTGCCTTTGCCAGAGTTTCAGGGGAAAAGCCATACCAACGCCTATGGAGATTTTGTTTTGCAGGTGGACGATA
>JBDOMT010000304.1:0-30770 GCA_039831705.1 Pirellulales bacterium | reverse complement strand
ATGGTGCGCCTTCGGGCCAGATCGAAATGCATGACGACTTACGTATAACTGACAGGACTGAAGTCCCAGGCTATCTCATGCCACCGCTCCGCGGTTCTAACCAAGGTACCACCGCATTTAATCGTTACGCGATGAAATTGCAATCCATCCCACACCCTGAGTCGCGGAGCGACGGCATGTGGTCTTTAGTTAACACTTCCATCACCAGTCACGTTCCTTGACAGATCAAATCATTCCACCGCTACCACAATCCCCGGCCCCGCCACCCCGGCACGGCTGATTGGGGTTACCACGATCCGTTCCAACGTTGGGAGCTGCCCAGAACGGTCGACGGGGATTTGGCTTTTTTGTCCTGGCACGACCTGTTGCTGCCATTGGCCACCACGTTGTGTTTGTACGGCCCATAACCACGGTTGCTTGCCGTCCGATAATCGCAATTGCAGGGTATTCGCCGATCCAGCCTCCTTTTTCCATTCACAAACCGGTTGGGGCGGTACCGGGTGATCCAACCAGGGTGAGGCTGGTACCAATGCGGCTTGTGCATAGGGCCCCTCGATCAGAGCGTCGGCAATTTTTCCTTGATTTTTCTGAATCGCCTGAAAACTAAAATGGACATTGCCACTTGCGCCCACTTGCGCCCGCGTCGTTTCGATTTGCCGGACAATTTCCTCGGCAGGCCACAATCGGTCCTTCAAACCAACGCGTGAAGTAAAATTGCCCGGCCACAAATGACGCCCATGGACGTTCTGTTGGTGCCACCACTGGAGCAACACCGGATAGCTCTGTCCCTTACTTTCGACTTCCCAGTAGAGTTGGGGAGTGAGGTAATCGAGCCAGCCTTCTTTTGTCCATTTGCGCGCATCGGCATACAAGCTGGCGTACGCATTGAACCCGCGAATCGACTCCGGCACGCCCGGTTGCCAAATACCAAAGGGGCTAATACCAAATTTCACCCATGGCTTGACGGCTTTGATTTCAATAGAAGTTCGCTCAATGAACCGATCGACATTCTGCCGTCGCCAGTTCTCTCGATCAAGCTGGTTACCGGCTTGCTGCGACTTGTTCCAACTCGGGTCGTCAGGAAAAGGAACCGGCTTGCCCGCCTCGTCCTTGATGGGGTAAGGATAAAAATAGTCGTCGAAATGGACCCCATCGATATCGTACCGGCGCACCACATCGAGAATCACCGCCAGCGAATGGTCGGCCGCTTCCGCTTCCCCCGGGTCGAGCCACTGATACTTTCCATAAGAGCGTACGACCTGAGGCAACCGATGGCTGACATGCTCCGATGAAGGCTGGCTCTTGCCGGCAGGATGTGATGCCCGATAGGGATTGAACCAGGCATGCAATTCCAAACCCCGCTGGTGAGCCGCTTCGACCGCAAAGGTAAGCGGATCATAAAATGGTTCGGGGGCCAGACCCATCTGCCCGGTCAAAAATTCCGACCAAGGTTCGAGCTCCGACGCATAGAGTGCATCGGATGCGGGCCGGACTTGAAATACGATTGCATTGAAATGCAAAGCGGCGGCCCGATCAACCAGTTCGATCAGTTTTCGCTGTTGCTGCTCGGTCGAGAGCCCCGGTTGGGAAGGCCAATCGATGTTGGCCACCGTGGCCACCCACGCACCTCGAAATTCGCGTACCAGTGTGGGCGGTTCTACCGGTGGGGATGCCCCTATGGGGTCAAGAAACCCGGTATTGCCTAGCGTTAAGCAAGACATCAACAAAGCAATGAAACCAATTGGCTTGTGAAAAGGTTGGGGCATGGAAGGCCATTTCATAGAATAGAACTTATCTGGCTCAGCAGATTATAAGTATCGCCAGCATGCATTACCATGCCTCCGGCAGTACGCATTCTAACAGAACAAGAGGCCGATTTATACTGCTTGCGCATGCTGTTCTCGTTATTGCGAATGGCTCATCGATTAGACGATCTTAAACGGTGGTAATTCTGCCAATACTGCACATAAACGTTGCCCCGATTTTCGTGGCAGCTTAAATTGGTGAATAGACCTTGTGACTTATGGAATTGAATTTAGAAGAGAGAATATATTAGTGACCTTTAGATTACCAACTGTTGGTGAGGATGCAGATAGACTTGTCTACAACTTGTTACTACTCTGCAAAGTATTGAGGGGCTGCAAAGTATTAAGGGGTGCTGCATTTATTATTCTTGCCTGCGGCCTGTTTTCACACACGGCTGAACTTACTATGGCACAACAGCGAACCCTGGGGCTCGATGTGTCTGCGTGGCAGGGCAATCTGTCCCAGACCACCTGGGACAATCTCCACAACGTCAACAACCGCGACTTCGTCTTCATTCGCTCCAGTCGTGGCGGCACCACTGGCTTCTACAATCAAAGCGATCCGAATAACAACAATGGCCTCAATACACTCTCGCAACGATACGACGATCCCAACTTTGCACAGAATATCATCCGCGCGACCAACTCCGGAATGCTTGCTGGCGCCTATCATTTCTCCCGACCGGACATTATCGCCAGCACCCAAAACGCTGGTGGCATCGCCAATACGGGAACCGACGAAGCGGACCACTTTATCGAGACGGCTGGCGCCTGGATGCGGCCCGGCTACCTGATGCCGGTGCACGACCTTGAAGCCGGCGACGGCGTGCGTACGGACAACCAGTTGGCGCAGTTCGCCCTCGACTTTTCGGACCGTGTCCATGAGGTGATGGGCATCCGTCCTTCCATCTACGTCAACGGCAATTATGCCAACTACGTTCTTGGAGGTGCGTCTTCCTCCTTGCGTGATCAAGTGGTAGAAACCTACCTAACGCTCTGGTGCGCCCGCTGGCCGAACGGTTTCAACCCCTTCACAGGTGATGTACAAGCGGACCATCCCAGTGACTCTATTTCATGGACCTATGGGCCATGGGACAATCCACCCAATCCAGTCCAGCCATGGAGCTTTTGGCAGTACACGCCTGTTGGCCGTCTGAGTGGCTACAACAACGGCAACAGTAACCTCGACCTCAATGTGGCTCAGGGCGGCATGGAATAGTCAACGAAGAATGACATCTGATCTTGATTGCCCAGGTCTTCAATCATTTCGTTGTTTACGCCACGCTGGTAAAACCAAGCGCCACCGCCCAGATTGTTGGCGGTGATGCCATGGCCGCCATGCGTATAGAAAATTTTATCCGCCAGCGCGCCTTCCGGCTGGGTTCCCACATTGATCAATCCGGCCGCTGACAATGGCAATCGTGGCTCCAAAGCTTCCAAGCTGAGCCGTCTTGAGTAATTTTGTCGTGGAGAAAGTGTTTTTCGACTCCTCGGTGCCGTTTTATGAATCTTTGATGCCATCGCAAAATCTCTATTAGCGAAGTCTCTAGTAGCTGAGTCTCTAGTAGCTGAGTCTCTCATAGACCCTACTTTTTCTCTGCGATCTTTGCGCTTTCTGCGAGAGTTCCTTTCGTACCTCACGGAGAGCGCAGAGGCAGAGAGCACTGAGGATTAATTGGAAGACGCCAACCATCGTCGATCGGGTTTCTGGAAGTTTATGATTATAATCCAGTTCACCAACTTTGGAAATGAAGCATTGAACAGAAAAGAAACCTTATGATACAAGTATTAATCGAAAGCCTCAAATTCGAGGATGGGTTGATCCACTTCCAGAGTATCGCCAACGGTTACGAAGGATTTGGCGACAGTGCCATCGCGTTCCGCCAGCAGCACGTTTTCCATTTTCATCGCTTCTATCACCGCCAGATCCTGTCCCTTCTTAATCTGGTGCCCTACGTCCACCATCAATTGGGAGAGCAGGCCGGGCATGGGTGACAACAGAAAACGGGACATGTCCGGGGGAGTTTTTTTCGGTAACCAAGCGAGCAGTTCTGCCGCTTTCGCTGTCAATACCATGATATCTATTTGAGAACCCCAGTGAAATATGCGGTAGATCATATTTCGACGTTCAATCATCATGCAAATTTCCACACCATTGACCGTCCCTTGAAACAATGGCTGGCCGAATTGCCAATCGCTGAGTACCCGGTAATATTCGCCGTCATAATTTACATCGTGTCCACTACCATGATCCAGTGGCAACACGTCAGCCGCATGTTGGGCACCCTCCATGACCACCACCCAACTTTGTTGCACTTCTCTTTCGTAACCTGGCATTTGTCCGCTGATGCTTGCTGCCCGATCCATGTAACGGCGATGGATGGCCGCCGCTACCGCAATCAGCAATGCAGGCTCGTCATGTACGACATCTGCCGGATGAAACCCATCCGGATATTCTTCGGCAATCAAATTTGTCGTCACTCGGCCTTCACGAAATCGCGTGCTCTCGATCAGAGCGGCCAGGAAGCTGATGTTGTGTGAGACACCGCTAAGATAAAAGCGGTTGAGCGCATGACGCATGTGAGCGATTGCCGTTTCGCGTGAATCCCCATAGGTGATGAGTTTGGCAATCATCGGGTCGTAATAAATTGATACATCATCACCTTCACAAACACCCGTATCGACACGCACATAGTCCGACTCAGCCGGTGGCAGATAACGAACCAGCCTGCCAACCGAAGGCAAAAAGTTGCGGTAGGGATCTTCCGCATAGATACGTGCTTCTATGGCCCAACCCTGTTGCCGAACATCTGCTTGAGATAACGGCAAGGGTTCGCCGGCCGCACTTCGAATCATCAATTCCACCAAATCGAGTCCGGTAACAAATTCCGTCACCGGATGTTCGACTTGCAGCCGCGTATTCATTTCCAGAAAATAGAAATTGCGATTTGAATCGACGATAAACTCGATGGTGCCGGCCGACTGATAGTCTACCGCCCGTGCCAGGGCAATGGCCTGTTCACACATCGCCGTCCGTGTTGCCGTGTCGAGAAACGGCGAGGGAGATTCTTCGATAATCTTTTGATGACGACGTTGCAGTGAACATTCTCGTTCAAACAGGTGAAGTATATTGGAGTGCTGATCGCCCATCACCTGAATCTCAATGTGGCGGGGCTCCTCAATATAGCGTTCCAAAAATACGCGTTCATCCCCAAAGGAGGAACGGGCCTCGCTGGTAGCCCGCTCGAAACCATCTCGACATTCGGTATCGTTGTGTGCGATTCGCATGCCTTTGCCACCCCCGCCAGCGCTCGCCTTGATCATCACCGGATAGCCAATTTCACCGGCGATGGTTAGCGCGTGATCGGCGTCACGGATGACTTCGGTAGAGCCCGGTATGGTGTTGACGCCAGCATCTGCAGCCAACTGCTTGGAGGTGATCTTGTCGCCCATGCATCGAATGGCGTGGACCGTTGGGCCTATAAAGGCAATGCCTGCATTGTCGAGCATCTCAGCAAACTGTGCATTCTCCGAGAGGAATCCATAACCAGGATGGACCGCCTCGGCGCCTGATTGTCGACATGCGTCAATCAAATTCTCGATGACCAGGTAGCTTTCATCTGACGGCGCAGGGCCAATCGGCACCTCTTCGTCCGCCAAGGTCACATGCAAAGCATTTTTGTCAGCTTCGGAGTAAACGGCTACCGTCTTGATACCCATCTTCCGAGCCGTCTTGATCACGCGACAGGCAATTTCACCCCGATTGGCAATGAGAATTTTTTTAAACATCTTGTTTGAGTCAAAAATTGGATTCTAGTGATCTATTCGCTTTCGCCGCTACGCGGCTAGGCACTAAAAACCTGTTCCGTGGGCTCGCGCCCACGGCTATATGCTGTCGCCACTTCGTGGCTGTTACGCCTTCCCTACGGCTGTCGTCCAAGTGCAGCTTGGCCCAAAATTACAAGGGAATGTTATCGTGTTTTCGCCATGGATTTTCTAGCTTTTTGTTTCGCAACATGGCCAACGATCGGCAAATGCGTTGGCGTGTGTCTCGGGGCATGATGACATCGTCAATAAAACCGCGCCGTCCTGCTATGAACGGATTAGCAAATTTGATTCGATACTCCTCAGTAAGTTCTTCAATACGTTCAGGGTTGCCCAGTTCTTGGCGGAAAATAATCTCTACCGCGCCTTTCGGCCCCATGACCGCGATCTCAGCACTGGGCCATGCCAGATTGACGTCGCCACGCAAGTGCTTCGACGCCATCACATCGTAGGCACCCCCATAAGCTTTGCGCGTAATGAGCGTAATTTTGGGTACAGTGGCTTCAGCAAAGGCAAAGAGCAGCTTGGCACCATGCTTGATGATGCCACCGTACTCCTGGGCCGTTCCTGGCATGAAACCGGGAACATCCACCAGGGTGATCAATGGAATGCTAAAACAATCGCAAAATCTCACAAATCGGGCTGCCTTAATCGATGATTTGATATCGAGACACCCGGCCAGCACCATCGGCTGATTGGCAACAATGCCAACGGGAGAACCTTCCATCCGCGCGAAACCAACCACTATGTTCTTGGCGTGCTCCGGTTGAATTTCGAAAAAGTCCGTATCGTCCACCATTTTAAGAATGAGTTCCTTGATATCGTATGGCTTGGTGGGATTCTCCGGCACCAGTGTATCCAACGAAGGCTCGGTCCGATTGGCTTTGTCAGGTGTGGGCCGATGTGGGGGAGCGACACGGTTGTTTACGGGCAAGTAGTTAATGAACCGTCGCACCATAGCCAAAGCTTCAATGTCATCTTCAAAGGCCCGATCCGCCACCCCAGATTTCGTGGAATGGGTCATCGCACCACCCAGTTCCTCGTGAGTCACTTCCTCGTGCGTGACCGTTTTCACGACGTCAGGGCCCGTCACATACATGTAAGAGCTGTCCTTCACCATGAAAATAAAATCAGTCATGGCGGGTGAGTAGACCGCTCCTCCGGCGCAAGGCCCCATGACCAACGATATCTGTGGGATCACTCCAGATGCCAAGACATTTCGCTGAAATACATCAGCGTAACCGCCGAGTGAAGCCACGCCTTCCTGGATGCGTGCACCACCTGAGTCGTTGATGCCAATCACGGGGGCCCCAACCTTAATCGCCTGATCCATGACTTTGCAAATTTTCTCTGCATGGGCCTCGGAAAGCGAACCGCCAAAAACCGTGAAATCTTGGCTGACAACAAAAATGAGACGGCCATTAATCGTACCGTAGCCAGTGACTACTCCATCGCCTGGAATACTCTTTTCGTCCATGCCAAAGTCGACACAGCGGTGCTCGACAAACATATCCCATTCTTCGAACGTGCCAGGATCGAGCAACAACTCAATGCGTTCACGCGCGGTGAGTTTCCCTTTGCCATGTTGCGCGTTGATTCGCTGCTGGCCTCCACCCATTACTGCTGCAGCACGTTTTTCCGCCAACCGACGGACGATTTCTTGCATGATTGCTCACCCGCGACGAAATTTATGTAATATCCAAATTAATCTTCCTGCGACTCCAGTTGCCCGATGCGTCTTTCCAATTGTTCAACGCGACGCGCCAATCTCAACGCCTTATCTTCACTCTTATGCTCAACCTCAGGCTCACTTTTAGACTCCGTCTCAGGCTCATCGCTCTGGCCCAAATCGATCTCGCCTGCCCCTTCGACCTCTTCCGATGGATGCTCGCCATCTTCTGATTGCTGCGACGTCATACTATCGAGCCACGCTTTCACCCAATGCATTGGTCGTGCGAAAGTCGAAGACGCAGAACTATGACGTGACAAATAATCCAAGTACGTCAATGAATGCTGAAAGTAATCTCGCAGAAAACCTGTCGATACATCATTGGCACGTAGAATAAAGTGCAACATGTCGATCGGGAACAGCAACATTTTATCTGGCTGTCGCTCCAAGATAATACGAGTCAACACGGAGCGGGTAATTTCTTTACCGGACTGACTTTCCCGAATCTCAACCTTACGTCCGCTCCGCACCAATTTATCGATGTCTTCCAATGAGATGTACTTACTGGCATTACCGTCATAGAACCGGCGGTTCGGATACCGTTTGATCTGGATTCGCTCTTCAGGCATCGACGCCACTCCGATTAAAAGTCCCACAAAACGGAACCGTAGCCACATGCTGCATACGCACACTCTACATGCTGTAGTGTAGCATATTTCGTCATATTTACCATCTTATATGGTTATTTTATTCATTTTTTATGTATTTTATTAAATAGTGCGTTTGCAGCATTTTTCCCTTGACTCAGGGCGGTATTTAGGCGAAACTACTAGTGTGGACCTGTGGGGTTTGGTGGCAGTCACCACTGAAACGCTGCAGGCAGAGAATCTGTTCGAGTCGAAAGTCCGCTCGATTGTCATCCTTACTTGGAGGATCAGAACCATGTCCAAAGCAGAAAATGGGAGCCAAATGTTTGAGGATGTATTTCAAAACATCCGCAGTGCCGCCGAGGCGAACCTGAAAATGCAGCAAGAAGCCTTCCAGCAATGGTCGAGCATGTGGCCTGGAATGCCCACTTCCCAACCTGTCTGGGTTGATAAGATGCAGAAGTTCCACAAACAATGGAGCGACACCGTTTCCAGCCTGGCAGCAAAGCATCGCGAGGTGTTGGATGAGCAGTATAAGGCAACGGTTGAATCTCTCGACACGGCCCTCAAAGTTACCGAGTCGTCCAATCCTGAGGAATTCCGCAGGCGTTCCGAACAATTCTGCCGTAAGACGGTGGACTGCATACGCGATATTTCCGAATCGCAAGTACGCGAATTCCAGGATTCGGCCGCCAAGTGGACCAAGTTGGTCACCAAGGCATAAAAGTGTTCGCTCCTATCGATGGAGACATCGGTGCAGTGAGATCTGGCGAGCCGGTTGAGACCCATGCCGGCTCGCTCTCGGGTAGGGTAGCTGGAGGGAATAACCATGAAGATCAAAGGGAGTATTGCGCTTATAACGGGTGCCGCCAGTGGCATTGGCGAGGCAGCATCTCGCGAATTAGCCAATCGGGGCACCGATAAAGTGGTCCTGGTCGACCGCAGCGACTCTGCCTACGAATTGGCTGAGTCGATCAATGAGAAGCACGGTCGTGAAATAGCCATCGTGAAAATTGGAGACACGACCAACGATACGTTTCGGACGGCCGTGTTCGATGATGTAACCACGCAACATGGGGTAATATCGATATGCGTGCCAGCGGCGGGCATTACCCGTGACGCACTGGCCGTACGTTTGAATAAGGAGACAGGAAAGGCGGAGCCCTACTCGATCACGACATTTCGTCAGGTCACCGAAGTCAATTTGATTGCCCCCATTTACTGGGCAATTGAGATGTTGGCCCGGATCGCTGAGGACCGAGCACAGCGTGGTTTACGTCGGTGGGAACCCGAGGAGATGATCCAAGGAGTCGTCGTTTTCATCGGCTCCGTTTCATCCCAGGGAAACAAGGGGCAAATCTCATACGCGACGTGCAAAGCGGGCCTCGAAGGGGCGGCTGCCACATTGATGAAAGAGGCCATTTTCTACGGCATACGCTGTGGCATCATCCACCCTGGATTTACGGATACGCCCATGGTGCAAAGTATGGGCGAAGAGTACCTGAATAAATATGTCCTACCTTACACTCAGCTACGTCGCCTGATACGCCCTGATGAAATCGCAGACGCAATTTGCTTCATGATTACCAACTCCGCAGTCAGTGGCCAACTGTGGGCAGATGCGGGCTGGCATCCACCGGCTTAAGCTAATACTTCGTGAACCACGCGGCCGCCGACGTCGGTGAGGGTTTCTTTTCGGCCTTGGTGAAAATAGGCGAGCTGTTCGTGGTCCAATCCCATTAAGTGCAGGATGGTGGCATGGATATCGTGTAAGTGGACTTTATTTTCAACCGCTTCGAATCCAAATTCGTCCGTTTTGCCATACTGCATGCCACCCTGAACACCGCCACCGGCAAGCCACATGGTAAAACCATAGGGGTTGTGATTGCGCCCGGGCGCATCTTTGCCCTCACTGAAGGGCATCCGTCCAAACTCGCCACCCCAGACAACGAGCGTTTCATCCAACATGCCACGTTGCTCCAGGTCGGAGAGCAATGCGGCGATAGGTTGATCGACTTCAGCGCCATGCCGGCCATGGTTTTTTTCAATACTCTCATGGGCATCCCAAGTCTCCTCCAGGTGGCCACCTCCCGAATAGAGTTGGACAAAACGCACCCCCCTTTCAATCAACCGCCTGGCCACCAGGCAGTTGCGACCGTATTCATCCGTCGGCTTCTGGCCAACACCATACCTATTCAATGTATCTTGCGACTCCTGGGAAATGTCCACCGCCTCGGGTGCTTCAGATTGCATGCGATAGGCGAGTTCGTACGACTCGATTCGCGCCGCTAATTCCTGAGCACCCGGTCGGTCCGCAAGATGCTGTTGGTTGAATTCGGCCAGTAAGTCTAGCTGGACCCGCTGGGCCTTACGGTTGATATGCGATGGTCCACGAAGGTCGAGAATCGGATCGCCGATTGGCCGGAACAGAGTGCCAGCAAAAGTGGAAGGCATAAATCCACTCGACCAATTCGGTTCGCCGCTGATGGGGCCACCACGTTTGTCGAGCATGACCACGTAGCCCGGCAAGCTTTGATTGTCCGACCCCAAACCGTAGGCACACCAACTCCCCAACGAAGGCCGGCCGATTTGTGTCTTGCCGGTATTCATTGCAACCAATGCAGAACCATGTGCGTGGCTATCGGTATGGCATGAGTTGATCACACACAATTTGTCAGCATGTTTTCTCACATTGGGGAAGTAATCGGAGATCAGTAAACCACTCTTACCGCCGGGTCGAAACTTGCGCCAAGCCGGGGTCAAATAGCCAACCTTGCGCCCTCCCGAATTGATGTACGACTTACTCTCGGGCAATCTCTTGCCAGCATATTTTTCCAATTCTGGTTTGTAGTCAAAGGTATCAATCTGGCTGGGCGCTCCATTCATCATCAAAAAAATACACGCCTTGGCCCGAGGGGCAATCTGTGACGGATGGGCGGCGAGAGGGTTCTGCAAACCAGGGACGGTATCGATTGACTTTGCTGCAACCTGTTGTGCAAAAAAACGGTCGCCCGCCAGCAAGCTCGTCAACGCCATCCCGGCAAAACCGGCGCCCATGTCCCAGACAAATTCACGGCGTGTTTGACCACAGGGAAACCATCGTTTGTTTTTCATGATCAGTCTCTCTACTACTTCATTCAATCAATATAAATGAATTCATTGGAGTTCAATAATACATGGCACAATGATGCCAAGGAAAGCAGTTCGGTCGAAGAGACCGCGTCAACTTCTGTGATATTTCGACTTTGCTGCGCAAGATGCTGCACCGATCGTTTCGTTTCATGTGAGGTAGGTTCTCGTCCCAGGGCTAACTGCCAAATAGCACTTATTTGGTCAACAGGCGATACCACTCCCGTGTCCATCACCCGCCGCGCCAGGGCCATGCTTCGGTCATGGGAAAATGCATTATTTAACAAGGCCAATGCTTGCGTCGGCGCAATCGTTTCATCGCGTTGGCCACAGGGAGAAATCGTATCGCAAAAATTAAACGTGGTCATCATTGGCAGCAGCAAGCTGCGCTGGGTGTAAATATAGAGACTGCGGCGTAGCTGTTGTTTGGCAGGCGATGCCTGCCAGGCGGCATCTTTACGTGACAGACCTTCCAGCGAGTTGGCATCGATCGTCGGTCGAAAGCTGGGACCGCCACGGACAAGATCTAACTCACCTGCAACCAGCAACATCGTATCGCGCAACGCCTCCGCATCGAGTCGCCGTCTCTCAGCCCGCCACCACAAACGATTGGATGCGTCGCGCTGGCGATACTCTTGCTGCCGCGGATGGAGGGACGATTGGCGATAAGTTCTCGACATCAATATCCGCTTGTGGATGGGCTTCATTCTCCAGCCACCCTGAACCAGTTCGTCGGCCAGCCAATCCAACAGTTGAGGATGGGTCGGCAGCTCTCCCCGAAAACCAAAATTGTTTGGAGTTCGTACCAGGCCAGCCCCAAAGTGGTGCTGCCACAAACGGTTGACCCATACCCGGGCAGTCAGCGGGTTTTGTGGATCTACCATCCAGCGCGCAAGTTGAAGTCGGCGACCTGTCGAGGTGGCACCCGTGGACGGCGGTTCGAACGGTTGCAGTAGATGAGTGACGGCGGATAGAGGGCTGGCTTTGATCACGGCGCCCGGTTGATGCCGATCACCCTGTTTGAGCAACCGGATCGGGGGTGGGGTTGTAGAAAGGTCGGTCCACCCCAACACGTTCTCGTAGCCTAATTCCGCAACGGTCGGTCCACCTTGCAATTTACTGTCACGCGGTTCGATCGACCCAGGCCAAAACACGGCAGCCAATCGGTAATAGTCAGCCTGAGGAATCGGATCGAACTTGTGATCGTGACACCTGGCACATTTTACCGTGAGGCCAAGAAAGGCTGAGGAGGCGACATGCACCAAATCTTCGAGCCGCTCGTACTTGTAATCCTGCGAGTCATTGGGCTCATCGTTCCACGTTCCCAAACGCAATAATCCCGTGGCAATGACCGTTTGCTCGTTGCGGTCGGACAATTCATCACCGGCAAGTTGCTCCGTGACAAAACGGTCATAAGGCATATCCGTGTTGATTGCATCCACCACCCAATCGCGGTAGCGCCAGGCGAATGGTTTTTCCTGATCCCGTTCATAACCGCACGACTCGGCAAAACGCACCAAGTCCAACCAATGCCGCGCCCATTTCACTCCATATTGTGGCGAGTCCAGTAGCTCGTCGACCACTCGTTCCCAGGCATCCTCACGCTCGTCCGAAAGATAGGCTTGGAGCTGTTCATAAGTTGGCGGCAAGCCCAGCACATCGTAATATACCCGCCGGATCAAATTTCGCCGGTTGGCCATCGGCGCCGGATCGAAGCCAGCATTTTCCAATTGGGCCAAAATGAAGGCGTCGATCGGATTGCAAACCTCATTGTCTGATTTCACCGCAGGTGGCGTCTTACGCTCGACCGGTTGTAGCGACCACCAATCCCGACCAGCGCGTACCTCAGTCGTTGCTTCATACAAATCTAGACTGCGTTGCTCCGGCCAACTGGCACCCGCCTGTATCCAACGTTGCAACAAGACGATCTCATCGTCGCACAGCCTTTGCGAAATTCCTTTCTGTGCAGGCGGCATCTCGCTCGCAGTGATTCGCGCGAGCAGAAAACTCTCATCCGCAGCGCCTGGAACCAATGCTGGCCCGCCATCGCCACCCTGCAGGATCGCTGCTCTCGAAGTGAGTGCCAGACCACCCGATGGATCTCGGTCCTGGTGACACTCGAGACACCGTTTAACCAGTATGGGGGCGATCTGCCGTTCGAAATCAGGGCTGTCAATATCACTCAGTTCGTCAAGGCCTGCGGCAGGCAAACTCGACCTGAAGCCCAATGTTAAAATCAATGCGGTGATCATTGCAATGAGCAACCGACGATCGTGCAATGAATGGTAAAATATCATTTTGGGTAGCAGTCTCTAAAAATATTCGACGGCCAAAAGAAAAGACTCTCGCAAAGGCGCAAAGATCGCAAAGAGTCGAATGAAAACAATAACATTCTCCTGTACAGGAAGTTCCTTGGCGATCTTTGCGTCTTTTCGAGAATGATTCTGAATTCCAACAAAACCACACGCCCTAAAATATGAAAGTTAATATTGAACTGTCCCTAAGTTATGTTGGCCAGCAAGGGGATAGGCTATTATTACTATGCCTCTTGCGATTATAGCTCAAACCAACTTTCCTGCAACTTGGAGTGGTCTCTCTTGCGTAACGTAATAAACTCGAACAGGTCGGTCAGCGTATTCACTCCTATCGAAACCGAGATCAAGGAATTAAGTCTTCAATTTCGATTTCATGTACCATCTTCGTCGGAACGACGGATCCTGATAAATTCTCACCTGCAAAGCTGGTGGTTTACGAACGGGATTTGATTCCTATGGCAGTCGATATGTGATACAATACCCGCTGACTTCTTAAAGAAATTCCTTGCAAGGAACCCGCTTATGGTCCATCGATCGATCCACCAAAAGTCCCTCTTAAGTGTGCTGATTGCAAGTCTCTTTTTTTGCAATCTTGTGCAGGCGAAGGAAGTAAGTATTATGCCGGATGTGGTCTATGGCCACAAATTTGGTATGGCTTTAACATTTGATGTTTTTCGACCAGAGAACGATGCCAATGGTGCGGGCGTGTTGTTTATTGTAAGTGGAGGTTGGTTTTCTCGATGGGCTCCTCCGAAAAACATGGGGCCATTCACCAAGCTACTAAACGACAAGGGATTTACTGTTTTTGCAGTGCGGCATGGGAGCAGCCCCAAGTATTCACTTCCAGAGATCGTAGAGGATGTCCGCCGAAGTGTGCGTTTTATTCGACTCCATGCAGATAAACTTGGAGTCGATTCAGACCGACTGGGTGTCTATGGCATGAGCGCCGGCGGCCATCTGTCGTTAATGTTGGGAACCACTTCGGATGCAGGCGATATCACTTCCCAAGATCCAGTATTGCGTGTAAGCGATCGAGTGCATGCCGTGGTGGCATGGGTCCCACCTACCGATTTAGAGATTGCGGTTTGGGAAGCGCCTGAAAGCTTACCCGAATACAAGAATTTTCCTGCGCTCAATTTATCTCTTGACGAGGCGGCCAAGTACTCGCCTCTCGCACACGTAACCCCTGACGACCCACCGACGTTGGTTCTATCCGGGGCAAAAGACAAACTGGTACCGATCAAACATAGTGAAGACATCCACGCTGCCTTCGACAAACAACACGTTGTCAACAAGTTGATTGTGTATGAAAATTCGGGACACGGATTTCAAAATGAGGATCGGCAACAAGCGATGAGTGAGATGGCAACCTGGTTTGAGCAACACTTGACTAAATCGCCTTCCGTTGAATGAGGGTGTAGGATCGCATTCGACTTTGGACCTGAAATACGAGCACGTTGCGCAAGCGAGTGGGTACCGATGCGTGACCCACTTGCTCGCGCTGCGTGCTTGTATGGGTGAATTCACCGTTCCTGTTAATGTGGTGCGCTGCTTTTTATATACGAGCAGGTTGCGCAAGCGAGTGGGTACCTGTGCGTGACCCACTTGCTGGCGCTGCGTGTTTGTATGGGTGGATTCATCGTTTCTGTTAATGTGGTGCGCTGCTTTTTATATTCAAACTAACCCGTGGCAAATGCTGGCACAAAACGGGGAGCTTGGCTCGTACTGCGCGGAGGCTGACGATGAACACTGCGAGCTAAACGGTCAGGATTGGTGAGTACGATCTTGCGACGCCCATTCTTGATAGTTCCTTCAGACTTCAATTGGCCTAAGATGACCGTTACCGACTCTCGTGTACTTCCAATCAGATTTGCCAAATCTTGATGCGAAAGTCTGACACGCAGACGGGTGCCGTCTTCGGCTGCCCAGCCAAACTGCAAAGCCAGATCAAGCAGTAAATGAATGAGCCGTTCCCGATTGGACTTGAACAACAAATTTTTGAGCCGGCGCTCAATGCATTGACGCCGTAGCCCTATGATCTTCGTGAATGCCATGGCGACATCGGGGTTTTCATTCATGAGCAGATCCATCTCTTCGGCCGGGATCATCACCACGGTCGATGAGTCGACTGCTTCGACATATTCATCTCGCGTTTCCCCGCTGAAGATTGCTATTTCTCCAAACAATTCTCCCTGCTCCACAAACGCCAGGATCGACTCTTTTCCTTCAGGCGTCAAATTGCAAACCTTGACTAAACCACTGGTCAGAAGAAACACCGAATCCGCCTTTTCAGACGGCAGATAGATCGGCTTACCCGCGGAGTAAGAGCGATAGCGACTTTTTGCTTCAATCCGTTGGATTTGATCTGCTGTCATCTTTGAAAACAGATCACACTTCTTTAGGCACCACATTCTATCTTTCATATCTGTGCTCCGCTTGCTCCGAAGTAATTTCCGTGTAACCACGTCTATGTGAGGTAGGCCACCAGTGTGAGGTGGATTACAATCCGATCGTCTGCTTAGAGGACGGTAACGGTTATGAATACCTTACAGATTATTTTGGAAATTTTTGATTTTCGACGTTTGGTTCTCGTGCTGCACTGTCAATAGATGCTGACACAATAGATACCGGCGTAGATTTTGCCTTCATAACATTGACTATTTAGGCTAAAATGGCAGGTTGTTTCGTGAACATGACATGGCCAGGGTCAACACATACTGGGTCAACGAAATACTGGAGCAGTTTGTGGATCCCATCTCACTCCCTAGAGAAAATGCTATCGACCCAGATCTTTGGGTCGACTCGTATGGCGATTATTTATTTCGTTATGCTTATTCCAGATTGCGTGATGCAAATGCGGTTGAAGAGGTTGTGCAGGAAACTTTTCTGGCTGGCATTCGGTATCGAGAACAGTTTTCAGGGCGAGGGCCCGAACGTGCCTGGCTATTGGGAATTCTAAAACGCACAATTGTGGATTACATTCGGTTGCGTACTAAATTTGACCGGGCGGCTTCCTACGAGGATGAGCACGACCTTAGCAATCGGTTGTTTGATGAAAAAGGCAACTGGCGACAAGGCGCCGTACCTTGGTCAACAGCCGTGGACCAGCATGTCTCATCGCGCAAACTATGGGGAATCGTACAAAATTGCCTAGGTCACCTTCCAATTGGTCAGTCTGACGTCTTCGTCTTAAGTGTCATGGAAGAAATGGATGCCGACCAGATTTGTCGCGAGTTGGAGATTACACCAGCGAGCTTCTGGACGCGCATGCATCGAGCCCGTATTGCTCTTTCCAAATGTGTGGGTAGCCAATGGTTCAGTGATGGCGAGGGCCCAAAACATGCTGAATGATCGTACCGCATCAGAACTTATCTCGCAGTCACTTGCACGCGACTTGACCAAAGAAGAAACCGAGGAAATCAACGAGCATCTTGCCAAGGATGCGAATTCGCGTGCGTTCGCCAAAATATCTCGCGTCATTCAAAGTTCGCTTTCCGATATTGGTGTGATGGCTGAGTCGGGTGACGATTCCATTGCGCCCGGATTGTCCACTGCGGCAAAAGAACGTCTACGACAGTCGGTACATCAAGCAGCCACTCGCCAGCAGGCAGAAAGCCGTGGGGCCAAAAGTCTAGACTCCAGTCTGTCTGATACCTGCGACTTGGCTCCTTTGAGCGTGTTGCCTGATGGGACTACACAGGACCCACATTCGCCAATAGGCCCACATTCGCCAATAGGCTCACATTCGCCAATAGATTCGCGCAAGCTCGTATCGCGATTCACTCTCATACGCAAGCTGAGCCAAGGCGGGCTAGGTTCTATTTGGTTAGCTCGCGACGAGAAACTGAAACGGACCGTAGCGATCAAGGAAATGAACGTCGATGCCAGCGAATCTACCGAGGCCTGGCAGCGATTTCATCGCGAGGCTGAAATCACGGGACATCTTGAGCACCCGAATATCGTGCCCTTGTACCAATTCGGCAGTGATCCTAAGACGGGTAATCCGTTTTATGCGATGCGTTTCGTAGGCAAACACACACTTGCAGATGCCATCGTCGAACATCACGAACGACGTCTCGCAGGAGACGATGACGCACTGGAGCCGCACCGCTTGCTGACCGCTTTTGTCGGCATTTGCCAGGCCATCGCGTACGCTCATTCTCGCGGCGTCATTCACCGCGACCTCAAACCAGAAAATGTTGCCCTCGACAACTTTGGCCAGGTTATCGTGCTCGACTGGGGACTTGCCAAACGGACAGACGATGCCGAAATGACAACGCAACTCACAGTCGATCAATGCGCCGGTGACAGCACACTTGCCTGCACAATGGATGGCGATGTGATAGGCACACCGCTCTACATGTCACCGGAACAGGCAGCAGGCGATCTCAACAATGTCGATGAGAAAACGGACATTTACGGACTTGGAGCGATTCTGTTTTCGATTCTGACGGGATGTGCTCCGCACGAAAACAGTAACACTCCTCAAGGGGGCAAGCTGCAGATCAAGGAGATGCTCAAGACGATTGCCGAAGGTGAAACTCCCGTACCACGTGACTTTCACAAGGGTGTGCCCGCAGACTTGGAATCCATCTGCATCAAGGCTATGTCGCGGAAACCCTACACACGTCATGCTTCCGCCTCTGTCTTAGCTGATGAGGTGCAGCGTTGGATGGCCTGCCAGCACGAAAAACGACGACAATACAACAGCATGCGAATCGAAGGCCGGGAGCTACGTGCCAACTTACAATCGTTGATTCGCGACTTTAGTACCAACGTCCGTTTCATGGCAAGCTTGCCTCCCATTCAGGAAATTATCGACACGATTTCCAATACTGGCCGTTCCGACATGGTCCGTTCAGATATTGGCAAGGATGGAATAAACGTGTGGAGAGAGCGACTGGCAACAATCTTCAAAGGACTCCTCCAGGCAAATACCAACTACACGGCCATCGCCTTTTGTCATGCGGACGAACAAGAGTTTAAGGAAATCGTTCGAGTGGAACGGCACAGCACCGAACGGGCTACAGTACGTACCGTACCACTTAGCCGATTGACTAAGGCGCTAGTCGATCCTTACGTACAATCCGTCATGAAACAAAAGCCCGAAGAGGTTTTCGTCGCGTTGCCGGCCAATACCAAATCAGACGGTCATACCCCGAATCTTCAATACCAGCGGCAACTTTCGGCTGGTGTCCCCGTTTTTGATGAACGGACCGAAGAGCCATTCGGTTTTGTCACGATTGAATGTGATTTGCAAAGAATCCTGGAAGATGAGACAAAAAATCGCCTGCGTTCTGCCAAGCAAGTCCTTGCCTTGGATCCGAATAGCTCGATATGGGTTCATCACTCTCAACCACACGGCCCGATCGAAGAGTCTGTTGGTAAAAAGGCCGAAGACCTGATTCCTGGAATGGAAGAGCTCATCCAAGTGGTTTCAAGACGGGCCGAGTTTATCGATGACACCAATCGGGATATCTATGCGACTCGCCTTGACTTGGCAAAGGGCGAACCGGGGCTAATTCTCGTATTTCTGCAAAATCCGTTTCAAGGTTAGCCCGAATTGATAAACCAAAACCCATGACAGTGAGCCAATCCCATCAGTTGAAACGTGGCATTCTCTCGGTATTACAAACTCCATTTGGTCCTGCCGGTGAGGTCGACTTGACCAGTCTGGCAAACCTAGTTGAAGATGCAATTCGATCGGGTGTGGACGGACTGCTGGCACCCGCAGTGGCCAGCGAAGTCGACTTTCTGAGCCCGGATGAACACGAAGAGATTGTTCACACGGTAGCTGAAATCGTCAACCAACGAGTCCCCCTGGTGGTCGGTGCATCGTCGGACGATATTCAAAGGTGCCAACAGTTTGCCGCATTAGCTGAAGAAGTTGGCGC
The DNA here is from genome assembly GCA_039831705.1 of Pirellulales bacterium. GTDB lineage: Bacteria > Planctomycetota > Planctomycetia > Pirellulales > Lacipirellulaceae > JAJRWS01. The sequence continues at coordinate 11,486 of JBDOMT010000304.1, read as the reverse complement.
AGCCGCCTATCTGGTAGCCGTGCCGGCAGCTCTCTACGGCCAAACCGATCAAGTCGTGCCTTTTTTTCGCCAGGTTGCCTCGACCAGTGCAGTGCCCCTGCTGATTCAAGATCTCCAGTGGAACGGACCGGGGTTGGAACTTGAGACGATTGCCCGGCTGAGAGATGCACTGTCAACACTCATCGGCTTGAAAATCGAAACGGTTCCCGCCGGGCCCAAGTACTCGGCAGTCCGGCAGAAATTTGGTGACAAATTCTTCATTGCCGGAGGCTGGGCGGTACCGCAGTGGATCGAAGCGTTAGATCGAGGCATCGACGCCATGATCCCAGAAAGTGCCATGGTCCGTGTCTATGCGGCCGTTCTGGCCCAATATCGGTGCGGACAGCGGGATGCGGCCCTCGATCTTTTTCGTCAATTGCTGCCTGTACTTTCATTCAGCAATCAAGAAATTGCCTTATCGGTTGCGTTTTTCAAGCGGCTGCTCGTTCATCGCGGGGTGTTTCAGTGTGCACGCATGCGGATACCCGGTTGGACCTGGGACGAATACCATTCGCGAATCGCAGATGAACTCATCGAGTTGTATCTTGAACTGGAAGATCAGCTGTAGAGCGAAAGGTATTAACCCTCAATATGAAACAACAAGAATAGTGTATTCATTATGACTCACTAAAGAGTCTATTGGATGACACATTGTGGGTTTTCGTTGAATCCCAAGTACCTGAGATTTCCATAAGTCCTTTTACAACTACATCTTAAGCCACTTTTCAACTATTTGGCACGGTGAGTGCAACATAACTGTGTCATGAAGACCACTGCGGTCTATGACCTACAGTCACACAAATACCAGGAGTTCACCATGTCCAAGCTTATGTTCCCCATCGTTGCCTTGCTCGCTTTCATTTTTGTCAACGCATCTGCCGAGAATGCAAACGCCCGTGGTATCCATTTCAATACCGGTCGCGTCCACGTCGATGTAGGCAGGCCGCATGCCTACTGTGGTGGGTATGGTGGGTATGGTCGTTACTACGGACACCGAACGCACACCGCCCACCGTTACTATCCATCAACTCGACGTGCCCACGTCTGGCACGATACCAGTCACTTGGATTGGCACCCCGCCGAAGTACGCTTGCACCACGGACACATCGACATATCCCCCGGCCATTACGACTGGCACCAAGAAGGTCATGTCGATCATCTGCATCGGTAAAGAAAGCGGCGGTAGAGAATTTAACTGAATACAAGCACGACGCGCAAGCGAGTGGGTACATAAACTCTCTTGCTTGTGCTGCGTGCTTGTAAGTTATTATCTGCCACTTTGACGGGCTAACGCCAAAATGCTGCCACGCTCAGCACCATCCACATAGCCAGTGCAATGCCCAGCTTGCTCATCGAACCTAGCACTCGACCAACGGTTGCACCGGTAGCCGGTTTGATGGAACCTGGCAAAGAACTGGGCTGCTGACCGGTTATTTCTCCAGCCACCGCCCCCAAAAAAGTACCGACTAGTGCACCGACAAGGGTTCCCACAACCGGTACGGGAATCACAGGTGTGAGCAATATCGCGCCGGCAAAGCCTCCAATCAATGATCCAATCATGCCACGGCGAGTCGCCCCGCCCTGCTTTGCCCCCAAGACGCTGGCGCCAAATTCCACCGCTTCACCCACAAGCAACAGAGCCACGCTTGTCCACAAAGTCCAGGGTGGAAAAGTCGGCTGGCTCTCAGGCGACAGATATAACGGATCCACAAAAAACTCGACACACACAGCCAGTGCCAACAGCAACCATCCACCTGGAAGCTGAATCACGACCAGCGCCAGACAGCCCACTCCCGACAAGACAAACATAAAAGCCACCACGTAAGATAGCCACTGCATGAGATGTTGTTTCCTAATTGGACAGCGCAGTTTTATCGATTTCACACTGTAAATTAATGGGTTTCGGTTCTCTTAATCGCATTCAGCTATGCTCGTCGACGATTACGTGCAAGCATTGCTAAGGTAGCGGCTCTAACTAGCATGTTTCTGGCCGGCGTTTCATGGTTCAAACAATAAAAGTGGCGCTGTCCAATTAGAACGAAACTGTTTAACTCCAATATTGCATTTACTAGATTCCAAGGTTCCCGACAGGCACCCTGAAAGGGATTAAATTATTCCAGCCCAGGGTAAGGCCAGCGAGCCATAGCGAGACCGACCGCCACCCTGGGTGTGTTGTTAACCTATCATCGGCTGAGCAGTAAGCTTTCTAACACAGCGGCACTTGACCGAATATCTTTATCCTAGCCAACCCCGGGTGGCACTTAGACTCGCCAAGGCTCGCCTGCGTTTACCCGGGGCTAATATATTTAGCCCCTTCGGGGCACCTCTTGGTCAAGAACAAAACGTTCCCAGCTTCCTTCACATACTGAGCAGTAGAAAATCCGATATTCTCATAGACACGTCTGGCACGCAAATTGTTCTCTTGCACCTCCAAGGTGAGCTTGCAACATCCCAGCTCACGGGCCTTGCGAGCAACCTCCTGCAGAAGAGAGGTACCAATTCCTTGTCCACGGCAATCAGGTAACACCGCCAGATCATGTATATTCATCAATGGCTTAGCGGCGAACGTCGAAAATCCCAAAAAGCAGATGGCGAGGCCAATTGACCGGCCCTCCTGATAGGCTAAAAAAACATACGTGGTAGGATGCTGTCGTAAAGCCGGAATCAGATTTTTCAGGACTTCATCCCCAAGTGCCTGACCATTGCCCATCGGATCGCTGGCATAGGCATCGATCAGCTTAACAATGGCCTGCTGGTGCTCAAGCCGAGCCAGATCGGCCTCCACAATTTCAACTGGCTTGATCGATACCATCATAGCGCTCCCAACTCCGTACACTTGGCTCTAAATTCAACCAATCCCTCTACATACTCCACCGCACCCCATCGCTTGCGTCCCCAGCCAAACGAATCTTGGAGAATGATCGCGAAACCAACGCAGCCACTTCTAACGCCAGCCACGCGATCATTGTCCAAGTTCGCTTTGGCGCAATGAACCCTATAACAGTACCAGATTATCACGATGGATCACTTCCTGATACGGACAATGCCCCAGCAACTCGGACATACGCTGGGTAGTATGTCCGGCAATTGTACGAGTTTCCTGGGCTGTGTAATTAATCAAGCCGCGGGCGATTTCGTTTCCATCGGGACCGTATATACCGACTACATCTCCTTTGTCAAAATCACCTTCAACAGCAGTCAGCCCAACGGCCAGCAAACTACTGCCATTCGATCGTATGGCGTGCTGCGCCCCCTCATCGAGCATCAGACGACCACAAGGCTGCGCACTCCAACCAATCCAGCGTTTTCGTGAGCCGATGGACCGTCCTGAGGCTAGAATAAGAGTCCCCACGTCCGCACCCGCAAGTATATCCGACAACACATGGTGACGACGGCCATTGGCAATGACCACATTTCCACCAGCAGCAATGGCGATCTGGGCTGCTTTTAATTTACTCGCCATCCCTCCCGTACTCAGTTGAACTCGACTGTCATCATGTACCCATTGGTCTTGAGCAGCGGGCAGATCCGTGATCGTCGAAACGATCTTCGAAGCTGGATCACAAGGGTCGCCATCATACAGTCCCTCGACATCCGACAGTAAAATCAGCAGAGGCGCGCGAATCAGGTTGGTCACTAAAGCTGCCAGGCGATCGTTGTCGCCAAAACTCAACTCCAATTCCTCTGTACTGACCGTGTCGTTTTCATTAACGATTGGCACTGCCTGTTTTCGAAACAGGGCAAACAAGGTATTTCGTACATTGAGATAGCGGGTCCGATCATGCAAACCATCGGCTGTCAGCAATACCTGGGCTGCGTGTAAATCGTGTGGCTCCAAGGCCCGATTGTAAGCTTCGATCAGACAGGTCTGTCCGACAGCCGCAGCGGCCTGCAAATCAGCCAAATCTGTGGGCCGCTGAGAAATACCCAATCGGCCCAAACCGGCCCCTACCGCGCCACTGCTCACCAATACCACATGACGCCCTTGCTGCCACATCGATGCCAACTGTGTGGCGATACTTTCCACCTGCTGAAAGTCTAGTACGCCCTCCTGATTGGTAAGCACACGAGTGCCAACTTTCACCACAATTGGTTCCGCCGCGGTCATGATTGTCTGTCGTACAAGATCCATAGGAAATATGGTCGAACGCTGGGAGCTGTGAGTCAAGGACAAAAAACCTGTACAAACGCTCTTGACGATGTACGTCCGTATATTAGAATACACGTCAACAGCACTTTGCTCCCCATATTATCATTTACCCTGTCTATTGAAATCCATTCCCCGTGTAAACATTTATCCCCAGTATCGATATCACTGTATCGATATCACTGAATCGATATCCCCAGAATAAGAACCCCAGTAATAAGCCCTTTCTAACTTAGAAAGGGGGGGGGGGTGTGGGGAGATGGGGTTGAGGAAGAAACGGAAAGCACCATGGCCTTTGAACAATTAACACAACGACAGCGCGAAGTCTTCGATCTCATTCGCAATAAAATCGAAGGGCGCGGTTACGGTCCCACAGTACGAGAAATCGGTGAACATTTTAAGATCCGTTCACCCAACGGTGTCATGTGTCACCTCAAGGCTCTTGAAAAGAAAGGGCTGATCACCCGTGAACCAAACATGTCTCGTGCCATCCAGCTTACCAGTGCGGCTCATGCGGATCGCGGCCTTCCCATGGTAGGAAATATTGCAGCAGGCAGTCTTACTGAAGCTATCGAACAGGCAGAGCGATTTGAGTTTAAAGATTGGTTCCCACCACGCAAATCTCAATTTGCATTGAAGGTTGAGGGAGACTCAATGATCGAAGCTCAGATAGCCGATGGAGATCTAGTGATCTGTCGTCGTGCCCGCACCGCAAATCGAGGAGATATTGTAGTCGCTCTCACCGAAGACGGCGAATCCACACTCAAATATTGGTACCCTGAAGCCAACCGGGTTCGATTACAGCCAGCCAATTCATCAATGAAACCCATCTATGCCCGCAATGTGCGCGTATTGGGGATCGTGACGGGTGTGATTCGAAAGATCGGCTGACGCGTCTCTATTTAGCCAAGCCGCACTGGGACCATGTTCGCGAATTGGGCTGGGCGGTACTCGGGGCGGAGGGCGCGACCATGCTCCAAGATGCGTTTGGCGGCGGCTGGGTTTCTGGTAACGGGCTGCGTCTCCAACTTCCATCGCCGGGAAATAGGGTGGCACCGACACTTGTCCGCGAATAGGTTTGCCACTTATTGGGGACTGTTCGGACATGTGTCGGTGTGCGTAGCACAAGAGGCAATCAAAATATCCACTCCATTGGAACCACGGACGGTTCATTGAGATGGTAATGTCGTGCAGAACTCCACTTCCAATCGACAACACCTTCCACGAGGCCAGCCGTCACCGGATTCAGGTGCATGTAATCCAACTTCTCTTCTGCTTTTTTCTGTGAGTACAAGTTGAACGGATAATACTTCGGCTGCCAGAATGGATCGGCAGGCGGAAAGTTGCTGGCGAACTTTGGAGCCATGCCGCGCAACATCTTCTTTAGTTTCATGCTGGAAGTTTGTTTTCAGCTTTTCATGAATCGACTCAGCTCGCCCGGCTTGTCAAACCACACAATCAAATGCACGTGATCCGGCATGACCACAAACCCCGAGCAGATGCCGTTATACTTGTCGAGCTTGTGGACAAGCAATTCAAGCAGCTCATTCCGCAACGGTTCACAGTCGAGCATTCGCCGTCGGTGATAGCAAGAAAACGTCACGAAATGAGCATGTCGTTCCTGATCATAAATTCGTCGGTTGGCCATAATAACATTGTGAATGCCAGACCAACGCCGATCAACCTCTTGTGCTACGCACACCGACAAAGTGTCAAGGTTACCACCCACTTTCGTGTAAACTTGCATGCTGAGCTCGGAATGTTAAGAGCATTGTCGAAGAAAAGAAAAGTCCAAAAATCACCGATGATGGTTCTGGCACAGGAGTCATCAAGAACACTTGGCGACTTAGGAAGGATGCACTCCGTTGCCCAAAGCCAAGAATTTGGCCTCGATTGTTAATATCTGAAACGAAGTTGAGAGAGTACCAGCGGTCCTCTGGCGAAAGTAAATCAAGAATCCGTTGTCGTCCTAAGGATTCGGTATAAATGAATGCTGCGGATTCAGCATTACCAATTACAACTCCTTTGTCATTGATATCGTGAAATGTCGCGAATTTGTCGCCTAAAGTCGGCAACTCGTGCGTTTTACTGCCATCGAATAAGAGCAGTTTGTCGGGTGTTGGATAGCCGCGCCAACAATACCTGTGGGGGATGTGTACGAGAAGGCTACATGACCCATGTCATTTAACCCACCAGGGTCGGGAGAACTTGGTGGTCTCCCCAAAGCCCGGATGTCATATAGCTGTGCTGCTTCGGTGGCCACAGCTGGCGCCATGAAAGCCCCCATCACCATCAAGCGAAACAAACAGCTAGAGGTTTCCATATCTCACAGACCTCGCTCTATTGAATGCTGCCTCTCAACACCAAAAGGTCTTGTCGAACAATTGCCTAGTACAAGTTCATTTTAACAGGATCCACAAGATGTACGAGATGGATCATTCCAGTTACGTATCCTTTGCTGAAAAATTTGTCTTTCGCTTCAAAACATTCTCCAATGGTAATGTATTGAATTTACGAGTCCACGGAATTAAGCGACCGAACACCTAAACTGGACTTTCCTAAATCTGGTCCAAACTATGGCAATGGACGGTCACCCCAGCAGGAATTGAGAATTGGAAAACAAATTTTTAACAGAAGGAAACGAAGGGAACAAAGACAAATGGCAAGACTCCATGTCCGGTTAACTCTGAAATGTACTCTCTACAAGTTTTTTGGCTGCTGGTTTTCGTACGCATCTTTGTTATCTTCGTTTGCTTCTGTTCAATAGACTGTGGAGAAGGACGTAGATTTTTCACATTGATGCGGCTAATGACATGCGATTTTCACCCAGGCGGGAATTTATGGTTTTCGTCTCAATAAAACCATATCCAAAAAATCCCGTACATCCTGTCTAAAATCTTTTTTTAAAAATAATTACTCAACAAGGCCACTCTCAACCCTCAACTCTTCATCACGCTGTCTTTTCCAGCGTGTCTGCCTGGGCCTGGTTGAGACGATTGTAGAGTGTTTTGATGCTTACACCCAACTCCTCAGCTGCTTTAGGTTTGCTGCCACCACACCGCTGGAGCGCGTCATGAATTGCTTCGGCTTCCAATTCGCGTAGCGTCATTGGGCCCCGTTTACTACGAGCTGCTCCTACGAGTTGCCTCGCATCGAAACGTTGTGGCAGATGTTCCTCACCAATGGGACCCTGGTCACATAAAATGGTCGCATGCTCAATCACATTCGCCAATTCACGCACATTTCCTGGCCATACATGCTCGCACAGTGCACTGAGTGCATCTTTGGCAATCAGATCGTCTTTTTCGCTCACTCCATCCTCTTCACTTTTCTTATTCAATTTCCCAGTTAGCCGCGGATGCCGAGCCAACAGATGTTGAGCCAGGGAGGGTATGTCTTCAATCCGCTCACGTAACGCTGGTAAATAGATTTCAAAAGTATTAACCCGATACATCAGATCCTCGCGAAATTCTTCCGCAGCTACCATTTTGGGCAGGTCGCGGTGAGTTGCACAGATGACTCGGACGTTGACCGTGGTGGCTTTATTCTCGCCCACTCGACGAATTTCACCACTTTCCAGCACTCGCAGCAACTTGGCTTGCATGGCTTTAGGCAATTCGCCTATTTCATCCAGAAAAATCGTACCCCCACTGGCAACTTCAAACAGCCCAACTCGATGTTCATCGGCACCTGTAAAAGCACCTTTACGATGACCAAATAGTTCACTTTCAATCAGTGTCTCGGGTAACGCGCCACAGTTAATTGCCACGAAGGGCATTTCCGCGTGCTCACTTTGCTCATGCAATGAACGGGCCACCAATTCCTTTCCCGTCCCTGTTTCACCTAGTATCAACACCGTCGAATGGGTTGGCGCCACCTTTCTGATCAACAGTCGAACTTTCTGCATGGCGAGCGATTCACCGATCAATTGAGGGGCGCCCTGCAAACGCTGCACCTGGTGCTGTAAAGCGCTTAACTGTTTTTTCAGTTGCCGCTTTTCCGCGACCCGTTTTAACAGGGCTTCGATTTCAATCAATTTGCACGGTTTGGTCAGGTAGTCAAAAGCACCGTGGCGCAAAGCAGCAACTGCCGTTTCCATCGATGATTTGCCAGTCAACACAACCGCCTCAGTCTCGGGAGACAGTTCCCTGGCTTTAGCCATGACACCTATGCCGTCCAAACCTGGCATGTCTAAATCGACAATGATGCAATCGTAGGTATTTTTTTCCAGAGCCGCAACAGCCGTCAACCCATCTGGACAGATCGTGGCCCGATGCCCTAACCGGGGCAATTCCAACTTCATCAACTCTTGCAGTGAGCATTCGTCGTCTGCAAACAGCAACGTCAATCCTTGGTCCTTAGGCAGCTTGATAGCCATGCGGTGTCTCCTTGTCTCTCGAATTCTTTAGCCCAGAATTTTTTTCTTCTGAAACGTGATGACCTAACTGGCTGACTGGCAAGGAGACCACAAAACGAGATCCCTTTCCCACACCTTCGCTCTTCGCCTCAAGCTGACCGTGATGTTCTTCTACGATTCGGTGGGTAATTGAAAGTCCCAAGCCTGTTCCCTGACCCGAGCGACGGCGAGTAAAAAATGGCTTGAACAGATGCTTGCGAACTTCATCGGTCATGCCACAACCGTCGTCCCATACGACGATCTGGGCCAAATTCGTCGCAGAGGAACTCGGATCCATTTGAACGGCAACCTCCACCTTGCCTCCTACTTCAACACTCTCCAAACCATTGGTGATAAGATTAAGCACGACTTGCTTGATTTCTTGTGCATTCACCTGAACAACAACCGGTTTGCCTTCAGCAAGCACTAAATTTTTATCCTGAAACTTCCCCAAGTGCTGTACCATTTCAATCACACCGGAAGTCAGCTCCCGCAGGTCGGTCCGATGACGTTCTGAGTCTCCCAATCTGGCAAAATCCAGAAGTTTTTCAGTAATCTGCTTACAACGAAAAGCTTCACGCTGGATCATTTTCATGTAATTGGTTGCCACTTCAACATCCTCCTCGTTGGGAGAATGATCTGGGTCCAGTAATTCGGACAAGCGTCCTTCCAATGATTCACTGCACAAAGCAATGGAGGCAAGTGGATTGTTGATCTCATGAGCAACTCCGGCTGCCAAAAATCCGACACTTGCCAACTGTTCGCTACGCACCACTTGATGAGTACGTTCACGAACTTGAGCATCTAAATCGTCTCGAATTTCCTGAAATCGTTGCATCATCGCATTCATAGCTTCGGCCAATTCGCCCATCTCATCACGTGTTCGGAGTCTGATGCGATAATCAAACTTACCAGCCGCAACTTCACGCGCTCCGCGTACCAGTTGCTGTAGAGGGGCCGCAATCCAAAGGTAGAACATACGTGTGGATATTCCCAACAAGATGATTGCGAGAATCATGGTGAGCCACGCCGTAACAATTGCAGTGCGGTACTGAGCACTGACTTCACCCGAAAGTACTTGCAGACGATGGTGTAAGTGGCTGGGTAATTCCGCAACCAGAGTGCGAAGATGCTCTACTTCTTCTCTCAATTTACCAATCTGTCCACCATCAAGTAACCAGTCATCGTCGTCGTGCGAACGATCGATTCGCCCGATCAACACATCAATTTTTGCAAGTTCCAAAAGCTCTTTGCGGTTGTCTCCAAGTCGCGAGTTAGGGTCCGACTGACGATCGTCAAGTTGGTCCCGATATTCGTTCAATGCTTCGGCAATCAGTGCCAATTGCGTTTGATAATATTGACGCAACTGTCCCCGATCAATGGGAAATGGTGCCGTATCGGCAATCGATCCGACCAGCCCAGAAGCGAGTGGCTCAGGGTCAGAATCCGTAAGGGAACCGCCTCCAGCTAAAACATTCAAATCGTTCCAATTGGGCAAATCCAACCGATCATGTGCCTGGCTCAAGGTGAACCGCAAGTCACCCACACGCTGCAGTATTTCACTGGCAAGAGGCAACTCGGCCGAACGGGCACTCAAGCTCTTTACCAACCCTCGATAGGCATATAATCCATACTGCGCACTACCGAACAGCCCCAGGACCATCACTAACAGCAGTCCCAGACCAAGTTTAATTTTGTTACGAATGGGCCAATTGGTGGGCACAACGACCTCCTTGTCGTGGGCGAAAACAGGCCGCGAAGTGTAGCAACTAGGACCTCACGCTCCAAGGCAGATCGTTAGGCTAGAATCGCACCACCCGACGCAATAGCCAGATACCCCAGCATGCTAGCACGACATTGCCGAGCCACACCGCTTGGGGCGGCAATGTGCCTGTTTTAGCCCCATCAACACAACCTACTAGCATTGGGTAGTAAACGATGAGAATGGGCAGGAAGCAGGCGAAAAAACTTCCCCAAAATTCACCATGCCGACGCCGTACTGCCATCGGTGCGCCGATCATGACGAAACAGAGACAACTAAATCCATTGGCCCAACGACGATGGGGCTCCGTATTCAACCGGTACAAGCGTTTTTGCCCACTATCGAGCCTACGCGCATGCCGTTGCCAAAGATCTTCTGAAAGCTCAAACATACGCCCCGTGGCCAACGAGTGGGCAACCTGGGCTGCCATCTCCTGTTTCGACTGCTCGATCGATGCGCGCTGCTCTACGATACTGGGCCCTATTTCACGAAGCGGAAAGTTGGCTGGATTGCGTGAACGCTGCTGTCTTCCGGAAAAATCATCTAGCGAAATAGTCAATTCCCAATTGCCTGGGTGGTTAGCGGAACGGCCATCGCCAAAATCGACCTCTGCGTTCACCAACGTCAATGATACGGCACCGCGAGGCACATCCGCACGCAGCGAAGCCCAATCGGCAGTAATGATCCATGCTAATCGACTGTGTGCCGGATGGTAAAAAATGGTCGGGCGGACGAGCTTCTTACCCTGTACGTCTTCGACCGTCACATTCAGTTGATTATTATTGCTACTGAATGACCCCGTAGTCTGAAGGCGGCCATAGACAATCTCTTCTAACGATTCCAATACAACTCGCTGGACACCTTCATGACCCCAGGAAACGGCCACATCATTCAGTACGACAGCCCCCATACTAACCACCGTTGCCAGAATGAGTGTCGGCCAGACCATTGCCATGGGGCTTATTCCCAACGATTTGACCGCAACGATCTCATTCGACGAGGCAATTCTTCCATACACGCTGGTGGTAGCCAATAACATGGTCCCAGGCACAGCAAATTGCATCGCTTGGGGAAGCATGTAAGGGATCATGCGCAGAATTGGCACCAATCCCAAACCATTGTCGACCGCCTCCTTGGCAATC
>JBDOMT010000154.1:0-30810 GCA_039831705.1 Pirellulales bacterium | reverse complement strand
CGTCGAACTCAGTGATGATTGGGAAACCGGGAAAATGAGATATCTCGTCTTCCAAAACTAATCCGTAAGAAATCGATCCCATCAATTTACAGAAGAGATGTTGCTTTACCTGCAGAGGTGCTAACCGATTCTCGCCTGGGCACGAATAAACAACATGGTCTTGTGCCGATGCTATTCATGGAAGGTTTCGAAAAGAGATTCGCCCTAATTTTTCCGAGGTCTGTTTATTTTCATGGAAGGCTTCCATGAATCCATGGAAGATAGGTGTTTTTAGCGATTACGCTATCTGTTCTCATGCCCCTAAGTCGCAAGCAGCGGCAATTCTCTCACCTGAGGGGCATTTAGATGAAACCCAACGAAACATTGAATTTGTGGCGTCTTCGTAAGGCTGCGGAGACGTTTGGAGTTTCCGAAAGAACGATCTGGAGCATGACCGTACCACGCGGTCCGATCCCATGCATACGCATCGGTCGCAGCGTGAGATACAGCGAAGCTTGCTTCAGCCAATCGGTATCAATAAGGGGATGGAACTTGTATTCGGTGAACGCCGTTTGAAAGCCTTCAAAGACATTCTTAAAAGGAAATTCATCCCTTCTGTGACCGTCGATGTGAGTTCGATAGTTGCTGGCGAGTTCGCCGAGAATCAACTTCGGAAGGATTTCACAATTTCAGAGCGAACGGCAATTGCAGATGCGATTGCAGAGATCGAAAGCGAGGCTGCTGATGCTCGCATGAAGGCCGGAAAAAAAGTTGACCCTGGTGACAATGGTCACAAGGGTCGTACTAGTGACATCGCAGCCAAGAAAGCTGGATTCGGTAGCCGGAGACGCATCAGCAGGGGTCTCGATTGATGAATCCTCAATGTTATCCGCCATCGAGCTGAGTGATTGGTTTGGTGGTGAAGCAAAGCGAGTTTATTGTTTGTTCACAGAATCAGAGCAAGAGGAAGAGAACAGAAAACTAATTGAGTGGGTTCACCGGCATGGCGGTCAAGTTACTGCCAGAGAACTCCAAAAGAACCTGAGCAGATACGGAACCTCAGCACTTGCCAACGAGGTTTTGGAGGAACTTGTCAAAACCGGCCACGGCCGGTGGCAACCAGTGCCATCTGGGCCAAAGGGTGGTCAGCCAACTCGCGTATTTTTAATCGCCGACATTAACGACACCGACAGAACCTCCTAAACCCGCAGAAATAAACAGTAGTGTCGGTGTCGGTAGTGTCTGAAGTTTTATCATGAAAGGAAATGACCTTACCAACACCTAGAGGACAATCGAAAGGCAGAACGCTTCACCTCCCATAATTCATGGAGACCTGTACAATGACGAAGAATAAAAATGTGTGAACGCCAGTCGAATAGTGCAGCGCCCCACGGTCAGAAAGTGTAAACGCCGATCGAAAAGTGCAGCGCTTTTGCGGGGCGTATCGCCGATCGAAAAGTACAGCGCTCATTTCCTCCGCCAGTTCAACAGATTGGGTACATTGCTTTGTTCAGAAGTGAAAACTTCCATGGACTTGGAGGCTGTGCGCGACGGTCTGTGTAGGTAAGTGCCTACCACAAAGCCGATGGCGATATTCATGACGGCGGCAATGCTAACAAGAGCGGCAATGCTAACAAGAGCGATGGTGCCCACGAAATCTTCCGCATGGAACAGGTAGTGAGATCTGATTGCGGGCTAGAACTGTTACTATGCCCCCTATACGTCTACCTTCCCAAACATGAATAAGCAAATTTTCATTGCCCGGCTTCTGTAACCCGTAAGATATTGAGTATAAAATAGCGATTTTGACGACTTACACGGCACCATTCCATCCTTTGGGATAGAACATGAATAACAAACAGACCGAAACTCGTAGTTTCTTAAGCTTGACTACTGGCGTAGGATTGGATTCGAGTGAAGGCCGCGGTCGTAAATGCATAGATGGAGTACGACTTGTGGTCCTACTCGCAGGGTTCGCCGTTTTTATCTCGGTTTGTTGGCCCGAGGCCCGTGCTCAGAAGAATGGAACCTCACCACAAAATATTACATTAGATCGAAGGAGCCAATTGGGCTATCTCGTGGTCAGCCCTCAAGGACCGAAGGATGGTGGGGATTTTGGCCCGCACACACCTGGAACCAGGACTTCCGGTTTGCAGGAAGCATTCGACCGAGCTAAGGAAACAACCCAAAACCTATTTATCGTGGGAGGCAATCTGACTTCGGGGAAGAACCAGGGAGTGGTTTACTTTCTTGATGAGACACTTCGAATTCCCTGGATGCAGGACTTTCAATTGGGTGGTGGGGAATATGTGATCCAGTATCGACCACAAAACGGAGATGCGATTGTCATCGATTCTCAGATGAGTTGCCACTACAAATTCGGTATTATTTCCAGCAATTCGAATGGAGCCGTTTTACGGATCCAACCAGCGGCTATTGGGCCGGACCAATTTCAAGTGTTCACTACCACGTTCATACATATTAACGCTCTGGTCGGAGGTGGTGGTGCCTGGAAAGGTGGTAAACTGTTTGCCAACGATCTCAACAGACAGCATGTGTGGCAAGGGACGGGACTTTGGCTAGATGCAAATAAGGGGTCGGTGAATGACAATCGGATAACGGTCATGGAGATTGTCGGATGTCGTACCGCACTACTACTGACCGGTCGTTGCTCGAACAACTGGATCGATGCGCCGTTTCTACATTTAAGTCAGACGCATTTGCAGTTGGGAACTTCAAGCGACCATGCTCAGGTTTCAGGCAACCGCATCCGCGCTGCGATGGATAGTCAGGGAATCCTGGGAGCTGTTGGTGCCCGTATTTTTGGGATTGAAAATTTACTTGAACTCAGTGCTGCAGAAAAAAGCCCTGGCCACGATGTCGTATTTGAATCTTCTTCCAAAGGTAATTTGGTGATGGCGGGACGCTTGCCCAATGGGATTACCAATGATGCTGTCCAGCCTACCAATCGAATCATTGCCGCTCGTGCCGGGGGGTTTGCCGTGATGACACCTCCGGTGCCACGGTCCGGGCCACGCGATGACCAACCGGTTAAGCACGAGCGTAGAAATTATGATTGTTCAACCGGGTCTAGTGTCTGCCTGGACTGTGGGAGACGTCGCGGGAACATTGCAGCAATTTGACGTAGCGCTCCAGGCGGGGCAATCGATCCGGCTCGCTCCAGGAGAGTCGATCCAGCTTGACTACACCACAGAGCCCCATTGGCGGTGGCGTGCGGTTCCCTGGTAGCAAAATACCAACAGAAACAAAGCCAGACTTGAAGGTTCTGGGACGGTTGCCAGGGAAGGCCCCGAGCCTGCATTGAAATTGGCAATTAAAATACCAGCGTCGGCATTATCGATGAAGTCGTCGCCATTGATATCGCCCTCAGCAAATGTTAAGCCGTCGGTGCCCCAATTAGTAATGACGGTGCTGGCGTCGGCGCTGTCTACATAGCCATCGCTATTGACGTCCGCCACATTGAAGCCGGAAATCGACAGTCCATAGAGTTGGACTTCGTTGGCTACGCCACTCACTTGTGCGTAGTAGGTTCCCGAGTCGAGTGCGTATTGAATGGATTCCCCCAGGCCGGCGCCGTTGTGGTTTGCCATTTCAATAAGTGTCGAACCATTGGAATCCAGCAGCTGCAAGGTTAAATCGCTAAGCGATTGTGTGTCCCACGAAGTCTGTGTTCCCCCTGATGGTCCAGTATTATAAGTTGTGCCGCGGGGAGTTAGATTGAGTGTTACCGCCAGGGGTTCCGTTAGTACGAAACTGAAATAATCAAGATCTGAGTTGTCGTCGATACTGATGAAATCGGATTCGCTGGAAGTGACCATCGTGTTATCGCCGTGAGCGCCAATATCCAACCATCCACCCACGGCCAGTGAGCCGAGTTGTGTGGCGCTGCCGAAAACGTCGTTGCCACCATTTTTCTCCCAAGCATCCCCATAATTGCGGTGCAAGCCGAGAATGTCATCCAATTGGGGACCGTCAAAGGCCGCGCTTATCTTTGATTCCAAAAGAAAACGGGAATTGTTGGATGCTGTGTGATCCAGGCCCACCGCATGGCCAGTTTCATGGGAGACAACGTTACGGAGTCTGCGAAAGTTGTTTGTTCCGTTGGAGAAAAAACCCGTGTTGTCGGTATCGATGACCAAGTCGCCATGATTGGGAAAATAGTTGTAGGCCAGCGTGTTGGCTCCGGATTGACCATCGATAGAGTGACCGCCAACCCGCAAATCGGCTTGTTGGCCCAAGGAACCTTGCGGGAAGGTTGAGTTGTTAATGGTCGATCCGCTGTCCTGAGATTCATAGAGAAACGTCAGCCCTGAGAGTTGACTGAGCCGATTGTAGGAATCTTCGAAGAGGGGAAACCAAGTATGCTGTGTGAGATCTGCTCCGCCGGCACCGAATTCGGTATCGAGAAAGGCAAGTAAATCACTCCCCGAACTGCCTTCGTCGTCGGTGATTGTGGTGCCGTCGGGTACGAAGCCCCAAGTGAGAGTAATTGGGGTGCCCAAGGATCCAGTATTGGTATTGCTGGCGGTTCGTGACCAGCGACCTTGAAGTTCGTAACCGCGAGCCGAACTACACACTAACAACAAGCAAATGGCAAACCGCCAGCAGCGTATTATCGGGGGAGCCCATTTTATTAGAGAAACCCAGTAGTGTATTTTCAGGAGAGCCACGCTCATTCGGAGGTGTGTCCGTAGATCATTCAGGTTGTCGTATCGTATGCAGGCCAACTACTATTCTAGGCAGTCGCTACGTCTATTCTAGGCAGTCGCTACGTCATGTACAACTAATTTGTACCGATGCGGCAATCGGGCTTTGGATTGAAAAATACGACTCTCCTAAGTTCAGGTTTTGCACTTTTTAGGAACCATTTCAAAGATAATCCCTGGAAAAGGGGTAGTGCGAGATATTTTAAACACCCCAATAGAAACCCAGGAGTTACAAAAACCCTCAAACTGCAACAATAAGCCACGAAGACCACGAAGGAAAGAGAAGGAAAGAGAAGGAAAGAGAAGGATAACCACTTTGCTAACCACGGAGAAGCGTTCGACTACTCAGTAAAGTCGTGAAAAGCCTCTATTTATACCTGTTCTTCGTGCTCTTCGTGTCCTTCGTGGTGATTATTCGCTGGTAGAGAGTTGTTAGGGAGGATGTGTAGCCAAAATCGCGTTAACCTAAATCGCACCGTCCAATTTGCCAGCATGGAAAAATGCAAAAGTCGAACTAAGGTGACTCACAGTTCCCCGCGAACCTTGCACCCTGTTGGGATGTCTTTCCAGTGCTGAGAAGTGAAAGTTCTAGCCAGTGAGGGCCCCCCCCCCTGGAGCCTGAGTTGGTGTAGTATGGGGTGCCCCATGATCGACCATGTACGCACATTTTGGCGGATAACTGCTGGCTCACACCGGCTTTATGCGAATGCATTGTTCTTTTTGGCTCTAGCCACTTTGCTGGCTTATTTGGGGCCAATGGTGATACGTGCCACCATCGATGTCATCCTGGAGCAGCGGGCAGATGATGCTCTTGTCGATGGAAGTCCCACCTTCTTGGGAATGATACTGTGTTGGGGTCTGGATCCTACCAGCCTCCAGTTGAAATCTATTCTGCTCCGGGCAGCCTTGATGCTGGGCCTGCTGGTAGTTGGTAGCAGCCTGTGCCAGTATTTTAACGGCCGTCATTCCTCGCATGCGAGTGAAAGCATCATACGCCGATTGCGCGATCGGCTGTACGACCATTTGCAGCGTTTGCCTTGTTCTTATCACGATCGGGCGGAGACAGGCGATTTGGTGCAGCGCTGTACTTCAGATGTGGAAACGCTACACCGTTTTCTATCGCTTCAGTTCGTTGAGATCGGCCGGGCCCTTTTGCTTTTACTTACAGTCGTACCGATCTTGTTCCTGATGAATTGGCAACTGGCATTCGTGGCTCTGACCGGCGCGCCTTTGGTGGTTGGTTTCAGTATCCTTTTTTTCATGCGGATTCAGCCAACGTTTCGAAAAATGGATGAAGCTGAGGGAAGAATGACCACGGTGTTGCAAGAAAATCTTACCGGCATTCGTGTGGTCAAAGCGTTTAACCGCCAATCCCATGAATGTAAAAAGTTCGCTGAAGCAAGTGGAGAATTTCGCAACCGGAATTTCCAGTTGATCCAACGGATTTCCTTGTTTTGGCCGGCGTCGGATCTACTGGTATTTGGCCAACAAGGGGCCGTGTTATTGATGGGCACGTACTGGATCGATCGTGGCGTACTATCAGTTGGCACCTTGGTTGCCTTTTTGCTACTAGTGAATATGTACATCTGGCCAATCCGCCAGATGGGGCGACTGCTGACCGAATTGGGCAAAGCGGTTGTCGCCTTCAACCGAATTGAGGAAATTTTAGAAGTCCAACAGGAACCAGAACGGTTGGATTCCAGTTCGATTGATTTCTCCTCGTCAAAGCAGTCGCAACGGCAAGCCCTATTGCCTGCGGCTGGCAGCGCCAATGAAATGACTTTGCGGTTTGACCAGGTTAGTTTTGGCTACGATCCAGACACGCGGGTGTTGCACAAGGTTTCCTTTGATGTGCAAAAAGGAGAAACGGTTGCCATTTTAGGGCCTTCCGGTAGTGGGAAATCGACGCTCGTGAGTCTTTTGCTGAGATTCTATGACGGCTATGAGGGGTCGATTCAGATTGCCGGCAATGAATTGAGCACCTATGACCGTAGCGAATCTCGTCGACTTGTAGGTGCGGTCATGCAGCAACCATTCTTATACTCCAAAACGCTTCATGAAAATATCGCTTTAGGCAAGACGGATGTTTCGCAAATCGCAGTTCTAGAAGTTGCTCGCATTGCTTCGATTCACGACGCAATTTTGGGATTTGACGATGGCTACACCACTCTGGTCGGCGAACGGGGTGTGACTCTGTCTGGCGGCCAACGTCAGCGTATTGCTTTGGCTCGGGCTTTGCTGCAAACTTCCCCCATCTTGGTGCTGGACGATGCGCTCAGCGCAGTCGACACAAAAACGGAAGCGATGATCCTCCAATCGTTGGAACAGCGACATGGCCGGCAGACGACTCTGGTGATAGCGCATCGATTATCAACCTTGCGCGCGGCGGATCGAATTTTGGTATTGGACCAGGGAAGAGTGGAACAGTTTGGCACCCACCAACAACTTCAGCGCGAAGGTGGCATCTACCAAAGACTCTGGCAAATTGAGACGCAAGTGTGTGCCGATTTAGACAACGGGCAGCCAACTAACAGTCAGCCAACAAGCGGACAGGGGTCATGACTGAAAACCAACCAGCTGTCGAAAAGCGTGCTGCCCGCCTTGATTTACGAGTTTGGTGGGAAATACTCCAATTGGCCACCGACTTTCGTTGGCATGCGGTTGGTCTGGCCGTCATGGCTGTGACCATTGCTGTCTGCGAAGTCTTATTGCCCTACCTGACGGGGCGCATCATCGATCAAGTGACCAGTTCCGGGTTTAACTGGCAGTTGAAATTCTTGGCCAGCCAGTATGCCGGGATTGTGGTCCTGCTTTGTCTGGCTATCTTGGGATTTATTCTACTGGCTGGTCGCGTTGCCACAGGAGTCAGCTATCAAATTCGAGAGGCCAGTTTCCACAAGCTACAATTCTTGCCTTTTTCTTATTACGACCAACGGCCAGTGGGTTGGTTGTTGACTCGGCTCACCTCAGATTGTGATCGACTATCCAGGATTATCGGTTGGAGTTTGCTCGATTTTGTGTGGGCTATGACCATGGTCACAGGTATTTCGATCATGATGTTGTGGATTCATTGGCAGTTGGCACTGCTTGTCCTCGCCGTCGTACCCGCGCTACTGGTAATCAGCCTCTACTTTCACCGACAACTGCTGAACTCAGCCCGCCTGGTCCGCCGTGCCAATTCACAAATCACCGCATCCTTCAACGAGAATATCATGGGGGTGCGAACCACCAAAGCGCTGGTGCGTGAAACTGAGAGCCTGACAGAATTTCAGCAGGACTCTGCACAGATGTTCCAGCATTCGCTGCAAAATGCAATGCAATCAGCCGTCTATGTGCCCATGGTGACTGCGGTGGCCAGTATCATGACGGGCTTGGCCTTATGGCAAGGAGGCTGGTTGGTGCTAGAGGGCAGCTTGACGATTGGTACGTTGATTGCGTTTATGAACTACGCGGGTTTGTTTTTTGAACCCATTCAACAGATGGCGCGCCAATTTGCCGAGATCCAGATGGCACAAGCTGCAGCCGAGCGAATCCAGAAATTGTTAAATACCGTGCCAGCGATTGCGGACTCCTCCGAAGTAAAGCGGTCCATTGCCAGCCAACAAGCCAGGCCAGATGCCGGTCTGGCAGTCGACGGAGGGCCAATGCGAATCGAGTCGATCCGGTTTGATCAGGTTCGGTTTGCCTACGAAAACGGTCAAACGGTTCTGGAAGATTTTAATTTAGAAGTTGCTGCTGGCGAGACGGTTGCCTTGGTGGGGCCTACGGGGGGTGGTAAATCGACGATCGTCAATCTGCTCTGTCGGTTTTACGAACCGACTGCCGGACGAATCGAACTCAATGGAACCGATTATCGCCAGCGGAGTCTGCAGTGGCTACGATCAAACTTGGGAATTGTGTTGCAGACCCCTCACTTATTCAGTGGTACGATTCGGGACAATTTGGCCTATGGCAACTTGCATGCTAACGAACAACAAATCGTGGAAGCGGCTAAGTTAGTCAATGCGGATCAATTCATTCGTGATCTTCCCGGCGGCTACAATACCGAAGTGGGTGAGGGGGGTGACAATCTGTCGACGGGACAAAAACAATTGGTCGCTCTGGCACGGGCGATTCTGGCAGATCCACAAATATTTGTCATGGATGAGGCAACCTCCTCGGTCGACACAGAGACCGAACATTTGATACAAGCAGGGATCGATCAGATGCTCAAAGGGCGTACAAGCTTTGTGATTGCTCATCGCCTGTCAACCATCCGCGCAGCGGATCGCATTCTTGTGATTGAGGCAGGCCGAATTATCGAATCGGGCAACCATGAAGAGTTGCTACAGTTCGACGGCAAGTACCGGCAGTTGTGCATGAATCAGTTCAATCCGATTCTTTCGTGAAGCGACCCTGTGAAAGGGAAACACGCAGGGTGCCTTGGTTGTCGGCTAGCTGATTCCATTGATCTCGACAGCGTACGTAGAGGCGACCTGCTGATGGTGCGGTAAAAATTCCGGAGGTGCCCAACTCGAATGGTTTACTGAGCTGATAGTCGTCGCTCAATACGACCGACTCCAACCGCCCTGCCCCGTCGAGTTGGCCATTGGCGTCGGTTGTGCTCGCATTGTGTGACGTGCTCCAGTTGCCATGGGCCACAAAGTTGTAGCGTTGTCCGAGAACGACTTCCACGCCGGTGGCCTGGTATCCATGGGCGGCCTTAATGATGCGAGTTCGGGGACGGTTGCCATCCAATTTCTGAAAAGTCTTGTTCCATTCCCAGGAGCAAAGATCAACTCGGTAACCTAGGTCGACGTGTTGTAGAAAAGTTCTGTAGTCGAAGGCCAGTTGCTGCTGCACGACTCCAAATACCTGCTGGTAGGAGGGGCGGTGTCCTGCCATGTAAGCAGCACCCAACTTGCGAAATTGATCCTGATAATTCGGATCGTGGAACAACAAATAGCAAAAAGACCAACTCCAGTCATACGACTGGCGCATGGCTGCCAGATTTTCCGTGTCGGTAGGTGTCCAACAAGTGAGTGACACTTGCTCTTGTAAGTTTTTACGGTTGGCAACCATCAGAGACAGTGACTTGTAGGTGGCCGAGGTGAATGGTTTCGACTGAAAAACCTGGTGCATCGATAGACATGGTTTTTGACGCAATGTAGCGAGTACGTCCTGTGGACATTGAACACCCCGGTCATCGTGACATCCATAACCAACTACGGTTGCCAGTCCTTCGTCGTACCAGTCGGGCCCAGACTGCCCGAACGTTTGGCAACAGTAGGCATGGACTATTTCATGCCGTACGGCTCCCGGTCGTGTGGAAGCGTAGAGGGTGGCTTTGGTTTGCTGTCCAGAGCTCTTGGGTACTTGTTCGCTAACCGTTGCCCCGCCAATGCAATCAATCCACACCCGAGCCAGTGGGTGCGAGAAGGCACTGTCTGGCCAGCGACTGGCATCGGCCGCCACATAGCATTCCAGTGATCCTCGCAACCGCTGTTGCCAGTACTTTTCCGAAAAACGTAAAGCCAATTTCATTTCGTCCAGTGTCGCTTGAGCTGCGCAAGGTGGAAGATCGGTGTGCAAGGTCAATCGTCCATCTCGGTATATGGAAATGGGATCGTATACCTGGGGCACCGGCCCGGCGACCGTGGGCTCAAGGCAAGAAGGTTTGGTTTTCTCAGTTCTGACATCCCCAGTTCGGATATGCCCGGTTGGAGGTTCCATGGCTTCGCAGTAAGTACTTGCTGCAAACAAAGTCACGGACAAAGCGACATTGACTAAAATACGCATAGCGGCTGGTAGTTGAATCGTATTCATTCCAAAGGAGTTCCAGAGTTCAATGAGCCGTCGTGCTTCTGTATCCGTATGGCGTCGACAGACAATTGCCCCACACCGCCAAACATGCCGACTGCCAATACCGCTAAACGTGCTTTCGTTGGAACACGGATGGTTTGCTCCTTTTTCTCCCAAGGCAGCGTACCCTGCCAGGGACCAATCACCGCACGACGAATGGGTGCACGGCGATGGTCAAAAAAATTAATTTCTAGATGGGCCGTTTCCTGATCCGATCTTCCTGGACGGAGTTGAGATGTTTTGATCCACAATGACAAGTCAAGTTTATGTATCGTTTGTCCGTCGATGCCAAAGGCCTGTAAAACTTGAGCGTCTCTGCCAGGTGTGGTGTTATTGAATCTGAGGACGTACTCGCCATCAGGTGCCTTCACTTCGGAAATAACTCGGCCCTGCCTCAAGTAATACCAGCCTTTCAACTGTGGATCCTCCAATTCACCCAGCACTCCTGGTTCAGTCTGCTCGAAACTGCCTTGAACCAGTTGAGGTCGACTGGCATCGTAACGAAGGTCGCGTATTTGTTCCGCCTGACCGGTCATCGGTACAAAGAAAGTGGGTTCCAGTGCATCCGCGACCAGCTTGCCCTCAGTCTTCTTCATGAGATACAGAGTTTGCTGATACCTTTCGCCAACGGGAACGATCATTTGTCCACCTTCACGCAACTGCTCGATCAGTGCAGGAGGCACTTTTTCTGGCGAACAGGTGACGATGATTTTGTCAAACGGTGCTTGACTGGGCCAACCCAAAAAGCCATCGCCAATCTTGGTGTGTATGTTCTTGTAGTCCAATTTGTTTAACGTTTTCCGCGCTCTCAGGCCCAATCGCTCAACGATTTCTATCGAGTAAACATCCTTTACCAGGGGGCTTAGGATGGCCGCCTGGTAGCCACTGCCGGTACCAATCTCCAAAACTTTATCGGCAGGCTGAGGATCGATCGCCTGGGTCATATAAGCCACGATAAACGGAGGCGAGATAGTTTGTCCGCTGCCAATTGGGAGCGCCATGTCGTAGTAGGCGTATTCGCGCTGAGCGGCAGGGACAAATTGATGCCGGGGCGTGTTTTGCATGACATCCAAAATTCGAGGATTGTCAATTCCTGAGGGTGCTACGGCTTGAGTCACCAATCGTTCGCAAGCTGCTTGCCAATTGAATTCTTTAGCTACCGCGCAGTGGTTAGAATAGCCGATCACCATCGGGGCGAGTGTCCAAATAACCAGTAGAAGTTTTATCGACATCATTCATCCTCGCGAGCTTTGCCAAGGGCTAGGAGCCGGTTGTTTGGGATGCGGATAAGCTAGCCAACGCCTCCACGATAGGCACATCGTGACGTTGACGCTTGACAAAGTAGCAACAATGTGAATAACCACAGCGGGCCAACAACTCCAGCGCCAGTTCGAATCGGTCGCCCACGCGGTCTGGATCGTGTGCATCGGCGCCGACGGTCACTGGAATGCCTCGTGCATGCATCTCCACGAGCATTTCAGGAAACGGGTTCATTTGAGCGACCGCCTTATTGGCTCCCGAGGTATTGAGTTCCATGGCAACACCCGTGGCCGCAATCCGGTCGAGCGCTCGGCAAATATCCCCCATTATTTTGGTGGGCTCCCAATGCTTGGCCGTTAGGTTTTTAATCAGATCAGGATGAGAGATGGAATCAAAAAGGCCCGTTTCCGCCGTATCGGCCAATAGACGAAAATAAGTACGCTGTAATTCGACAGGGTCGCCATTCCAGTATTGTTGCTTGAATTCCTTCACATGCGGGTGGACCGATCCCAGCACATAGTGAAAATCAGCAGAGCTGAGTTGGCGCTGTAGCCACGATTCATAACCGGCAAAATAATCTGCCTCCAGTCCCAATCGGACATCCAGTTTGTTGGCCCAGATGGACCGGGCACGGGCGACCATGTCGATGTACTGGTCCATTTGGTCGACACCCATTCGCACATTGGCTGAAAATCCATCTGGCATTGGGTTGTGGCAGGTCACCACAAGTCCCCGTAATCCGCGTGCATAAGCTGCTTCCGCGTAATCCTCGGGTTGTCCTGAGGCATGTTTGCACAATGGAGTGTGCGAATGGGTTTCGTATAGCAGACGTTCTGCCATGATGCTCTTCCCTTATACCGTGAATATCAGTGACCTGCAGCGCCTATCACAAGCATTGAAAGCTCAGGTGATAGCGTGAACTTCTATAGGAAGAGCGCCTCTACCAATTTTAATTGGCCATAGCGATAGATACAACCGTTCTGTTGTTGTTAATGCTTTCTAAATCCATGGTTGTTGGGTGTGCAATTAGATTCCAAAGCTCGTCTGCGTTTACCCGGGGCTAATATGTTTAGCCCCTTCGGGGCACTCCTTAGTTGGACATCGCCACTTTATCCATTTCGCACCATAAATCAAGAGATTTCGGTTCACTTGAAGGTGTTGTCCTTATCCCCCTGACAGTCCCCTGCTATTGGATTAAGATTAGGATTCAGATTCGGATCAACCGTCTCTCCCCGTTCGCATCAACCATAGAACTTTCATGGACACCCAGAAACGATCCCTCAATGTTGCCATTGTTGGCGGCGGCATGTTTTTCGATGACATTATTGGCCAAACGTTCAAAGATTTTATGCGTGGCGGTATTGCCGGGGCGCTCACAAGTATTGGCATGAGCCATTTTGCGCCATTGGTGGCCGATGTAAAAATAAACGTATCAGCCATTGGCACTCGCAGTGAATTGAGTGGTACGGCCGGCCGCCTTTGTGATTGGTTTGCAGAAGATTTTCCTGAGCAGAAAATTGCCGCCTGTTACGGCGACCAAGTTTGGAAGGATATTCTGGCAAGTCACAAGCCCGATATTCTATTTGTAGCCACGCCCGATTCCCTTCATTCGCAACCGATCCTCGACGCGCTCGACGCTGGCTGTGATGTGATCACCGAAAAACCGCTGTGTCTGACCACCTCCGAAGCAGATCAAATTCTTGCCAAGGCAGCCAAAGTCGAGAGGATAGTCGCGGTCGACATGCACAAGCGTTTTGACCCGTTTGTGCGTGAGATGATGCATCATGCCAGAGAGAAGTATGGAACGATCAACCGCGTTCGGGCAGTTCTCGAAGAGCCACTGGAGGTCAGCACTGAAATTTTTGCCTGGGCGGAACAAAGCAATCCGTTTGCTTACGTTGGCTGTCACTGGCTCGATGTGGTGCATCATTATCTTCAGGTTAAGCCGCGCAGCGTATTTGCCTCGGGGCAGAAGAATTTGCTATTGCATTGGGATCAACATCACCAGGAAGTGGCGCGCCGACGGGGTGCCGAAGCGACTGCTTTTAAACGCCAGCATGCGATCAACACTTGGGATAGCATTGATGTGGCGGTAACCTATGACGATGGCATGCGCGGCGACTACAACAATAACTGGATTAACCCGGAGGAATTTGAAGGAGCAGTGAACCAGGAAATTGAACTTTACGGCATCTACGGTCGAGGCCTGGTGGACCAACAAGAACGAGGGTATCGTGAAGCGATCATTGGTGATGGCTCCAGGACCCGCAATCCTTCCTTTGGTGGCCGAATTCAGCACCAGGGAGGCCAGTTGGAGTTGTTTGGTTATGGCAAGGCTTCCATTGCTTCCGGCCTGCTGGCAGTTATCCGTCGCCGACTCTTGGGCGAATCGTTGTCCGCTCTCGAACCTACTTATCCCACTGCAGTCAGCCAGTGGGATGTGGTCCAGGTTATCGAGGCCGCATCGCAGGTTGCCGAGAAAAACTATCAGCACTTTCAGGCCGGTCGAGGGGCTCCCGTTACGGCTCTGCTGAGTGATTCAGAAATCCAAATTATTGAACCAACGGAACGTTAGCAAATCGGTTTTCCATCGGGCCGGTAATAGTCTCGACTGAAAGGGGCCGGTTCGATGCCATTTTTAGCGTAGACAAGCAGATGTTCAAGCCGGTTGCGAGCTTCGGTAGGCCATTCGGGAGGAATTGAAAATGCTCTACTTGCGGAGTAAGATTTGATTTCTTCTGGCAGTTCAGCATAGAACGGTTGGAACCAGAGTGTGATCACGGTACGGCGATGAGAACTTTGATTTGCATGGGCAGCGTGAAGCAGGCGTGAATCGCCCAGAACCAAATCTCCCGCATGAACTGGCAAATCGATTTCGTCGGCATATGTTTGGAATTCGATACGGCTCAGGTCGTCCGCCTGGTCCAAGTCTTCGGTGTGAGCTTGTGCCAACAGCGAGTGCAATGGATTCTCATGCAGGTGTGAGCCGGGAATCACTCGTAAGCAACCGTTGTGTGGTGACGTATCTGTCAGATAGTACATCAGAAATATTTGTGCGGGTCGTTTTTTGAAACTGATTGGGTGGCTCCAGCCGCCCCAATCAAAATGCCAAAACAGACGCGGCCCCCCAGGAGGTTTGCTGATAACATAACCCGATTGAAATCGACAGTCTTCAAGCCCCATCGATTTTAAGGCATCTAAAGCCGTTGAGTGGGCGATCAAATCTACCAATTCCACATCCTGGGAGACTGAAATCATACTGCCAGTTGACCGTCTGATGCGTGCCTCTTCGGTGGGGACCGCGTCGATCATGGTGTCAGTGACTACACGTAAGCGGGCAAGAAAATCGGACGATAATACATTTTCTACAACGCAATATCCATCTTCGATCAGTTGTTGGTAATGCTGAGAGTCTGCCATGGAATGTTACTCGCAAAGGTTACGGGATAGCATTTTCTTATGACGTGAGCATAACAGAGATAAGTATTGGCGGTGTGACACGTCCTTGAACCCTGAGCAGAATTCGGGCAAGCTCCCAGTAGCCCATAGGATTGTCATTGCAAAGGATATTCGTCTTCGTGGGTAGCTGGCGTATCAGGTTGGGTCTATTCTCGCTATTTAGTAATTGATCAACGGTTTATCACCCGATTAACTAAGTGTGGCACAAAATAGGATTAGCGTCTATCAGTGTTCAATAGTGGTTGTAATTTTGTAGGCTAATATACTGTTAAACGGCCTATGCCATGCTGTCTCAGATGGATTTATAATAATGCAAAACCGAGTTGGAAAACCGGCGGTACCGTTCGTGCTGTATGGTGTGCTGGGTCAACCGCACCGACTGGAGGACTATCGGGACCACTGGTTGCTGCTAGTCTTTCATCGGCATCTCGGATGATTGCCATGCCAAGAGCATCTGTCGCAGTTGCGACAGCACAATCGGCAACTCGAAGAGCGGAATATCAAAGTGTGCGTGGTGACATTTGATTCAGGACCGCTGGTGATGGCATATGTCCGTGACACTCAACTCACCTGGCCTTTGCTGGTCGACCATGAGAGGACACTTTACCAAGCCTATGGAATGCATCAGGGAACCTGGTGGAACCTCTACGGCCCTTCTACCATTGGTGTTTATCTGAAACTCCTATGGCGTGGTCGGCGTCTACAACGACCGGGGAGTGACGTGCACCAGTTGGGAGGTGATGTCTTGATTGACCCAGAAGGAATAGTGAATATCCAGTACACGGGTGTAGGACCAGCGGACCGGCCCAAGATTTCGACCTTGTTGGAGCCAACTGATTCTTGGAAGTGATCCGCCTTTCAATAGGCCGAGTTATATGGGATTCCGCTACTTTCGTCATCGCAAATTTCGATTTCGATAACGATTTCGATTCTGGTAAGACATTATCTTTGTATGGAAGAAAAACATCCATCGTAGCCACCCTATTTGGTGTAGAACCATTGTTTAAAAATAAAGCTCCTCGCTCAGCATACATCCATATCCCTTTTTGTGTGCACCGTTGTGGTTACTGTAATTTTTCTGTGGTGGCTGGCCGTCGCGATTTGGTGGAACCCTTGCTGGATTCATTGGCGGTCGAACTGAGTTGGCTTGGTACGCAGCGCGAGGTCGATACGCTTTACTTTGGTGGCGGGACACCGACCTACCTGACACCAGAACAGCTCGGAATATTGGCTGAGAACGTACTGCTCTGGCACCCGCTTGCCTCAGGATATGAATGGACCGTCGAGGCCAACCCGGCAAACTTAGATTCGCAACGCATCGACAAACTGGCCGAATTGGGAGTCAACCGGCTCAGTTTGGGAGGGCAATCATTTCAGGCTAGGAAATTGGAACTGTTGGAACGCGATCATCAGGCGGACCATATCAGGCAAGCAGTCCGGTTAGCACACCAGGCAGGTATGCAGGTATCCTTAGATCTGATTTTTGCTGTTCCGGGAGAAACCCTCGAGCAGTGGGAGAGTGATCTAGAGCAGGCATTGAATTTGCAACCAGAACACATCTCAACATACGGACTCACCTTCGAACGGGGGACGGCTTACTGGAGCCGTCAGCAGCGTAACGAGCTCACCCCGTTGTCTGAGGAACTCCAGCGGGATATGTATCTGTTGGCGATCGATCGTTTGATGGCTTTCGGATTCGAACATTACGAAGTCTCCAACTTTGCCCTCCCAGGATGTCGCAGTCGGCATAACGAGGCTTACTGGCTTGCCGATGGCTATTACGCCGCAGGTCCTGGCGCGGCCCGCTACGTTGCAGGCGTGCGCGAAACGAACCACCGTAGCACCACTACCTATTTGAAACGAATTCAGCAAGGAGAATCTCCGATAGCACAGAGGGAAAAACTAAACACTCGGGAGCGCGCGCACGAAAAGCTGATTTTTGGCCTGCGACGTCTAGAAGGTGTCCAGCGCCAGACATTCCAGAAACAGTGCGGAATGGAACTGGATTTGGTTGCAGGGCCAGCAATTGCCCGTTTGGTAGAAATGGGGATGCTCACCGATGATGGACAAAGTGTCCGATTGACTCGTGCGGGCTTATTGGTAAGCGACGCTATTTGGCCAGAATTGCTTTAGAGAAGCGAGGAGTGCGATCAAAAAAGTAGCGTCCCAACACTCCGCTTTCCGCTTTCCAAAAACTTACATGGGTGCTTTTGGCAGCTTGCGGATGCTGAGCAGTGGCTCGGCTTCAGGCAGTGACTGTCCTGTTTCCGAGGCCCAGATTTCACGTTCTTCCTGGCTGGCATAATAGCGAAGCCATGTATCCGGATCGCCATTTGCGTTGGCACAGTCCCAATGTAAATAATTGTTTTTACGTCGAATACGTTTTTCGTGGGATGAAAGGATGTCGCGGTAGATCAGGCAATAGAGCTGTCGATCGGAGAGGTGATCGGTGAAATCGAGTACCACGTGCTGGGCGTATAGTTGCTCGACGGTGTCATGGAGCAGTGCGCTTAGCTTGTTGTCGTCTAAATCCTCAGGTGATGGAATTTCGAGATGAGGATCGAACCACTCGCGTATGGGAAGCATAGGAGCCCGTTCCCATTCCAGCATTGATTCAAGGAATTCATTCTCGTTGCAGGTGGTCATTATTTCGGCATTTACGCGACTGATCGACTCATCGACCAACGGCTCCAAGGCATCGCGGAGCTGAGCATTCCGCATCAAGTGCTCTACTTCATTGGATCGTGAAGATTCAGGCATAATCATGAAATCAAGCGTTGCTAAAAATGGGAGATGAAATATTCGGGCTATCTCTAGTGCTTTGTCAAGCTTGTCTTTTTGGGTAGACGCTCAAAAAACCTTTGCCATGCAAGTACTCATAGCTGCGGCTACCCTAAAAGTAAGGCTTGACCAGACACCGAACGCAGTCTACACACCCGGGGAACTGCCCCGCACGCGTAACAACCATGTTCATATCTTCAACTTTATCAAGCCAGGACCAAAGAGAAAACAACTAGGTGGCTATTCTACGGCCAGTTTGTCAATTAGTTCGAGCTAGTTTGAGCAGAACCGTTACGACCCGCAATCTTCCTCCAGATTAGGCAATATTTGGTAGCAACTCATGAACCACACGGCAATTACGACCATCGGTCAATTGTTGCTTGCGTGCATTGTAGAAATAGGTCAATTCACGGTGATCAATACCGAATAAATGCAAAATGGTCGCTTGAATGTCGTTGGGAGTTACTTTGTCGACGACTGCGCGATGACCGAATTCGTCGGTTTCACCAAAAGTCATGCCGCCACGAATTCCCCCACCGGCCAGCCAGCAACTGAAGCCTTGGCCGTTATGGTCGCGCCCGGCCTTTTCAGCGTCGCCTTGATTTTCGGTGACGGGTAGTCGACCTATTTCGCCACCCCAATGAACCAGGGTGGTGTCGAGCAAGCCGCGCTGTTTGAGGTCGAGCACGAGGGCAGCGGCGGGTTGATCGGTTTTTCGACAAATGGCTGGCAGGCTGGTGCGAATGCTATTGTGATTGTCCCAAGGTTGGCCGCCAAGAAATAATTGCACAAAGCGAACGCCACGCTCCACCAATCGTCGCGCCAGCAGGCAGCGTGTGCCATACTCTTTGGTTTCCGGTTGGTCGATACCATACATCTTGAGAGTGCTATTCGACTCATCAGATAAATCGAGCGCTTCGGTGGCTGCAACTTGCATCCGCGCAGCCAATTCGTAACTGGCGATACGTGCTTCTAAGTCGGCTTCCTCTGGATGGCGCTCCAGGTGCTTGCGATTTAGTTTTTTGAGAAATGAGAGATTCTTGGATTGCAGTTTTCCTTTTAGGTGGGCTGGCGGCTGCAGGTTGAGTATTCGTGGTTCTTGGGGCCTCAGGACGGTCCCTTGGAATAGGGGGGGCATCCAACCGTTGGTCCAATTATTCACGCCATCGACAGGCGCTCCGCCTGGGTCCGTGAGTACCATGTAGGCGGGCAGATCTTGGCTTTCGGAACCTAATGCATACGTTACCCACGAACCTAGCGTCGGTCGTCCCAGCACGGCTGGAATGCCACCATGCCAATAACGAATGGAAACTTCGTGACCGTTGAAACCAGTATGCATCGAACGCACGACACACAAGTCGTCAACGATTCCAGCCATGTGGGGAAGAAGTTCAGAAATCTCAGTGCCACATTGTCCGTGGGGTTTAAATTTCCATGGGCTTCCCATGAGCGTTTTACTGGCCCGTTTAACAAAGCTGTATTGGATGTCCCCCTGAAACTCGGTCCCACTGTATTTGCTAAGCTCTGGTTTGGGATCCATAAGATCGACATGCGAAGGGCCTCCGTGCATGAACAAGGAGATCATCGCGTTAGCCTGCGCTGCAAATTGCGGCCTTCGAGGGCTCATGTCAGGCACGGCGGATGCGCCGACCACGCTGGCCGGTTTTGCCCGCAGTTGTTCTTGCTGCAATAGCCAAGCGAGGGCGGTTCCACCAACACCCATGGCATTCTGAGTCAAAAATTCACGACGGGAATGGTTGCCGAACATGGGAGACTGTGCCTAATCGATATAGAGGAATTCGTTGGAGCTCATTAAGACCTGACAAAGATTGGTCATGGCCTGCAAGCCTGGGGCGATGTCTTTGGCCCTGTTGCTGTCAGCCGCCAGTATGGAGATTTGCTCAGACAATAAGTTTAAGGCAGCCAAATATTCGTCCGCTGTCGGCTGGCGTCCATAGGCCAATTGCCAGGCGAGTACGATCTGCTGAGGAAACGGTATTTGTTGAGCCTCAGCGTCTGCGATGTCGTCAAATTGAGGTAGAGCGCCTTCCATGGGGAGAGCTTTGACGTTTCCTGCTTCACGGGCAACTCTCTGCGCAAATGATTTTGCATGCTTGAGAATATATTGGCTATTCATCAGCATTAGCGCTTGCGTGGCAACCGTCGACGAGGGGCGACGTTCACAGTTCACTTCCATCACTGGAGCATCAAATGACTTAAGTAATGCGACCGGTTGAGTTCGTTTTACTTTGACATAGATACTGCGTCGTTTCGATTCTCCTGCAACGACGATTTGTCCAGCAATGTCGGTAGTGATGGCAACGGGAGGCCCATAGAGTTGTTGTTCCAAGGCGCCACTGGTGGCTAATATTCGATCGTAGAGAGCCTCGGCACGGAGGCGAATTAAGGGTTTTTTCCAATAGAGCAGGTTGGCCCCGTCGATAGCGGCCCCGTCGAAAGCAGACTGTGCTGGATCGGATTTCGAGGATTGGCGATAAACGGTTGAGAGCATTATTTGGCGATGCAAACTCTTGAGACTCCAGCCGTTGTTGGCGAATTCGACAGCCAGCCAATCGAGCAGTTTAGGATGGCTGGGCTTTTGCCCGAGTACACCAAAGTTCGACGGTGTGCCGACAATAGCCCGCCCAAAATGGTACATCCAAAAACGGTTCACCAGAACACGGCCTACCAAAGGATGGGTGCCACGAAAGAGCCATCGTGCAAATGCGAGGCGGCGGCCAGTGGAGGGCAAGTGTTCGCTGTTGACTGGGATTTCGAATCGATTTCCAGTCGGGGAACAAATAGAAAACGCAGCAGGAGTCACCGCCTGTTTGGGTTGCTGGTACTCACCTCGGTAAAACAGATGTGTCACGGGTACTTGCCCGGATTTTTCCGTCAGCGCACGGATGAACTTTTGTACGGGCTTTTGCTTGCGTATTTCAGCGATTTTCTTGTCAAATTTTTTCAATTCATCAGCGGAGGCCTGGTTGTATTGGTAGAGCGTACCGCCTGTAATATTGATGCTAGGGTTTACTTTGAGAAGCAACTTTTGCTCATCCGTGCGTTGGTCAGCGGGCGTTTCATAAGCAGCACGAAGTTTCTGACGCAGCCTTTTTCCATGCTTCGACAGCTCTTTTTCGAGCTCTTCCTGGATGTATTGTTTTAGTTGGACATTTCTTTCAGCAGCGATTATTTTAACTTTTTCTTCGACCTTGTTGGCGGCTGCACGCTCTGCGTCGGTATAGAGTGATATTAATCGTTGTCCTGGAGTTTGCCAATTTTTCCAGTCTAGGGCAGGTTCGAAAATGGCTCGTAATTGATAGTAGTCTGTGTGTGGAATAGGGTCGTAGCGATGGTCGTGGCACTGGGCGCAACCTGCACTTAAGCCCAGCAATGATGTGGTGACAATTTTAATCGTGTCTGCGATTGTATGGTTGCGTGCTTTGTCGTCATTAGCTCCACTGCCGGTGCCATCGACGGCCATTCGTAAAAAGCCAGTGGCAGTAAGGTATTCGATCTGCTGCTGGTTAAGATTTTTGTAGGGTGGTGAAACCAATTCGTCGCCTGCCAGTTGTTCTAGTACAAACTGGTCAAATGGTTTATCAGCATTGAGCGATTTGATGACATAGTCGCGATAGCGATAGGCCCATGGGCGATCGGCATCTGAGGGGGTGTAGCCTTCGGTATCGGCATAGCCTGCGACATCCAACCAATGCCGCGCCCAGCGCTCTCCATATCGGGGAGATGCCAGTAGCTTGTCGATGAGTGTTTTGTATTTGTCTGGCGATTCATTGGTGAGATAGTCGGCTACCTCAGCAGGTGTGGGAGGTAAACCGGTTATATCAATGGTAGCCCGATAGAGGAGTGTCCGGTCGTCAGCCTCGGGTGAAAATTCAAGCCCATCTTGCTGGAGCCTGGCAAGAATAAATGCATCGATGGGAGTACGCACACCGTTGCTGTCAGCCAGCTCCGGAACGCTTGGTCTGACAAGTGGCTGAAACGACCAGAACTCACGTTCTTCAGCAGTGATGACGATTCCTTCGTCCAGTTCTTCGGGTTCTTCCCGTGCAGTGATTGCTCCGGTGGCAATCCATTGCTTGAGCAGCAGGTATTCTTCTGCGGTGACTTTCTTGTCCCCAGGTGGCATTTCTCCAGTCTGGATTCTCTCGAGTAGATAGCTTTCAGCAGGTTCCCCAGGTAGAATGGCCGCACCACTGTCGCCACCTCGAACCATGAAACGGCGTAAACGCAGGTCGAGCCCTCCCTCAGGCTCAGCGGTTGCCCCATGGCAATCAAAACAATGGGCCTTAAGAATCGGACGCACGTGACGTTCATACGTCAACGGGTCATCGCCGCGGGCAATGCCTGCGATTAAAAACAACGCCGTTACAATGGGTAAAATGCAACAGGGCACGGTAGGATCGTTAAATGAGGAAGTTTATTCTGCAGTGCTAGCCATGCCGTTAATTCTACCTGCAATTGCTGTAATTCACAAATTGGATTCGAGTTATGCTACAATATCCGACATGAATAGGTTCCATAGAAAATTGACGACGGCTTTGGTTTGTTCTTTTTTGAGTTGTACTTGTTTGGCACTCGCTAAAGAGCCTGCCAAGTACCCACTGATAGTACGCGAAGATTTCAGTGCTGGATCAAAGCGGTGGAAGCCGACGGATGGTAATGCCTGGCGAATTGCTGAGCACCATGGCAACAGGGTGTACAGTTTATATCAACAAAGTAAATACAGCCCGCCATATCGTAGTCCTCTTAACATTTCGCTGTTGGAGGGCCATCGGGTGGGCAACTTTGAGTTGCATGTGCGTGTGATGACAACAGCACGCGATTATGGCCATCGCAGCATGTGCCTGTTTTTCGGCTACCAAGATCCGTCCCATTTCTATTATGTCCATCTGGGGCAAAAAATGGACGATCACGCCAATCAGATATTCATTGTCGATAGTGCGGCACGGACCAAAATATCAACCAAAACGACAGCAGGGACACCTTGGGACGATCGCTGGCACAATATCAAAGTGGTTCGCAATGTTGATTCGGGTCTCATTGAGATTTATTGGGATGACATGGAGCAGCCAATCATGACGGCCCAGGATCGAAGCTTCCCATCAGGGCGCGTAGGTTTGGGGTCATTCGACGACACGGGCAATTGGGACGATTTTGAACTTTATGGCTCTTCGATACGGTAGAGGTGCGTTCGCGTTCGCAGGTACATCGCGTCACCGGAAATTGCCGGCGAAGCCATAAGACCTTGGTCCAATTCATTCTTGGCTAATACTTCATACTCACGACTTGCCTTGATGACAGTAGCCTGGCCCTCTTGGTCAAAAAAGTAGATTTTCTCATTGGCATGGACGAGTGAGGCAGAAAAACTACCGCCCAGTCGTTTTTTCCAAAGCAGTTTTTCACGTTGGGCATCGATACACGCAGCCACTCCGCTGTCGCTGACCATAAATATCAAGTCGCCCAGAACCAGTATTGAAGAACGGCGTGGCACGGCTGTGCGTTTGTGCTTCCAGGCCACATGCGAGTTGGTTACCACGCCCCGGCCATCGGGCTTAATCGCCCACAATTCTGCGCCAGCGCCGGTAGGCGCATAGACCAGTCCGTGAGCGTAAACGGGCCGACAAGCACCTGAGTGGCTCTTGGCACAATCGACTCGCCACAATTCGTTACCGTCGGTTGGGTCATAGCCGTAGATAGCCATGGAACCCAGACTGATCAGAATGTCTTGACCTTGAACTTCTGCAATAATCGGGGTCGAAAAGGCCTTGCGCCAGTCTCCCTGACGTTGAATCTTGCCCGTTTCAGGGTCGAGATCGTTGTAGTCCACCGTACGATCCGTCCGCCATACGGTTTCTCCCGTATCTTTGTTGAGCCCTACGACGTATTGCTGATCGCTGCCGTCAAAATGTAAGATCAGCAGATCTTTGTAAAGAAAGGGGCTCGATCCGGGACCGCGAAAATGGTTGCAAACAAAGTCATCGCGTTCCCATAAGACATTTCCCGTCTTGGTGTCAAGACATGCGTTGTAAGGTGATCCAAAACTTACGTACAACCGGTCTTTCTCCACAATCGGTGAAGGAGACGCATAAGAGTTAAACGGATGGCAATACTGGGGTAATGGAATCGTCGCCAATCGTTTCTTGTAACGCACTTCACCGAAATTTTTATCAATACAGACAACCGACAAGCTTGATCCATCTTCTGGTGCATTGGTAAGAAATATTTGATCGCCTGTGACAACCGGCGATGACCAAGCCTTACCATCGATGGCTGTTTTCCAAACGACATTCTTTTCTTCACTCCACTGGACAGGCGGCTTGGAAGAATCGACACGACCGGAGTCGCCGGGGCCACGAAAGTTGAGCCAGTTGTCACTAGCGAAAATACGATTGTCGTCTGCAACGGCAATCGACAGCGCGAACAGAAGAGTCAAAAAGGAGAATCGATGGAAATGTGAATCCATGGGAAATATTATCTCATAGTAAAATGAAGAATAACTACGGAGTCATGGAGGACACAGGGAAAACGGGCATGTCTGCTCCATCATGAGAAGGACATGCTTCTTCTTATTTCTGTCGATGGTCCTTTGTGCGGTACGTGACTTCGTGGTGATATCACCTGCTTATTACTTAAGCTCGCCGGAGTCGAGGATGGAAATTCTTTCACGTGTCCTGCCACTGCGTGATCCAAGGGATTCGATTTTCTTTACCACATCGAGTCCTTCAATCACGCGTCCAAACACCACGTGTTTGCCGTCGAGCCAAGGTGTTGGAATGGTGCAAATGAAAAACTGAGAGCCATTGGTGTGGGGGCCCGCGTTGGCCATGCTTAAAACCCCCGGGCTATCATGGGTAAACTTAAAGTTTTCATCAGAAAATTTTTCGCCGTAGATGCTTTCGCCACCTGTGCCGTTACCTCGTGTGAAATCACCACCCTGAAGCATGAAGCCAGGTATGACGCGGTGAAAAATACTATTCTTGTAATGCAATGGTTTCCCCGCATTGCCCTTGCCTTTCTCACCGGTGCAAAGTGCACGAAAGTTTTCAGCCGTTATAGGAACATCATCTGCAAACAGTCCCATCACAATCCGCCCGGCCTCTTTGCCGTCGATAGCCACATCGAAATAGACTTTGTGGGTTACCTTACCATTCGAAGCAACGATGGCAAAGCTGTTGGAAGAGACACACAATGCAGCAAGAACCAAAAGAAAACGAAACATAAATTCCTCCAATGATTGAAAATAATGATTGTGCCATGGGCACTTGAAATTCAAGTGTATTCTTGCAAATTGTTGATCATTGTGCCAGAGGCAGAGCGATATTTGCCTGTGATCCTCCCCATTCCATACAGTCACATTACGAAGTGAAAACCGCTGGTTCTGCCGGAGGACAGGCCGATTTTTATATTTAACGGAGGCTCTTGTCTCTGTACGTAGAGGTATTGGGTCAGAGGCGGCCGATAAATACGTACTGAGTTCGATGGTTGAAAATGGTGATTCGAATGTGGTAAGTTGAGGCGAGTCTCCTGTGATCCGTATCTGTGTAATAAGCCTGTAGTGAGTCCAAGCAATGGTCAAAACCATACGTCTCTTCTGGTGTCATTCATGGCGCATGGCTGCGCTCATGAAGATCATTTTGCTGGCATTCTTTATTCAATCAGCAGTGTATGGGGCTGAACATAACAGGATTCGGCGCTTCATCTACAACAGTGATGGCGGTAATATATTCATCGACAAAGAGCCGCCGATGACACCGGAGGACGTTTACACATATGTCGATGAAGTGGCAGATACCCAGATTACCACATATTACATTTGCCCAAATTACGGCATGCCGCTCATCTATTCTGGTCAAGTAACCGAGATGGTTGGTTCGCTCATGGAAAAAGAAAAACGTGACCAGTTCATGCGTGATGGGTATAAGTCGGAAAAAAGAGGGTCTTTGCAACGGGGAGTCGCTAACCTCGATGGTTTGCTGAAGTCGGGGCATGATCCGATTGGCCTGGTAGTCAATCGCGCGCGTGAGAAGGGAATGGAAGTATTTATCACTTTTCGACTGAATGAAATCCATGATGTGCAAAATGCAGATAGCCTGATTGTGTCAAAATTTTGGCGTCAACATCCCGAATGGCGGGTTGGTAAGCATGGCGATGAGATTATGCCATTATTTAAAGAAATCATTGGTGGACGCCCCGACCACGAAGTGCACCCAATTGTGGCCTCATGGTTTCCCGGAGCAATGAACTTTGCCGTGCCGGAAGTTCGCGCTTTACGCCTGGCTGAGCTTCGTGAATGCTGCGAGCGGTATGCCATCGATGGCATCGATCTGGACTTCCAGCGTTTTCCAATCTACTTTCCACAGGATGAAGGCCACAAGCAAGTTGCCACGATGACCGACTGGGTGCGTTCGGTGCATGAGATGACTCGTGAAGTGGGTTCAGCACGCGGCAAACCACTGCTAATCTCCGCACGCATACTCGCCAAGCCGGAACAAAACCTGGCCATTGGACTCGATCCCGTCACCTGGGCACAAGAAGGTTTAGTCGACTTCCTGGTTGTGTCACACTACTTGCGTAATGATTTCCCTTTGCCAATTGCGGACTTTCGCCGCCAGTTGCCCGAAACAATGCCACTGTATGGTTCGATCGAGGTGGAGCCTAAGCGAGAAACCTATCGGGACATTGCCAGCACACTTTGGCAAGATGGGGTCGATGGTATATTGATGTTTAACTTTTTTACCGGACGAGAGAATGGCAAACAACCACCATTCGACCTGTTCCACGAACTCGGTGATCCTGCGACCATAAATACCGGTAATTCTGAGTAACGACTCATTGGTTTGATGATACGGCTCACGAGTGAAAGAAAGAACTCTCGCAAAGACGCAAAGATCGCAAAGAATCGGACGAAAACAAACACTTTCTTCCGAGTAGGAAGTTCCTTGGTGATCTTCGCGTCTTTGCGAGAGCCTATTATATTTCACGAAATTACGTAAAAACAATGTAGCCATGTAAATCATGTACTATTCAAGGGATTTATACCATGCATAACCCGCATCGCCACTTGATTGCAATGCTCAGTTTGTTGACAACTTTTGCTTTTCTGTTCCCATCACCGGCGTTTGCACAAAATCCTGGTTTTGCCAAAATTCCAACAATTACTGAGTATGATGTCGATCCCAGTTGGCCGCAGATTCCCAAGGACATTGGTACTAAGGGTTGGGTGTCGGGGATTGCAGTCGATGACAAGGATCAAATTTGGTTTTTTAAGAAAGGCGATGACCCGGTTCAGGTTTACACGGCGGATGGACAGTTTGTCCGTTCTTGGGGACAGGGTATGTTTGAGAATCCGCATCACCTACGTATCGATCCTGTTGGAAATATTTGGATCGCCGATTTTGGATTGCATATTGTGCAAAAGTTTACCCCGGAAGGAAAATTGTTGAAAACGCTTGGCGTACGTGGCGAGAAAGGTGAGGATGAGAACCACTTTAACATGCCTACCGATGTCGCAATCACTCCAGCAGGCGATTTGTTTGTTACCGACGGGTATGGGAATCGCCGGGTTGTCCATTTCGACCAAGAGGGCAACTATGTCAAGGAATGGGGCGGCTATGGTACGGTGCCTGGCAAGTTTGTCTTACCTCATGCCATTGTCGTTGACCAGGAAGGAAAGCTTTATGTGGCTGATCGTAACAGCGGGCGAATTCAAGTTTTCGATCAAGATGGAAATGTACTGGATGTCTGGTCGAATCTGATCATGCCGTGGGGACTTTCCATCACGGCTGACAATGAGATTTGGGTTTGTGGTTCTTCCCCGCATTGGTGGTTACGTGATAAGGTCTATCCAGAGTACAAGGATCAGGTGTTCATGCGTTTTACCACCGATGGACGTCTTCTACAGATGTGGCAAATACCGCTAGGTGACATAGGGAGCGACAAGAATAACCCCGATGTGTCGCGTCTCAAACCGGGGGAGGCCGTAGGTGTACACTGCATTGCTGTGGATAGCTCGGACAATCTCTATGTGGGTGAAATCTATAGCGAACGAGCACAGAAATTCATTCCCATCACTCAGCGACCGGGAGAGAAAGAGTGACGGAAGATCACCAACACGTTACCGTGTGGAAGGGCCGATATCTTTCGATGTTGAAGTGTGGCCATTGGGAATACGCAACTCGTCTTACCGGGAAGCCGGGAGTGGGTATTGTGGCCATAACAGATGCAGGCAAGTTGGTATTGGTTGAGCAGTATCGAATTCCGATTGGCCGCCGTGTGGTTGAACTTCCGGCGGGGTTGACGGGTGATATTCCTGGGGCAGAAAATGAGCAGTTATTGGAAGGGGCTCAGCGTGAACTCTTGGAAGAAACCGGATACTCGGCCAATGCGTGGACCAAGCTGACAACCGGTTATTCGTCGCCAGGCCTCACCGATGAGTCGGTAGTATTGTTTCTAGCGGAAGGTTTGGAAAAAATTGGTCCAGGGGGTGGCGATTCGAGTGAATCGATTCAGGTACACGAAGTCGCCTTGGATCGCGTATTACCATGGCTTGCCGAGCGTGGCCAGAACGCAGATTTGAAATTGTTGGCCGGTCTCTACTCGCTGCAACAATATCAGTTGACTGGTGGAAAGACTGAATGAAAAGCAGGTTAGCGACGTAGTCCTAACGATTTATGGTTGGTGCTGGTTTTGATGGCAAGCCGGACACGACTGGCCTAGCACATACTCGGGCAACTGTTGCTCTTCGGCAGACAAAAGGTGCTGGCAAATATAGCATTGAACCGTTTTGGTTTCTTGCAGGTCGGCATCCAAAGCGACTCGCTTATCGAATACAAAACATTCTCCCTGATAGTGTCGGCTGCCGCATTGCTTGAAATATTCCAGGATACCCCCTTCCAGTTGGTAAACCTCCCTGAAGCCAATGCGTTGTAGCAGGGGGCCAGCTTTTTCACAGCGGATTCCACCGGTGCAGAACATCACAACAGGTTTCGACTTGTAGTGGTCGGGTAGCAGGGTAGCAGCATCGGGAAAAGCCCGAAAGTGATCGATGTCGATAGGCTCTGCTTGCTCAAACGTTCCCAGCTCTACTTCATAATTATTGCGCACATCCATCAGAGTACAGGGGCGATCCTCATCTAGCCAAGCTTGCAGTTGTTGTGGCGTAATTTTTTTCGCACGAGCCTGTGCCGGGTCAATCCCCTCGACGCCAAAGGCGATGATTTCACGTTTGATCTTGACTAGCATTCGGTTGAATGGTTGATAGTTGCTGGTGCTTCGCCGTACATCTATTTCGCCCACTTCCGTATCGAGCCTGAGGTCATCGAGCAGTTTGGTAATGGCATCCGGATTGCCTGAGACAAAAAGATTAATCCCTTCGAAGCTTAGTAATATCGTGCCTTTCAGTTGGAGTTCATGGCACAAGTCCTTCAATCGCTGACGCCGTTGCTGCAAGTTGGTGAGGGGTGAGAATCTGTAGCCACCTATATTGAGAATGCCAGAAGAAATAGTGGGGATTGGCATGAGAGAACTCGAGAGACATTGTGGATGTGGTAAGTGTATGGGGGACACAGTCAATGTAAATAAACCTATGTCTCTCCCAACTATAAAGAGACTTGTGTCGAAAGACCAGTGCTACCGCCTGAAGAGTATGGCCGCTAGAATGGGCCTATGGCAGCAACTATTCTACAGAAAATTGTGGTCTCCAAACGGCAAGAAATCGAGGCGACTCGGGCACAGACTCCCCTGCGTGAATTACGTGCTGCGCTGGCCGATGCGCCGCCTCTGCGTGATTTTTATCACGCATTGGCCGTTAAACCAGGACAGACCGAAAGACCTATACGGCTGATTGCGGAAGTAAAAAAGGCGAGTCCCTCAGCAGGTGTGATCCGTGAGGATTTTGATCCGGCCTTGATTGGGCGAATTTACCAAGAACATGGTGCGGCCTGTTTGAGTGTGCTCACCGATAGACCCTATTTTCAGGGTTGTCTTGAATATCTCCGTGCAGCACGTGAGAAGGTTGCTATTCCCGTACTACGCAAAGATTTCATTCTTGATACCTATCAGTTACTTGAGGCACGAGTGGCAGGTGCGGATGCGATCTTACTAATCGCAGAATGTTTGGAGGATGATGCGCTGCGCAGACTCCACCAAGAATCGCTAGAGCTAGGTATGACTCCGTTAGTGGAGTTGTATGAGTACGAAAATCTAAGCCGTGTGCTTGCGGTTGGAGCGACGGTGGTTGGGGTAAATAATCGAAATTTGCACACCTTTGAGGTCGACCTGAATCATTCGCTCCGATTGTGCCGAGAACTGCCAGAAAACGCCGTCTTTGTCAGTGAAAGCGGGATACGTACACGGCAGGATGTCGAACGGTTGGAAGCTGCTGGAGTCGATGCCATGCTGGTGGGAGAATCATTGATGCGTCAAGCAGATATTGGCCAAGCGGTCGACCGTTTGCTGAATCGTTAAAGTACATTCATCAATCGTTGTTAATCCACCTAGTGCTTTGTCAAAATTATTGTCTCCTACGGGGACCTAAAAACCCTCGTCTTCAGGCGATCACTTCAGTAGAACTAGGC
Source organism: Pirellulales bacterium (assembly GCA_039831705.1). Lineage (GTDB taxonomy): Bacteria > Planctomycetota > Planctomycetia > Pirellulales > Lacipirellulaceae > JAJRWS01. The sequence goes on along the minus strand of JBDOMT010000154.1, from coordinate 167 downwards.
TACGGAAGCGCACTTCGATACCGGGCAAAGCGGGCATAAAAGCCGCGCAGCGGCGACATCGTTTAGCCGTGGGCGTGAGCCCACGGAATAGATGCATTACAGATATTTTAGCCGCGCAGCGGCGACAGCAGCCGTTTTTAACGAAACCAATTTTCCGCTTGGGCCAC
>JBDOMT010000084.1:0-7506 GCA_039831705.1 Pirellulales bacterium | reverse complement strand
GAATTCTCCTGTGTGAGGATGAAAGGTCCAAACTTCATCCCAATAGCATTCCAGATTGCCCAGTTTCTCCAGAAGAGTATTTTTCTGAGAATAAACCATCATACCCGTGCACATCCGACGTAGGAAACGGTAGTTAGTAAAAGTTGGCGGACACATCGCGGGCTGTAAGAGATGCCGGTTGATCGTACCATTCCCAACCACCCATTAGAGGTATGTCAAAAGGGGTGGATTCTTGGGGTTCCGAAGAACGGGTATGGGATTAAGCGACAACGGGATGTTAACGCCACGAGTCACTTTCGCGTAGTAGCGTGTGAAGTGCCCGCAGTCCGCGAATTTCTTCCCGTATATCCAACGGAACGATGGCCCTGAGACATTAATCCGGCTCCAGGAACTCGCGATTGACGAGGGTGAAGGTGATGAATTGATAGCCGGTCGTGTCACCGCGCTCCCATAGGATGCCCATTTGGTCTGAGTCGATGTTGACCAGATCCGAGTATGCGACGTACCCGGCATAGACCTTGCGCGAAATGCCGAAGGAGACGCCTTCGTCGTAGCTGATGCGGACTTCCAAATTCGACCGGGCGCCCAACGGGCCACCCACGGGGATAGTGTGCAGGAGGCGGTTCCGCGACGCGTCGTTCTCTCCCTCCCGCGTGTAGCATTCGATCGCTTCCGCGACTCGCGTGGAAGGGAAAAGCGGGGCAGGCGTTGTCCAATGCTCTCCGCTGTCAGAGCTCAGGGCAACCAAGCGATCACCACCGGAGTTAGGACGCACTGACATCAAGAGCCGGCCATCGTTCAACTCGACGATCTGCGCTTCGTTGACGGCGGCTTCGACCACTTCACCCGCATGCCATTCCGCCCCGTGGTCGTTGCTATAAAGGGCGAAACTCTGCGTCTTACCCGACGTCCGCCGGGTCGCGGGGACAATCAAGCGTCCGGACCGCAACTGGATCCCGCTTCCCAGGTTTGGATAGATGTCGGAGGAGCCGGGAAGCTCATACCGCGGCACTCGGATGCGTTGGGGTGGCGTCCAGTTGACACCGCTGTCGTCGCTGTACAACGCCCAGGCTTGAAAACTGCCCAGGTTTCGGCCCACGAGCCGTGTATCGAGCAGCCACAGACGGTCATTGGTGCGATCGACGAGAGCCACAGCGTTCGCGGCCGCAGTGCGGTCCTTGTCCAGGTTGTCCACATCAGTGTCAGGATGTCGATCGAGCAGGACGAGTGCCGACCAGTTCTTTCCGCCGTCCGTACTGCGCTTGTACACGAGATCGATGTGCGTGCCGCCGGGATCCGAACCATTGGTCAGCCGGCCCTCGGCGAACGCGTGCAGTGTCCCGTCAGCGGTCCGTGCAACGGACGGGATCCGAAACGTATGGTATCCTTCGGTGCCCGACACAAACACGTCGATGTGCGTCAATTGAGCATCTGCTGCCAACAACCATTGCGCCGCGAATCCCAACAGGCCCCATGTCAACAGACAGCAATAGACTCTCATCATGTGACTACTCCACTGTTAGCGGCGCCCATCGTTGCGTCTGTGTTGTCTTGAATTTAACGTCCGTATCGTTCTTCCTCAAAAGCTCTTCACGACTTGCACCTTGATCAATTAACGTCTGGAAGTCAGCGGTCATTTTCTTCACTGTTTCAGAATGCTGTTCCGCCAGATTATTGGACTCGGCAATGTCTGATTCAACTTGATAAAGTTCTACGATGGTCGGCTTGTCTCGAGAACGCTCGAGGTCCTTGTCGCCCAGTTTGAAGACCAGCTTCCACGGGCCATCGCGATAGGCGAACTCGCCCATATTGGAGTGACTAACCAGGCTCGTTCGATGACCCGCTCCGGTGTCAAGTGCATTTGGCAAGAAACTGAAACTATCTTCGGCACCATCAATCGGCGGCTCGGCGCCGATGACTTGAGCACACGTCGCAAACAAATCCGTCAAACAGACGAGCTGATCACTGCTGAAACCCGGGGGGACTTTCTTGGGCCAACGAACGATTAGCGGAACACGATGGCCGCCTTCCCAGATGTCCCCCTTGTGGCCCCGATACGGTCCGCTGGGCATGTGACCTGCCTTCACTAGGTCGTTCCAACCCGTGTAGTGCGAGTGGCCGTTGTCGGCAGTGAAGATCACGATTGTGTTTTCGCTGATTCCTGCGTCGTCGACTGCTTTGATCACCTGACCCGCGGCCCAATCTGTTTCCATAATAAAGTCGGCGATGGGGGCGATCCCACTCTTGCCTCGGAAGTTCTTTGACGGAACGATGGGCTCATGAGGCGAAGTCATCGAAAAGTAGACGAAAAACGGTTCGTCTTTCTTTGCCCTCTTATGAATGTGTTCTACGGCGCGTCGAGTGATCTCTGGCAGGATGTCTTGCATCCGCCACTTGGGTGCGGCTGGACAGCCAACGAATCCCCTGGGTAACACAATGCCTTCGCGGGGATCAATCTCTAGCGGCTCGACTGGTTGGTCAACGACGTGATCATTCTCGATGTAAGTGAACGGCGGCAAGTTTGGCAAGTCGACTCCAAAGTAGTAATCGAATCCACGATCAATTGGCCCGCCCGTGATCGGTTTGGTGAAATCCCACTGAAAGAGCTTCTGCCCGTTTCGCTTCTCAGTCATCCGGCTCGGCTGCGGCCCAGGCCAATTCCAACCCAAATGCCATTTGCCGATGCAAGCTGTGTGATAGCCGTGTTCGTTCAGAAAACCTGGCAAGGTCGATCGCGATTCGCTGATGAGCGGCGGTTCGTAGGCAGCGATCACCCATTCTTGCAGTCGCGTTCGCCAGGAATAGCGGCCTGTGAGTAAACCATATCGGGTCGGTGAGCAAACGGCCGAGGGACTGTGTGCATCGGTAAAGCTCATTCCTTCGCTTACCAGTTGATCCAGATAAGGCGTCGCGATTCTGTTGTTGGGATAATGAGCTTGGATATCACCGACACCAAAGTCATCTGCCAGAATCACCACGATGTTCGGTTTGTCGGCCGCAACACTCGACTGGTTGGCCGCCATGAGAATCAGAAAGCAGACTGCGGCGGCGACTATTCTCATTCGTCTTGGTTTCCGGTTTGGAGGGGAGAGTTGGGAATATGTTCGTGTATTTATTCTCTTGTAGCGACAGCTCCGAAGCAAGTGCCCCGTGTGGTCAATTTATTGGAACGAGCGTTTCGGGCCATGAATTCCGAACTCAAAGCTCATCGAGAGTCCGAGATCTCGGCCGAGATCGGCGAAAAGGCACAAGCGAGGGCGTCCGAAGTCTGCCCATTTCGCCAGAGAGTGCAGCAGCGACCTTCGCAAATCTAGCGTCGTAGCATGAGCGAAGGTGATGGAGTCAAGCGGCTCTTCGGTAGGATCGAAGCAAGCCACCGAGTCGTTCGGTTTTTTCGATTTCTGCGTTCACATTCGGTTGTCGCTCGAGTGGTACAATCAGTGAATTGTCTAATCCCTGATGGCAGCGTTCGGTGTGATAATGGACTAGGTATTGTTTGACGGAATTGCTAGTCATTTTCTCACCAAAGAGAATCAATCTGTGTAAACATTCGAACTTTAGCGAGCCAAAAAATCGCTCCAAATGAGCATTCATATTGGGCGCTCGTGGCGGCAAGCGAACAGGATTAACACCTTCATTGGACAGCAGCGAATGAAACGACTCACAGAACTTCGTGTCTCGGTCCATGATCAAGTGCTGCTTCCCATTGAGGAATCCATCTTCACAGTTGGTTAGTTCGCGAGCCGTCTGTTTCATCCAGGCTTCATGTGGACTCGTGGTGCAACCGGCAAAGTGAACTCGGCGAGTCTTTAGCTCCATGACGAACAGTAAATAGAAGGTCGCTAATCCGTTCCTGGTCCAGACTTCCACGGTGGTGAAATCAATCGCAGCTATCACGTCCCAGTGCGCCTTGAGAACCGTCTCTCACGATCCAGTTCGTTTACGCCTCGGCGCAGGTTCAATACCGTATGCTTTAAGATATTGCTGACGGTGGTATCGCAAATCTGATATCCGACTTTAGCGAGTTCGCCTTGAATTCTATCGAAACCCCAAGCCGGATTCTGCTTTGCGAACTGGAGAGTCAAGTCGATAATCACTTGGCGAATTCTTGGATGGCCGGATTTCTTCTCCTTGCGATCAGAATAGTCCCACTTCTTAGCCACGAGTGTGCGATGCCCGCGTAAGATTGTGTTCGGTGTGAAAAGTTTGTTGGACTCTTCACGATGTTGCGCGGTTGATGAGTCGTCAACCAATTCGTAGATACAATCGAAATGTTTGACACATCGCAGAACCAACCGTACAGATTACGTAAGACTTGCGGGCTTGAACATAGGACGAATTACTGGAGAAATTTCATTCGCAAATCCGTCCGGTGTCGTTATTTACGTGTCGGATGAGATTTTTTGATTAGGGGGGCCGGGCAACCGGTATCTCTACCGTGCCCCTTCGAGTTATGTCATCCGTCTTCGCCAAGATCTTCTCGGCTGTCGTGTCCCTTCTCGGCCTCTGCGGGAATTAGCAGCATGGGATACTGCCGGAATAATCAACGACAATTCAATCTGGAGCAGGATCCCAACGTAGGGTCAACGATTCCTCAAGGCTCAATCCGGAAGTCCACAGCCCCATCAGATAGAACCGCCAAGAGTCGGCAGCCTCGGACCCCATCACATCGACAGCTTTGTCGTGAATCCGCTCGAACTGTTCCAAGGTGATAGGTCGGCCACGCATTCCCTTTTGCAGTTTGGGTATCATGAACTCTGGTACTTCATGCAAAAGCTTCTGCTTACGCACCCAATTGGCCACCGCCTTGATGTGCCTGAAGTGCCTAGCTATGGTCGCTGGCGCTCTTCCTTTTTTTTCGCAATGCCGTTCCGAGTGCAGTTACTCGTTTCGTTGTCAGGTCGGCCAGCCTCGTTATAGTCAATGTCCCAAGTCTGGCAAAGATTTCCAAAGCCATCGAACCACTCCGCTGTCGCTGTCGTGCAGATTATTTCTTTTTACGGCCAGTAACTTGGTTGCCTCATACCCAAAAGGAGTACTGAACCGATATAGCGCCAACGTTATTGGCTATTTCTGCGGCCTCAGGCAATAACGTTGGCGCGAGGTTACAAAAAATCACGAAATCAACACGTAGTCGGTACGCGGCCTCCTTCCGGTCGGAACAACTCCTGCACGGGCGATTTCTTGGTAAACGGCTAATGCCTTCTGGAATTCAGCCATCGCCTCAGCCGGCAGGACTCACACGATACGTTCGATTTGATCTCGCAGTAGGCGGGAGACAAGTGTATGACATAGGACCATGAACGACCTTGACTTTGAAGATCAAGCACCTCGACAACAGTCGATGAGTCTGCACCGAATCTAAGGAAAGAATGATACCCATCCGAGTTTGCTGTTTCATTTTATTACTCATTGCGACTCCCGAGGCCAGCGCAGCTGGGTTTACTGGCAAGACGTCCGATTGGCTGGGCTTTGACCGTTTCGACTTCACGATTGATGGCCGGCGTTGCTGGGTCGTAACACCGAAGACCGCCGCTGAGAGTCGGCCGTGGATATGGCGGGCGCGGTTTTTCGGGCACGAACCGCAAGCCGATGTCGCGCTGCTAAATGAAGGCTTTCATTTGGCGTATTGCGACGTCGCGGGGTTGTTCGGCAGCCCACAGGCAGTCAAGCATTGGAACGTCTTTTACCAAGTCATGACCGAACAGCACGGTCTTGCTAGGAGGCCGGCGCTCGAAGGCATGAGTCGCGGCGGTTTAATCATTTACAATTGGGCCGTGGCGAATCCCAGAAGAGTCGGCTGCATCTATGGCGACGCGCCGGTTTGCGATTTCAAAAGCTGGCCTGGCGGCAAGGGAATAGGCAAAGGTAACGGTGGAGCATGGAAGCAGTGCTTAACGGCTTACGGCCTGTCCGAAGTCGAGGCATTGACGTACCGGCACAATCCGATCGACAACCTCAAACCGCTTGCCCGCGCCAGCGTGCCGTTGCTACACGTCGTCGTCGACGCCGACATCGACGTGCCGGTGGAGGAGAATACTGCAATCATCGAAGCACGTTATGAAAAGTTGGGTGGTTCGATTCAAGTGATTCACAAGCCGAGCGTCGGTCATCATCCACACTCGCTGAAAGACTCCGCGCCGATCGTGTCGTTCATCTTGAAGCATACTCGGCCCAACGTGCGACGTCGCGGCAGGTTGAATAACTCGCGGATTCGTTTTCAAAACCACAAGCGAGGCCACGTCGCCTTCATTGGCGGATCGATTACCGAAATGAACGGATACCGGGCAATGGTTTGCGAGAGCTTGAAGAGAAGATTCCCGGAAACCGAGTTCACCTTTACCGACGCCGGCATTGCGTCAACGTGCTCTACGACCGGCGCGTTTCGACTAGCCGAAGATGTGCTGAGCAAAGGCGCGGTCGACATGTTATTCATCGAGTTTGCCGTCAACGACGATCAAGACGCCGGTCACGCGCGGCGGGAGTGCATTCGCGGCATGGAAGGCATCCTGCTTCAATCGCGGCGGCACAACCCGTACATGGATGTTGTGATTACGCACTTCGTCAACCCCGGCATGCTGGCCCAGTTGCAAGCTGGCAAAACACCATTGTCGATGCGGGCGCACGGCGACGTGGCGAGGCACTACAATGTTTCAACAATTCATCTGGCCAAGGAAGTCGCCGAGCAAATCACTGACGACAAGATCACTTGGAAACAGTTTGGCGGCACGCACCCCAAGCCATTTGGCAATCGGATCTGTGCCGACATGATCGACCAGTTGCTCGACAAGGCATGGAGCGATGCGCTGCTGACGGGCGCCAAGCCCGTACCGCATGATATGCCTGTGCAACCGCTCGATGAACAAAATTATGGTAACGGGCGTTTTCTCGACCTCAAGCTGGCGACTGTAAAATCCGGTTGGGAGATCAAGACTCCTGATTGGAAAACGTTGCCTGGCAGCAAGCGTTCTCGTTTTACAAGCATCCCAATGCTGTGCGCCAATCGGCCTGGAGCGGAGCTCACATTGAAATTCACCGGAACGACAGTAGGTGCTTATGTGGTCGCGGGACCCGACACAGGTATCTTGAAGGCTCGTGTGGATGAAGGTGATTTTCAATCAGTGAATTTGTATCACAGGTTTAGCAACGGTTTGCACTATCCGCGCACGGTACTACTCTGCGTAGATTTACCGGCGGGCGAGCATGTGTTGACGTTACAAGTCGCTAAAGACACCAACAGCGGCGGCCATGCTGCTCGGATCATCAAATTCGTGGCGAACTAACGAGGAAACACCGACGAAGGTGTGGTCTTTATCTCTATATCTCTATGGCTATCAAGTTAGAGATATCCCGATTGTTTTACTGTACTGTCACGGTCGGGGACGAGGCATCGAGCGAGCCAAACTGAAGACCACCGCCTGAAGGCGGAGGGTTCGCCGACAGTCGGCTAAAGCCCGACTTTCTGGTTGTGGCTTACTTACCGCAATCGCCACGAAGTGGCGAAAG